>CBDTTM010000019.1:0-23086 GCA_965363355.1 uncultured Selenomonadaceae bacterium | reverse complement strand
CCGTTTAACTGGGCACCTACTTGGGCGACCGATAAATCAGGCGAGATAAAACCTATGATTAAAGCGGTTCCATCCGGGAGATCACAGAGTTTGGCTATTTCTTCTTTCGATAAATCATTTTTGCTTAAATATACCGTGCGCATATCATCATTCGATGCTATTGCTTGTGCTGGGGTAGGAACAGCTTTTGTATCCAGCGTTTTTGTTTTAGCTTGAGATGAAAAAGTAAACATAAAAATCCCTCCCTTGGTATTTTTTGTATAGAAAAGACGAAATTTTCTATCGGCTTGCAATCAATTATTATATGATTATTTCGTCAAGGGAAGACAATTGCCTTTTAAATTTAAAACGAGAGATAAATGTATATTGTATACATAGGAAGAGCAGCTGCAAATAAAAAAAGACCATCTAAAAAAAGACGGTCCGAAACCTAGTTCAGTAAAAATTTAGAAATCAAATGCCTGCGGAAGCTTTTTGGATCCATGCTTGAATTTCTTGAATCGGTGTTATTAATGTGTGTTCTTCAAAGCGTATGTTGATGCCAGTTTGAACAGATGCGTGCCGGCAGTTTTTTTCGATATCTTTGAAGGTGTGACCGATCCAACCGCCATTTGTCACGAAAGGATAAATCCTTTTTGCTTGAAAATCATGTTGCTCAAAGAGTGTCTTGATTGCCGGGGCGTAGGTATACCACCAAACCGGAGTGCCAAGAAAGACTGTATCATAGCCAGAGATATCTATAGAAAAGTCTTTGAGCTTTGGCATATAGCCGCTGTTTATTTCATTTTGACCTTGTTCGACAACATCTTGATAACTTCCCGTGTAAGGGATTTGTGTTTCGATGCGCATAATATCAGCTTGGGTTTCTTTTTGAATGAGCAACGCAATTTTTTCGGTATTTCCGCCATAAGAGTAATAGATAATTAAATTTTTCATCGATAGAGCTCCTTGTCGCTTAAAGATATAACCGGCATTTGAAATGCCGGCTTCAATCGCTTGTCAGCGAAGCTTATTATAATCTTCCTCGTTTACCGCTTCTAACCATTCGTTGGAAGCGCCTTCAGCCGGAACTTCAACAGCGATGTGGGAAAACCAGCTATGTGGGGCAGCGCCGTGCCAATGCTTGATTTCAGGTGCGATGTTTATGACATCGCCAGCCTTGAGGGCAACGGGTTCTTGGCCCCATTCTTGGTAATAGCCATTGCCGCCAGTTACTAAGAGAATCTGGCCGCCCTTGTGATGGACATGCCAGTTGTTTCTACAGCCTGGTTCAAACGTTACATTGCCAATGAAGACCCTTTCTGTTGATAACATGTTCAAATAGCTTTGACCGACAAAGTACTGAGCATATGCGTCATTTTTTGCGCCTGTAGGAAAAACGGCACCGCCGCCTAAACTTTGTTCTTTATCCATAGGTAAAACCTCCAAATTATGATGTATATCATATAAGGGATACTGTAAAGAAATTGCAGGAGGAGTCCCTTATATAATGGACCTATTATATAAGCTGGAGTTAACTACAAGTCAAGCTTTTTTATTGAGCTGTGTTGAAAAATCTATAGCGATATTCAAGAAGTCGTGATTTTGTTTTATTTGGTGAAGGACTGAAATAGTTTGTAAGATACCCTAGGACTATGGATTCCATTTGCCAGGATTCATTGAAAATCTTCGATAAGTGTCTTATACTGAAAGTGTATGGATACAATGAAAATCATAAGGAGTTTGATGAAATGCTGAGATTTATGCGAAGAATCAATTGGACGATGGTGCTGGTATGTGGTTTTGTATTGGCAGCGATGGGCGGATCGTTTGCTTTGGCAGCAGCAGCGGTGCCAACGGAAAAAGCCTATATGGATGAAGTCTATATGAATATGGCTGATGTGAAAAACTTACATTATACGGTTGATTTAGAGGCAGATACGCCGATGGGGCAGATGAAGATGACCGGAGACGGTGATTTGAAGACAGAGCCTGTTGTGTATCAGAATAATATGAATATATGGTTCCGTGATGAAAAAGGCAAGGAAGTCACAGTCCCTCTGAAGCAGTATGCAGAGGAAAACGCTGGCAATTTTACTGTTTATACATTGCAAAAAAATGAATGGGTAAAGCAGACCGTGGCAGTGGGACAGACTTTTTCCAAACAGCTTTCGTCTAGCGATAAGAGTGCTTTGCAGAAAATGATGACTGGCTTGATGAAAGATGTGAAGCTGCAAAGAGAGACCCCAACTTATAAATATATGGAAGTAACGCTTGATAGCGCGCGTCTCAGTGATATACTCGATGCGGCAATCAAGGAGAATAAGGAAAAGACCACAGCGGTACCGAATTCGATGATGGCTCAGTCGACAGCAATGGCCCGGATGTTGATTTTATCGGCAGGGGATATTACGTATGTTGCCAAAGTCGATAAGAAAAGTAAAATGATCACGCAAGTCGATATGGATATGACGGGTCCGATACGTAAAGGAGCATCGCTCTTTTTGGATATAGCGCAGCCAAGAGAGAAAGATCAGGTCAAAGAATTTTTGGCAAAATCGACGATGACGATGTCAGTCGTTTATTCAAAATGCAATCAGATCGATTCAATCGTGATTCCACAAGAAATCAAAGATACGGCAAAAGAATATAAGCCGATGACACGTGTCAAAAGAAAACACGAAGTGAAGACGCCAGTAGTAGAGGATGAACCAGCCGCTATATAAGGGCACGCTGTATAGGTAAATATAGAAAGTTTCATGAAATTCGCAGGGCATGCAGATGTCGTGCGAATTTTTTTGCATTCAAGCCGAGAAAAAGTTAAACAATCCATAACAAAAGAATAACAATGGCAAAGAAGGTGCATGCTATGATTTTCATGGTAAGAAAATTGCAAAATGTATTTGAAATCTTAGAGGTGATGTTTATTGTCCAGCCAACGGAACAAAGCTAAACTGCTCCCCTTGATGCGCGGCCTGGCTTACTTGGCCCCATCGCTCCTGTTATTTGCCTGTTTTGTATTTTACCCGCTATTGAAATCGATGAGCCTTAGCGTGTTCAATACGGACTTATTGGGGCAGGAGACTACATATGCTGGTGTCAAGTACTATAAAGAAATGTTTTTGGCACCGCAGTTCCTAAACAGTTTGAAAGCAACGCTTCTATTCACGTTGTACACGGTGGTACCAGGGATTTTTATCGCATTGGGCCTTGCGTACATGGCCAATTGGCAGCTTAAAGGAATCGGGTTTTTTCGGACGATTTTTGCATTTCCACTATCCATTGCAGTTGCTGGGGCTTCGATGATTTTTATGATGTTCTTTAATCCCAGTGCCGGGGTTTTTGCTTATTTTTTGCAGCTTTTGCATTTGCCTTCGATTTCCTGGCTGGCTGATCCCAAGTGGGCATTGGTTTCGGTTTCTATCGTAGCGATTTGGCGCGGGCTTGGATTTAATATCCTCGTACTGTTAAGCGGATTGCAATCTATTCCCAAGCACTTGTATGAGAGTTCATCTCTTGAAGGCGCTTCGTCTTTTCGCCAGTTCATCGATATCACTTTGCCACTTTTGTCGCCGACCTTGTTTTTTGTCTTTATCGTTTCTGTAATCAACGCCATGCAGGCTTTTGGTGAAATCAATATTTTGACGCTGGGCGGGCCGTCGGAGAGCACGAATGTCATTGTCTATTCAATTTATCGGCAAGGTTTTTTTGATCTCAATTACAGTTATGCCAGTGCTGAATCGATTTTTTTGTTTTTGATCATATTGATTTTGACCTTGCTTGAATTTTGGTTGTTGGAAAGAAAGGTGTTTTATCGATGAAAAAAGTTTTTTCTTACTTTTTTTTGTGTATGGCGGCATTTTTGATTTTGGCTCCTTTTCTCTATGCCATAACGGTGAGCTTAGAGACTGCTGCTGAGGCAGCGGCATTTCCGCCGCAGTTCATTCCGTCGCAACTTTATACGGAAAGCTATCAAAAAGCCATGGATACGGCGCCGATTTTTGCTTTTATTTTAAATAGTTTCATCGTTTCAGGCTTGGTTACGATTGGGCAGGTCATAACTTGCAGTTTGGCAGCCTATGCTTTTTCTTTCTTGGAATTTCCGGCGAAGAAAGGATTGTTCATCGTTTTTCTTTCGACGATGATGATTCCTTGGGAGGCAACGGTCATTCCCAATTACTTTACGATACGGGCGTTAGAATGGATCGATACGTATCAAGGGCTTGCTGTTCCATTTTTTGCTTCGGCTTTTGGCACATTTTTGCTCCGGCAGTATTTCCAAACCTTGCCAAGAGAGATTTTTGAAGCGGCTAGGATGGATGGCTGCGGGCCATTGCGTTTTTTTATTACAATGGTCTTGCCGCTATCGCGTCCGGCACTGGCAACGCTTAGTGTATATGCTTTTTTGACAACGTATAACCAGTACATGTGGCCGCTTTTGATCACCAATACAGATGGCATGCGAACGGTGCAGATCGGTTTGGCGATGCTGCAATGGGATCAAGGGATTTCTTGGAACACGACAATGGCGGGAATCGTTCTAGTTTCGCTGCCAACAGTATTTTTGCTGATTTTTGGGCAGAAACAATTGGTCAGGGGCCTGACTTCAGGCTCGACAAAAGGGTAAATATAACCTTTCTTATGTGTTTTTGAGAAGGGCTTTATTTGAGGCTGATACATGGTCAAAGTGAGCAAAATTTTTTGACGGTATATTGGCGAAATAAAACGAAGGATGTGACAAAATGAAAAGCATTTTGAAAAAAGTAGCAGCGCTGATGCTGCTAGGATTGATGATTCTCGGTACCAGTGGTTGTGGCTCAAAACAAGAGTCCGCGGCAAAAAGTGAGGAAAAGCCAGTTAAGGTTGTTTTCTGGTATGCAGTTGGCGGTAAAGTCGGCGAAGCTACCAAGGCACTTGTTGATGATTTTAATGCGACGCATCCAGATATTAAGGTAGAGGCTGTTTTCCAAGGGGATTATGATTCGGCAATCAATAAACTCAAACAGTCGATTTCTTCAAAATCAACGCCAAATGTCATGCAGGTCTATGATATTGGCACGAAGTTCATGGTCGATAGCAAAGCAGTCGTTCCTGTGCAAAAATGGATCGATCAAGAAAAATTCGACATGTCGAGCTATGAACCTAATATCCTAGCTTATTATACGGTAGATAAAAAATTGTATTCCATGCCGTTCAATACATCGACTCCGATTTTGTACTATAACAAAACGATGTTTAAGGAAGCTGGATTAGACCCAGAAAATCCGCCTAAGACCTTTGAAGAAGTATCACAAGCAGCTAAAACGCTGACCGTAAGGGATGGAAGTGGTCAGGTGACGCGCCCAGGAATGTCTATGGCGATTTATGGCTGGTTCTTTGAACAGCTCTTGGCTGAACAAAATGCTCTGTATGCCAATAATGGCAATGGCCGTGATGGCGTGGCGGATAAGGTCGCCTTTAATTCTCCAGAAGGCATTAAAATCCTCGATTGGTGGTCGTCCATGGTGAAAGATGGAAGTGCATCGAACATGGGACGAAAAACAGCGGATACGATGAAAGCTTTTGTTGCTGGACAGACAGCGATGACGATGGATTCTACTGGTGTCCTCGGTGATATCATGGATGGTGTCGGCGGTAAATTCGAAGTGGGTACAGCCTTTATGCCGCATCCAGCAAATACGCCGCAAAATGGGATCATCATCGGTGGTGCTTCCTTATGGATGTTGTCAGGGCATAGCGATGCCGAAGAAAAAGCATCTTGGGAATTCATCAAATTCATGACCGCAGCGAAGCAACAGGCATATTGGCATACGAAAACCGGGTATTTCCCAGTGACTAAAGCGGCTTATGAAGATGCAGACCTCAAAAAATATGAAGAAAAATATCCGCAGTTCAAGGTGGCTATCGATCAGCTTCATAATACTCCGATCAATCGCAGTACTCAGGGTGGTTTCCTTGGCGTATTCACGCAGTCTCGTCAAGAAATAGAAAGTGCGATTGAGCAAGTGCTCAGCGGTCAGAGCAGTGCAGCCGATGCGCTCAACAAAGCGGCAGATACGGTAAATGGCGCGCTGGAAAGATATAATAACCAGACCAAATAGGAAAGGGCATAACATGGCTACGATAAAATTACAACAGGTAAGCAAGGTTTTTGAAGATCATACGGCGATCGCGCCTTTTGACTTAGTGATAGAAGATGGTGAGTTTTTGGTGCTCGTGGGGCCTTCCGGATGTGGGAAGACGACGACGCTTCGCATTCTCGCCGGGCTCGAGGAGCCAAGCAGCGGTCATATTTTTCTCGATGAAACCGATATAACGGATTGTGAGGCTAAAAACCGCGATATGGCAATGGTCTTTCAAAATTATGCATTGTATCCCCATATGAGTGTCTATGACAATATGGCTTATGCACTTAAATTGCGCAAAGTCCCTAAAGCCCAGATTGAGGCAGCCGTTAAGAAAACGGCTGCTATGCTTGGCCTCGATGCGCTTTTAAGGCGGTATCCAAGGGAATTGTCGGGTGGGCAGCAGCAAAGAGTTGCCCTAGGGCGGGCCATCATCCGCAAACCTAAGGTGTTTTTGATGGATGAGCCGCTCAGTAATCTCGACGCCAAGCTGCGGGTACAGACAAGAGCGGAGCTCATTGAACTGCATAGCAAGCTCAAGACGACGATTGTTTACGTGACGCATGATCAGGTGGAAGCGATGACGATGGGAACGCGCATTGTCTTGATGAAGGATGGCTTGATCCAGCAAGTGGGCAAACCCATCGAATTGTATAAAAAACCGGTCAATCGCTTTGTAGCTGAGTTCATCGGCACGCCGCCCATGCAGTTTTTGAGTGGCAAAATCCAGGCCAAGGAAACTGGCGATGGCTTTGTTTTTTCGGGAGACGATGTCAAGCTTGAGCTAATGGGCATGTATGCAGAAAATAAAGATGCAGTTTACCTAGGGGTTCGTCCGGAAAATTTTTTCATCAGCCAAAAGCCGGGAGATAATGTTTTTGCCGCCAAAGTTCTGGTCGTAGAAAACATCGGTTCAGAAGCGATCGTGCACTGTGCGGTCGGAAGTGAAAAAATCGCAATAAAAATCCCGGTGCCGCAAAATCTGCCAAGTTTTGGCGAGAAAATTCTTGTGACACCAGGTAAGGGAAGTCTGTATGTATTTGATAAACGTACAGAAAAATTGGCAGGAATACTAGAACTGTCAGTCAGTTAAGCAGTCGGGACAGTCGCTGAAAATACCATCGATTTTCAGCGGTGCTATCCACTGGAATTCTTTTGAGTCATTGATCGTATAACTATTGACGCCGATACCGGCAGCATGGGCTTTTTCAATCCAGCTTGGATTTAGATAATGCCAATGCGGATGCAGGTAATCGGCGTTTGTTTGTTTTATGAATGCGAGCACATCGACAGGGCAGGAAGAAAAGAGGACACCAGTCTTGACACGTGTATCTAGTTCCTTGATCTTTACTAAAGAAGGATGATAAAACGAAGAAATGAGAATGCGGTTGTATAGGTCAAAATCTGCTGGGGCGAGTTCTTTGATGCTGGTGAGAAGTTTTTCTTCAAGTTCTTTATAGATGACGGGACCGTTTTTTATTTCGATGTTCAAGAGCAGCGGCGTTTTAAGGTACCAGGTGAAGAATTCTTTGAATGAAGGAATCTTCTCTTCGGCAAAATCGGGTGAGAACCAGCTGCCAAAATCGAATTGTCTAAGTTCTGCCAAGGTGAAATCTTTTATCCAACCCTTTCCATTTGATGTGCGATCAATTGTATGATCATGGCAGATAATGAGCTCGCCGTCTTTGGTGAGCTGGACATCGAGCTCGATGCCATCGGCATTGATGGCTAAGGCTTTTTTAAAAGCAGCCATTGTGTTTTCGGGAGCGTAAGCGCGGGCACCGCGATGTGCGTAAATTTTCATGTAAAATCATCCTTTCTGTTGTTTGGAAACCCATAGGTATTATGTATTTACTTCGCCTTATAATGTGGTTTTCCTCGAGAAAATGCGATGGTTTACGATAAAATAACCAAAATTTAACAAATAAAACAGGCAGGATCGAAGTGGATGATCCTGCCTGTTTTAAGCATGCTGTTGAATTTCTAATAACTTGATATACTGGTCGGTTGATAAAAAGAGTTTGCCTCTTTTTATACTGATCAAATCGTTTTCTTTGAGTTTTTTTATGCAGCGATTGACAGTTTTGACGCTCATGCCAATGTGATCGGCTATGCGCTGCCTTGTTGCATTGATTTTTAATGGGTTTTCAGGAGCAGATTTGGTTTCATAGGCAGCTTCATAGGTCTGCATAAGGTAGAGGTGGAGATTTTGTTCGCTGGAAAGAAATTTGACGATGCCGCTGTTGTTTGAAGTTGGGTACATTTTCTGGGCGAGGTCGCGGGCTAGCCGGCGCAGCAAAGATGGGTCAAAATCAATCCATTCCCAGAGGGTTTCGATTTTCATTGACACCAACGTGCAGGGGACGCGCGCCTCGATATTGGTTGCGTAAAAAGGTGCTTCGGCAAGAAATTCCAGATCACCGATAAAATCCGGTGGGTCGATGCGGCCAAAGCTATAACGCTGACCGTTCGTGAACTCGTTGATAGCTCGAACGGAGCCTTTGAGCAAAATATAGATTTTGTCGGCGCTCTCTCCTTTGGTGACAACGAGTTCACCGGTATCTACGTGTTTGTGGACTAGTTTCTGTCGGATTTTCGGCGGCAGGTTTCCGATTAGGTCAATCATAATACATCATCCTTTCCTCCATTATTGAAAAAAGAAGTTTTTTTGTCAAGGCGATAGTGGGGGCGATTGATTACGTTTTTAGGAGGATAGTTTTAACAAAAAGGACATATGACCTTTTTTGCCAGCGCGATTTTAAGTAGAATAAGTCATACAGAAATATTCTGATAAATTTTCAAGATAGCAAAAATCAAATTAAAGGGAGAAAGAGGGCGTATTTTATGAGTACACATATTGCAGCGGCAAAGGGAGAAATTGCAGAACGCATCCTATTGCCAGGAGATCCGCTTCGTGCCAAGTACATTGCCGAAACATTTTTGGAGGGAGCTGTATGTTACAATTCAATCCGCAATGCATTCGGTTATACTGGCACGTATAAAGGCCAGAAAATATCTGTGCAAGGAACGGGCATGGGGATGCCATCGATTTCAATCTATGTCAATGAGCTCATTCGTGACTATGGCTGCAAGACCTTGCTGCGCGTTGGAACCTGCGGCGGAATGAGCCCGGATGTCCATATTCGCGATGTACTCTTGGCTCAAGGAACGACGACGGACTCAGGCATTATTCAAAATACCTTTGGCAGTGGCATGTATTATGCGCCGCTAGCAGACTTTTCCTTATTACATGCAGCTTATGAAAATGCAAAGACAAAGAATATTCCAGTCAGAGTGGGCAATCTTTTATCCGAAGATCGTTTCTATAATGATGAAATGGATAGACAAAAGCTCGTTGATTACGGGGTCATGGCTACGGAAATGGAAGCAGCAGCTCTTTATATGCTGGCAGCAAAATACCATGTAAAAGCTTTGGCAATTTTGACGGCAAGCGATAATTTGGTGACCGGTGAATCAGCAACGGCAGAAGAAAGACAGACATCGTTCAATGATATGATTGAAATCGCTCTAGAAACAGCGATTCAGGCAGAATAAAAAAACCATGACAAAAAAAATGCAACGTAGAGAAGGGATGGCGGAAGATGTATCTGCTCGTTAATATAATAGGGGTTTTTGTTTTTCTGGGAATTGCAGTGCTTTTTTCAAAGAAAAAAAAGGAAATCAATTGGCGCTCGGTAGTGATTTTGACGGCAATCAATTTTATTTTGGCGTGGTTTCTCACGCAATTCCCGATTGGCCGGGGAATCGTACAGGCCGCTGCGAGTGGGTTTGTCTGGTTAGTGGATGTAGCATATGTCGGCATTGAGTTTGCGCTGCCAAGCTGGGTCCATGTTCAGAATATGGATTTTGTTACGGCGGCATTGCTGCCAATCCTATTGGTTGTACCGATGTTTGATATCCTTACGTATGTTGGGATTTTGCCGAGAGTCATCAAGGCGATTGGCCGGGTGCTCTCCTTTATCAGCGGACAGCCGAAATTTGAATCTTTTTTTGCTGTAGAAATGATGTTTCTTGGCAATACAGAGGCTTTGGCAGTTTCGAGCTTGCAGCTCAAGCAGATGCGCGTAGAACGCAGCCTGACCTTGGCAATGATGTCGATGAGCTGTATTACTGCTGCAATGGTTGGGGCTTATACCAAAATGATGCCGGGTGAATATATATTGACAGCGATTCCACTCAACATCATCAATGCGATCGTTGTGACGAATATCTTAAATCCGGTGAAGGTTCTGCCAGAGGAAGATACGATTGCCAAAATTGGCAGTACCAGCGATCGCGATGGCAAAGGGAAAGAACCATTCTTTTCGTTTTTGGGCAACTCTATTTTGGGTGCCGGTCGCTTGATCCTTATTATCTTGGCTAATGTCATCGCTTTTGTCGCTTTGGCTGCTTTGGTTGATAAGCTATTGATGCTCATTAACCCTTGGCTTACGCTTAGCCATATTTTAGGAACGGTTATGTTTCCGTTTGCTTGGCTCATGGGTTTACCGAGTCCGGAAGCGTTCCAATTCGCCCAGTATATGGGAACTAAATTGGTCATGAATGAATTCGTTGTCATGATTGGCGTTGGCCCGATTATGGATACGTTTAGCCCGCATTTTCAGGCGATTCTTACGGTGTTCATTACTTCTTTTGCCAATTTTTCGACGATCGGCATGATTATTGGCGCGTTCAAAGGGCTTGTCAGCGAAGAGAAAAACGAAGTCATTGCAAAAAATGTCGGATATCTGCTGCTTTCAGGTATTTTGGTATCTTTGCTGTCTGCGGGCATCGTGGGATTGTTTGTCTGGTAAGTTTGTTTTATCGAGAAAGTGGGGTTACATGGATTTATTGAAAAATAAAAGAGAGACGGGCGATTCAATCGTCGCCGCCTTTCAGGATAAAGAGGCATTGAAACGCGAAATCATTGCCGGAATCACAGCATTTTTCACGATTTCGTATATCATCATCGTCAATCCGATGATTTTGGCAGATGCGGGGATACCAGCTGATTTAAGCGTTTTTGCTACGGTTTTTGTTTCGGTCATCGGTTGTTTGTTGGTTGGCATATTTGCCGATGCGCCGCTTGTCCTGACGCCAGGAATGGGCGTCAATGCGTTTTTTACCTATACCGTGGTTGTAAATATGGGACGGACTTGGCAGGAGGCGATTGCGGTATCGCTTTGTGCCAGCTTGATTTATGTGATCGTCGCCATGACACGTTTGTCTTCGCTTTTGGCGAAAGCTGTGCCTGGGTCGCTTAAAGTCGGTATCACAGCGGGAATCGGTTTGTTTTTGGTTGAAATCGGACTAGAGAAAGCGGGGCTTATCACCGCAGGGGATGCGTCTATATTGACGCTCGGATCTTTGCAGAATCCCGAGACGTTGCTCGCCCTGTTTGGCTTGGTACTGAGCTTGGCTTTTTATGTGAGAAAAGTTCCTGGCGGATTTTTTCTGGGAATTCTCATCATCAGTTTGATGAATTATTTGCTGGGTTTGCCGCAGGCTTCGATGCCAACTGTTGAACTCGGGAATATCAGCCGCTACGGACAGCTTTTGGGTGCAGCTGATTTTTCCCGGATGGCATCGATACCTTTTGTTTTGGCCGTGTTTTCGATGACGATGATCTTGGTCTTTGAATCGATGGGCATCATTGAAGGCTTGCTGGAAGATCAGACGAAATTCAAAAAAACATTTGCTGTATCGGCGATCACGAGCTTTCTGTCGGGCTTTTTTGGCACGAGCCCGACGGTTGTCGCCGCAGAAAGCGCGGCCGGTATCGGCAGTGGCGGGCGCACGGGAATCACGGCGCTAACGGCAGGGATTTTGTTTGCACTGTCGCTATTTTTCATTCCACTATTGTCGTATGTTCCATCGGCGGCGGTGGCGCCAGTCATCATCATCACAGGTGCGATCATGATGCAGCAATTGCAGCACATTCCCTTTGATGATTTTAGTGAATGGTTCCCGGCGTTTTTGATCATCGTGTTGATACCGCTTACGGGCAGTATTTCAAGCGGGTTGGCATTTGGTTTTGCCAGTTATCCGCTGCTCAAGATTTTTTCGGGACGGCTCCAAGGTATGCATCCATTATGCTATGTTTTGGCACTGCTATTTATCTTGGATCTAGTTTGTAATACAATCGTTTGAAACATTTAAAGGACGAGGCTGTTTGGCGTAGAATAGTTGAACGAGAAAGACTTTAAAGTCAATTGAATGTCAGGGGAGGTAGAGAAATATGAAAATCAAGAGAGTATTTCTGGTTGTTCTCGATAGTATGGGAATCGGTCAGGAGCCAGATGCGGCTGAATATGGGGATGGAGTCTGCAATACGCTGGGCAGCATTGCTAAGTCAGATCGTTTTGCGACAAAGAATTTGGCAAGGTTAGGACTTTTTAATATCGAAGGCGTAGAGTGCGGTGAAAAGGCCCTAGAACCGCTTGCATCATTTGCACGATTGCAGGAAAGTTCGAAGGGCAAGGATACGACGATTGGGCACTGGGAAATTGCCGGGATTTATTCGGCAAGTCCATTGCCGACATTTCCCGAGGGCTTTCCGGCTCCTTTGATTGAAAAACTGGAAGCAGCCTTTGGCCGTAAAATCATCTGCAATAAGCCGTATTCGGGCACGGCAGTCATTGACGATTATGGTCAGCAGCAACTCGATACGGGGGCACTTATTGTCTACACATCAGCTGATAGCGTACTGCAGATTGCGGCGCATGAGTCGATGGTTTCGCCAGAAGAACTTTATGATTATTGTCGTAAGGCAAGAGAAATCCTTGTGGGTGAGTGGGGTGTCGGGCGCGTCATTGCTCGGCCTTATGATGGTGCATACCCCAATTTTGAACGCACGTCACGCCGCCATGATTTTTCGATGGAACCTCCGGCAAATACCATGCTTGACAGCTTGACTAAGGCTGGGTTCGATACGATTGGCGTCGGGAAAATCTCTGATATTTTTGCCGCACGCGGCGTACAAAAACACATCCCGATCAATGGAAATACCGATGGGATGAATCAAGCGATAAAATGCCTGCAAGAAGATTTTACGGGACTGTGCTTCATCAATCTTGTTGATTTTGATATGAAATATGGGCATCGCCGCGATATCGACGGGTATGCGCAGGCAATGACGGATTTTGATGTACAGTTAGAAGAATTCATGGCAAACATGAAAGACGATGATGTATTGATGATTACGGCAGACCATGGCTGCGATCCCGGAGCACCAGGGACAGATCATACGCGCGAATATGTGCCGTATCTTGTTTATGGAAAGGCAATCGCAGCGGGTACGGATTTGAAGACAGCTCCGACCTTTGCCAATATTTCAGCAACTGTTTTAGATATGTTCGATCTGCCAATCGATACGTACGGCGAAAGCTTCAAGGCAAAAATTTGTAAATAACGATGATACGATGAGGAGGCGCTTTCCATATGAGAATGTATGATATTATCATGAAAAAACGCAATGGCGGCGAGTTGACAAAAGCCGAAATCGAATATATGATTGACGGCTACGTGAAAGGCAGTATACCGGATTATCAGATGAGCTCAATGCTCATGGCGATTTATTTTCAGGGCATGAGCGATGAAGAACTTTCGATTATGACACTGTGCATGGCACATTCTGGCGACATGATCGACTTGTCTTCGATCGCTGGAATCAAAGTCGATAAGCACAGCACGGGCGGCGTCGGTGACAAGACGACGCTGATCGTCGCACCAATCGTTGCAGCATGCGGTGGTAAAGTCGCTAAGATGAGCGGACGAGGACTGGGCCATACCGGTGGAACGGTCGACAAGATGGAAGCCATACCAAATATGCAGACGGCTATTGCGGAAGAAAAATTCTTTGATATCGTCAATACGCATGGCGTGTCGGTCATTGGACAAAGTGGTGAGCTTGCGCCGGCGGACAAAAAACTCTACGCACTTCGTGATGTAACGGCTACCGTGGAATCGATTCCTTTGATTGCCTCTTCCATTATGAGTAAAAAATTGGCGGCTGGCAGTGATGCGATTTTGCTCGATGTCAAGACTGGCAGCGGCGCTTTTATGAAGACCGTTGAAGACAGCATCGAGCTCGCGCAAAAAATGGTTGCCATCGGTGAAGGCAATGATAGAAAGACGGTTGCGCTCATTACCGATATGGATATTCCACTTGGTCATGCCATCGGCAATTCACTCGAAATCATTGAAGTCGTCAAGACATTGCAAGGTGAAGGCCCGGAAGATCTCACGAGTGAAAGCGTGGAAATTGCAGCGAACATGCTCTATTTATCGCAAATGGGAACTTTGGCAGAATGTCGTAAACTTGCAGCCAAAGCAATCGCCGACGGCTCGGCTTTTGCCAAGCTCGTTGCCATGGTTGAAGCGCAAGGCGGCGATGTTTCTGTTTTGAAAAACGTAGAAAATTTCGCGAAGGCTCCTTATGAAGAAACGATTACGGCGCAAAAAGAAGGATATATTTCGCATATGAATACGGAAAAATGCGGAATCGCATCGGTGATCCTCGGCGCTGGCCGTGAAATCAAAGATGCGCCGATCGATTTTTCGGCAGGAATCATTATGCTCAAAAAAACAGGTGATTATGTCAAAAAAGGCGAGGCACTCGCAAGATTCTTTACGTCAAAAGAGGAAAGCCTAAAATCAGCTGAGGCTCTTTATCAAGAGGCACTTGAAATCGGTGGGCAGATGCCAGACGAAAAACCATTGATTTTTGCTCGCATCACGGCAACTGGTGTAGAACGTTACGATCAGTGATTTTAGAAAAATAATAAGCTTCTTATAACACAAAAATCGTCCAGATATAATTCTGGGCGATTTTTGTGTTATATTTATTTGGCCGCTTTGGCAAAGGCAGCGGAGAGCGCATGTGTCTTCTTTTGACGAAATAAGAGCAGTAGAGAAATAGCCATAGCTGCGCAGAGGACGATGGCAATGAGGAAAGCAACACCATTCCAGCCAAGCCAAAGCAGGAACTTTCCTCCTAAGGCACCGATGAGGCTTGAACCTGCATAATAAAATAGCAGATAAAGAGCCGAGGATTGGACTTTGCCAGAAGGACGGACTTTGACAACGCAGCTGCTGGCAATGGAATGGCTGCCAAAAAAACCAAAGGTGAAGACTGCTATGCCAAAAATCTTGAGGCTCAAAGGCAGGCTGATGGTGATGAGTACACCGACGAGCATCAAAATCAAAGAAAATAAGAGAATTTTTTCGGCGCCGTGGGAATCGGCAAGCCTGCCCATGAAAGCGGAGCTGAATGTGCCGCAAAGATAGATGACGAAAATGAATCCTACAAGTGTCTGACTTAGGGAATATGGCGGTGCAATCAAAGGGTATTCAATGTAGTTGTAAAGCGTGACGAAACTTCCCATAAGGCAAAAGCCGATCAGATAAAAGCAGATGAGCTCAAAACAACGTAAATTTTCAACAAATCGGCCGATGAGATCACGGCAAGAGGTCCGTTTGGCGATGAAATTTTGTGAAGTTGGTAATTTCAAGTAGAACCATAGGCTTATCGCGGTGCAAACCAAGCCGATGCAGCCAATCGCAGCTTGCCAAGAATAAAGGTCGGCAACTGTGCTGACGATAAGCCGTCCGAGCAGTCCGCCAATCGAGTTGCCGCTGATAAAAATACCCATTACTGTACTGGTAATCGCCGGGTCAAATTCTTCTTGGATGTAGGTCATGGCAATCGCTGGATAACCAGCAATGAGAACACCCTGGATTATGCGGCAAAAAAGCAGTAGATAAAAATTTTGAATGAAGGGAATCAACAAGGTGACCAAGGTGGAGCCGACGATGGAAATCGTCATGAGCGACTTACGGCCCTTTAAATCCGATAGAGAAGAAGTGAACAAAATGGCAATAGCCAAAGCGCCTGTAGTGAGCGATATCGAAAGGCTGGCCATGGCCGGCGTTATATCGTAAGCAGCAGAGAAGATTGGAATGAGTGGCTGGAAACAGTATAAGAGGGCAAAGGTCACGAAACTGCCGAGAAAAAGCGACGCAATCGTCGGCCAGTATGAAGGGCTGTCTTTAGTAATATAATGGTGGTTCACGGAAAGGATCCTTTCTTTTTATAAAGCTTACGGAAAATCCTATGTTTATTGAAAAACAAAAGATTGACCGATGATAAAAACCAGTATACCATTAGGTTGATATTATTCATAATACATATTATATTTGTTTATCATACTCTTTGGGTATAGAAGGAGTGCGCATGGATATTAGATTGCTGCAATATTTTCTGACGATTGCAGAGGAAGAAAACATCACGCGAGCGGCAGCCAAGCTCAATATGTCACAACCGCCGCTCAGCCGTCAGCTCAAACAGCTTGAAGAGCAGCTGGGCGTGACGCTGTTTGAGCGCGGTAAACGAAAGATGCAGCTTACCGAAGCTGGCTATTTCCTCAAAAATCGCGGTGTTGAAATTTTGGATTTGATAAAAAAGACCGAAGATCAGCTGCATGAACGCTGCGATGGGACAAGCGGCTTGATCAATATCGGCAGTATAGAAACGGCTGGAGCCAGCGTTTTGCCGCAACTGATTTCCTCTTATAGAAAAGTCTTTCCGAAGGTCAGCTTTGACATATGGAATGGAAATTCAGATGACATCGTAGAGCGTCTCGACAAGGGATTTTTGGATATCGGTATCGTACGTGAGCCTTTTAACAGCCAGCGCTATGAGGGCATTATGCTGCCTAAAGAGCCTTGGATGGTATTGATGCATGTGGACAATCCATTGGCGGCCGATGCATCAGAGGTAATTGAGCTGTCAGCTTTGGCCAAGGCGCCGTTGATCATTCCCTCACGAATCGTGCATGGCATTGAAATCAATCAATGGTTTGGTTCCATTGGGCTAAAACCAAATATTTTTTGCGTCTACAATGCTTTAATGAGTGCTATCGTGCTGGTGCGGGAAAACACAGGCGTGGCTTTATGTCCGCTCAGTGCGCAAAATATATTAGCATCAGAAAACCTTGTTTACAAAGAAATCATCCATCCTCGCGTAGAATCAAGCCCAGTGATTATCTGGAAAAAGTACAAATATTTATCAGGTGCGGTCAATAATTTTTTGGGCTTGGTGAAAAAACAATATAGACAAAAGAGAAGGGAAAATGATAAAGATGACGTTGCAGCAAATGAAGTACGCGATTGAAATAGCTAGGTGCGGGTCGATGAATATCGCAGCTCAAAAGCTTTTCATCACGCAGCCGAGTTTGTCCAAAGCATTGCGTGAGTTGGAAAATGAGCTGGGCATCAGCGTGTTCGAACGGACGAATCGAGGCGTCAATGTGACGACGGAAGGGTCAGAATTCCTTGGCTATGCCCGGCAGGTCATCGAGCAAATGGAATTGGTCGAAAAACGTTACCATAGCTCAGTTCCGGCAGCGCCTCACTTTTCTGTGTCGACGCAGCATTATGCATTTGCGGTCAATGCTTTTGTGGATTTGATCCATCAATATGATGTGTCCGCTTATAAATTCACGCTAAGAGAAACAAGGACACATGAAATCATCGAGGACGTTAGAAATCTGCGAAGTGAAATCGGGATTTTGTATCTGAATGCATTCAATCGCAAGGTGCTTCGTAAGATATTTCGAGAAAGTCAGGTCGCGTTCACTGAGCTGTTTACGGCAAGGCCTCATGTTTTTGTCAGTGCGGTAAATCCTTTGACTAAGTTAGAAAAGGTGCGGCTAGCTGATCTTGATCCATACCCTTGTCTGTCGTTTGAACAAGGCGAATACAATTCCTTTCATTTTTCCGAAGAGATTCTCAGCACAGTTTACCATGCCAAAACGATTCAGGTCAGCGACCGAGCAACCTTGTTCAATTTATTGATTGGGCTAAATGGCTATACGATTTCCACGGGAGTCCTCAGTTCGGACTTGAACGGCAATGATATCGTAGCTGTGCCGCTTGACGTCGATGAACGCATCACGGTTGGCTGGATTTCGCATAAAAATGTGCATCTGAGCCGCTTGGCAGAAGATTATCTGAAAGCTTTGCAGGCAAGTGTCGCCGATTATCGCAAAGCATAGATATAACTTTTTTCTATATCCAATTCAAACTAATAGCAGTTAGGCTATAACAAAACCACATGCTATAATTACTCATCAAATGAATTTACAGAGGGGCCTGATGAAGATGAGCATTAGATTTGAAAAGACAGAGAAAAGAGAAACATCACCTTTTCGTTACGATATCGTGGGGAGTTTTCTGCGTCCACAGCGCTTGAAAGAAGCAAGAAAAGAATTTGAAGAAAATAAAATAGATGCAGCCGTTCTAAAACGCATAGAAGACGAAGAAATAACGATTTTGGTCCAAAAACAAAAAGAGGCAGGACTTCTTGCTGTCACCGATGGTGAGTTTCGCCGTTCCTGGTGGCATCTGGATTTCATGTGGGGACTTGAAGGCGTGAAAAAAGCTTTGATCGGGGAAGGCTATCGCTTCAATGGACTAGAAACGAGAGCTGAGACGGCGCAGTTGACGGGAAAAATCGGCGGTCAAGGCCACCCGTTTGTCGAACATTTCCGTTTCTTAAAACGACTTGCTGGCGAAACGGTGCTGGCGCGCCAGGCGATACCGGCACCGGCACAATTTCTGGCTGAGTTGCAGCGAGCTGAAAACAAGAAAATCACCGAATCGATATATCCAGATGTTTCGGAGTTGGTTCAAGATATTGCCAGTGCCTATCGTCAAGTCATTGCGGATCTCTATGCGGCTGGCTGCCGCAGCTTACAGCTCGATGACTGCACTTGGGGAATGTTCTGCGATGAAAAGTATTGGTCGAAACGGCAAGATGGACAAAGCGATGCTCGCCAATTGGCGGAGCTTTATCTTAAGGTGAATAATTTGGCAATCAGCGAGCGTCCTGCGGACTTGACCATTACCACGCATGTTTGCCGGGGCAATTATCATTCGACCTGGGCAGCTGCGGGGGGATATGAACCGATTGCTGAAATATTATTTGGTGGTGAACAGGTGGATGCATTTTATCTCGAGTTTGATACAGACCGGGCCGGCGATTTTTCACCGCTTCGTTTTGTCACAGACAAACTGGTTGTCTTAGGAATCGTATCATCGAAAAAAGGTCAGCTTGAAGAGAAGGCGGCGATGCTCGATCGTATCGAAGAGGCTTCCCGTTATGTCGATATCAATCGTTTATGTGTAAGCCCGCAATGCGGATTTGCATCGACAGAAGAAGGCAATATCTTAAGTGAAGAGCAGCAATGGAATAAAATCCGCTTGGTCAAGGAGATTGCAGCTTCGGTTTGGGATAAAGAATAAAATAAAAACGAGGGGAGCTCCATTTTTTTGGAGTTCCCCTCATTTCGTATATGTACGAAAAATTTTAATGCCTATTCATCGCTGTCATCGGCAAAACTTTCACCGGTGAAGTACCATGTATCTGCTGATTTTTCCCATTGGGTCTGCAAAAGACCGTTCTTTAACGAAATTTCGTGGGAGCCCTTTCGCATGATATTTGTCGGAATAGCAATTATGTAGTTTACGGTTGCGTGCTGCTTGTCATCGGCAATCTGTACGGACTCGAGCTCAGCACTGACCTTTATGTTTTTTTGCACATCCTGTACGATTGGTTGTGCCAGTGGCGTTTTTGCGGCGGAGGCAAGCAAGAGATCAAGGTATTGTTTTTTGTAAGCGGGGTCGGTGTTCTGGCCTATTTTTCGCAAGGCTTCCGTATCTGTCGATCCCAGTAAAATGATGTTTCTGGAGGCAATCAAGTCTTGTGACTGCTTTTTCAAGGCATTTTCATCGGCACCTATCGTGATAAAGCCAATGAAAAATGCAGCCAAAATTATTACCGAGGTGATGATTCGCAGAGGCTTTGGGACCTTTTCCAGTTTTTGCAATACTTTTTGAACTAAGGGACGATTTGTTAGCGACGCCAGTGCCTTCTTTATAGGTTCTGGTAGTTTTTGCGAAATGATCTGCGTCAAGGGAGTCGATTTTACAGGTTCTGGTCGCTCTTCTTTTACTTGAACGAAATTATCTTCGCGGGGGCTCGGTTCGCCGCAATTTGGGCAAGACCAAGCAGAAGCGGGAATGTCATTTCCGCATTTCTTACAAACAGGCATGTCAGGTTTCCTCCTAAAGTAAAACAATGAAATGATAGCTTTGTCGAAACAGATAAAAATACACGGGACAATGTATAGGGTAGGGCAGCATGTTCTGTTTGCTGGAAAACACATTGTGCAGATTGTGAATCTTTGGAGCTTTTTCGCAAGTATATATGTATTTTATGATAATTCATAAGATTTGTAAATCCTAATAAAGCTAGGCAATGCAAGAGATGTATGTTCATAATTTTTGAATATGGAATAATAGAATAAAATTATGAATCGGAATGGGCGGGTCAGGGAACATTGTTTTAGTCCGCTGCGTTTTTAGCGGTTTTGTTCTGTTCGTTTTTCAAAATATCAAGAGCTTTGTTTTCATAGAGCGTCTTATCTTTTTTGGGAAGGTTTTTTGTAATGCAGGCAATTGCTGTTTCGTATTTTTTTACAGCAGCTGCCTGTTGTTTGTTTTCTGCTGGCCATACCGGAGTGCCTTCTTTTATTGCTGCTGCGTATTCCGATTGAAAGGTATGGGTGGCAGTATCAAAATCTTCAGCGGGGACAATTTTACCGCAGCCGGAGAATATAGTTGCAAAGCAAATGATTAGGACCATTAAAAAAAGTTTCATATAGACCATCCTTTTGTTTTGGGATATCATGTAATTATATAGGAGCTTTGACAAAATAACTATAGGAAAAGTCTTTGAATTTTGTTTTTTATGGAAAAATTGTAAATGCAATATATTTTAAAGGAATGGAGTTGTTGGCTTTGAGTGGAAGAACGGAAATGGCCTTGGAGATTTTCAGACGGGGTGGAAGCTGCAGCCAGGCGGTATTGGCATCTTTTTCGCAAACCTATGGACTTGCACAGCAGCAGGCGTTTTCTGTGGCGGCTGCACTTGGCGGTGGTGTGAAGTCAGGGGAAATCTGCGGAGCTGTTTCAGCTGGCGCAATTGTGATTGGCTTGAAATATGGCAGTGAAACGGAATTTGACCCAGAAGCAAAACGCTTGTGTACGGAAAAAACAAAGGAATTTGTCACGCGTTTCAAAGAAAAACATACGGATTTGGTTTGTCGCGTACTAATTGAAAAGGAACCGCAGGAACCTATAAATGAAAAGACAGGACCTCATAAACCGATGTGTTTTTCATTGGTGAAGGATGCGGTGCTTTTATTGGAAGAATTGGGGTATTGAGAGCGAAGATGTGATAAAGGCTGAAAGCGTCCCCTTTGGTTTCTTGTGGATGAAAAAAACAAGGCATTTCAAGATGAGCTTTGCCCTTTGGCAGGCTCATTTTTATGTGTTTTAAGAACGTGCCGATGCGGAAAACTTGACAGTTA
Source organism: uncultured Selenomonadaceae bacterium (assembly GCA_965363355.1). Lineage (GTDB taxonomy): Bacteria > Bacillota > Negativicutes > Selenomonadales > Selenomonadaceae > CBDTTM01. The sequence goes on along the minus strand of CBDTTM010000019.1, from coordinate 1,548 downwards.
GGCAGTATAGATTTATATTAGTTAGGTACCTAAATAATTTAAGGGGGATATTTATGAAGCCATATGAAGATGAGCTGGGGCATTACATTCAAAAATGTGCCCATTTGATTACCGTAATAGCTAATGAACGCTTGGATAAAATTGGGCTTACCTTAGCGCAGATGCGTTTGCTGCGTTGTTTATGGAATGAAGATGGGCTGATGCAAAAAGAGATTCAACAGCATCTGTTGGTAAAGGCATCTTCGGTAAATGGATTGGTTGAACAATTGCTGAATAAAGAATTCGTGGTGAAAAAAACAGATGAACACGATGCCAGACGAGCCCGGATTTATTTGACGCAAGCTGGAGCATCGCTGCAAAGTTCGTGTGAAGAACTGTTTGCAAGGCTAGAAAAGAGTGTAAGCGGACATATGGATTCGTCTCAAAAAAAGGAAACAATGAAGACACTGGAAGGCGTGTTCCAAAATCTTTTGTCAACGCGTTCGCTTCTCTAAAAGTATGTATACTAAATCATTATTTAAATCAAAAAAGAAAATAAATCGTAGGTGAACTCATTTGAAGGACGATACAAAATTAACCGTGATTTTGTGCTTGTACATTTTTTTTGCGGTAATCAATAACACGATGTTCAATGTGGCAATTCCGTTTATTCAAGCCTCCTATGATTTGACTTCGGGGCAAGTCAGCCTGGTCAGTGTCATTTATCTGGCTATATTTTCAGTTGGAACCATGGTTTATGGGAAATTGGCTGATTTTTTCCCAATCAAGATCTTGTATATCATTGGAGCAGGTTTGTTGATCGGAGGGTCTGTAATCGGCTTTTTTTCACAATCCTATGAAGTATTGTTGCTCGGCAGGATAGTTCAAGCAGCTGGAGGATCGGCGATACCGTCACTTACGATGCTTGCGTTCAATGCGTTCTATAGCCAGGAAAGAAGAGCCGCAGGTATGACGCTGCTGGCTTCGATGGCATCTTTGGGCGCTGGCGGCGGGCCAGTTCTCGGCGGACTTATCACTTCGTTTTTTGGTTACAAAGGATTGTTTCTCGTTACGGCATCGATTGTTATTTTATTGCCTTTTTTGGTAAAATTGATGCCAATGTCGCCTGCTAAATGAGCAGTCTTCGATTTTAAAGGCTGTGTCTTGCTTGTTGGAACAATTTTATTGTTTGTTGTCGGTTTATCCACTGACTTACGTCTTTGCATTGCCGGGATATTATGTTTTATTTTTTTCTTATATGTTATAGCCAAGGCGAAAGTTCCATTCATCAACATTGCATTGCTGAAAAATAAGTTGTTTACCACCGTTTTATTTATCGGCTTTATTGCTTTTTTAGTATCGATTGCTAATTTGTTCTTATTGCCGATGATGCTAAAGCAGCTCAATGGGATGACGGCCTTTGCAATTGGAATGTCTTTGCTGCCGGGTTCTGTCATTTCCTTTCTTTCGGGAAATCCAGTAAAACGTTGTTATGATAAGCTTGGAGCGGTAAAGACAATGCAAGGGATTTTGCTGCTTTTAGGGATTGCATTTTTTCTGATCTCGACC
>CBDTTM010000018.1:0-23160 GCA_965363355.1 uncultured Selenomonadaceae bacterium | reverse complement strand
ATCAACAATCGTTGAATCCTGGCTATACGTTATATCTCCATTTTCAAAACTTTCTTTTACCATATATACACTTATAAACATCTGTTATTCCTCCCATACATTTTCATCCATTTGCTCGTATTAACGGATAGATCGCATTTCTTCTTTAATTATATAGTATTCAAGCGAATCTGAAAGCGTTTTCTGCAAAATTTTACATTTTCACCATTTTATTCAGCGTTATTTCATCTTTAAGGTATATAAATAATAAGATTACTATTTAGGAGGTTCCTTTTTTGTGTCAAAAATATTAAAATATCTATGTGCTGTACTTATATCATTGATTATCGTCATTGCCTTAGCCCTTGGTGTCACCTATTCTTCTCACGACATCCCTGTACTCAACTATCATCAAATCAACGATACGGATTTCGACGCACTGACATTGAGTTCCAGTGAGTTTGCTGCCCAAATGAAAGATTTGTATGAAGAAGGCTATACCACACTTACACCCGACCAGCTGCTCGCTGACCTGCATGGCAACAATCTTCCCCCAAAACCCGTTTTGATCACATTTGATGATGGGTATGAAGATAATTATCGCAATGCCTATCCTATTTTAGAAAAATATCACTTCAATGCGACCATTTTTTTAATTTCGAATCTCATCGGACAAGACCATTATTTGAACTGGAATGAAATAAAAGATATGCAGCAGCATCAAATCACTTTTGAAGGGCATACCTTCAGCCATCCATTCTTAAGCAAGGAAACCGATGAAAACGTCTTGAAAAAAGAATTGTTGGATTCTAAAGAGGATTTAGAAAAACATTTGGGCTACCGTATCGATTATCTAGCATACCCATACGGAGACTATAATGCGCATGTCATGGAAGAAGTCCAAAAATATGGATATCGTGCGGCTTTCACCGTTCATTTAGGTGATGATACCAGCAAAGATAATCCGTATGCTTTGCCTCGCGTTCCAATTTTCCAGGCCTACACGCACACGTTCTTACGCTTTTGGCTAAGCTTGCATTTCCCGACGCTAATGAATGATATTCAAACCGAAAAGCTTCGGCTATTTGCCCAGCATGAAAATTAGTCTATATTTCCAAAAGGGAGCCTTGCAATGAATCGCAGAAAATTTTTAGCTTATTCACTTTCCTTTATTTGTTCTACACTTGTTCCACTTGAGCTGCTCAAATGCAAAACCAGCTATGCAGCCAGCAATATCGCGTCGCCGCCAATCCAGGAGACCTATTTGCAATTTGCCATGCCACTTAGTATCAGAACCTCTACCAATATGATTATCCTCCATCACATCGGTGATACCAACCGTGATTTTTCGGCGGGTGAAATCCATAAATGGCATCTCGCCAACGGCTGGGCCGGCATTGGCTATCATTACGTCATCCGCAAAGATGGCACAATTGAACGCGGCCGTCCTAAAAACAGCATCGGTGCACACTGCTATGGATATAATAAGACCTCAATCGGCATCAATATTGTCGGAGATTTTGAGACCGCTGAACCAACAAGCGCACAGATGGCCTCCGTACTTTCGCTTACGGCCTTTTTATGTCAATCTTATCAAATAACCCCCTCGAGCCAAACGATTCTTGGACACCGGGACCTTAACACAACTCTTTGCCCCGGAAAAAACTTCTATGCAAAAATACCCGATCTGCGTACAAACCTCAATGCCATGCTATAAAAGAAGTCTTGGTCATAAACCTGCCATAATCCAATCAATCTCTCTTTTCCCTTGCGCTACGATATCAAATCCGCCATTGGCGAAACACCACGTAGCCATCAACCCACGAACAAAGCTCTCTAAATAAAAAAATATCTCTTCGGCAGTTCGCCCCGGACAAAATATATTTGCAGCAATGCCTTCTAGCAATAAATCTTTCAATACTTTAGAAAACACTCTTCGTTCAAAATGGCGGCTTTTCTCATGGATGCATTCACCAAGATTGACAACAAAGGCACGGCAAGTCAACTCAAGTCCTGCCTTGGCCGAAAACTTCAACTCTGTCAGCAAAAAAGCACCTACTTTTTCCTTAATCGTCGCTGAAGGATTTGCTTCTTGCCAAGTATCATATGCATCTATAACAAAATCCCCCATGTCGGCATAATAACTATCTTTGACAATATCCTCTTTCGCCTGATAATGTACATAAAAAGTCCCCTTAGCTACGCCCGCTTCACGACAAATCTGACTGACCGTGACATTTTCATAGCCAAATTCCTTAAATAAATCCACCGCTGTTTCAAATATTTTAGCCTGAGTTTGCTCTGCCTGTTCTTTTTTTATCATAACAATCTCCTTGACGATTTTTTCAAATGCGATATAATAATGACCACGGTCACTGACTATGGTCATTATTATATTAATTGATTTTGAAAGGTTGTGCAATATGTTTATTTTAAATCTGACCTACAAAAAAAGTTTGGACGAAGTAGAAAAATTTCTAGGCGAACATATTTTGTACCTGAACAAATATTACGATTCAGGTCATTTCATCTGCTCAGGCCGGAAAAATCCACGCAATGGCGGTATCATCCTTTGCTTAGCAAAGGATATCACCTTGGTTGAAAAACTGATACAAGAAGATCCGTTTAAACGAGAAGGTATCGCCGATTATGAAATCATCGAATTCTCGCCGACAAAATGCAGCTCAACATTCGAACCAATCCTCGCTTAGTACTCATAAAAATAGAACCTAAAAGAGGCGCCTCACTGGCGTCTCTCTTAGGTTCTATTTCACTATAGCAGCAATCTTATCTCCTTGCAAATCCGTATCACCAAACAACAACATTATTCTTTCTGTTGTTTGGCTGCCAGCAGCAATTCCTCGATTTTTGGCGTACAGCGTCTACCATGGCAAGGCCCCGAGCCCGCACCTGTTGCTTTCCGAACTTTTTCGACCGTATCGGCACCAGATGCAATCGCCTTCTTCATCGCCGCACGGTTGATTACCTTACAAAGGCAAACTTTTGTCATTTTATCCAAAACAGCCTGTTTTAATTCCTCATCTTCCATAAAAGACCTCCCTTGGTTTATTGAATCTACCCTCACAAGGAGATACTTTTATTGTATGATATTTTTGAGAAAATGCGAAGTATTATTTCTGCGATTTCTTTAATAAAAATCAGATAAATTTATTAAAGAAACCGCAAACAAGCTGCTACACGTAAACCTTATTTATTATTTTTCATATAAAGCTTCGCCGTCAGTGGCAATGACATTTTTATACCAGAAAAATGAATCTTTTATATATCTTTTCAAAGTTCCACTGCCATCATCATTGCGATCCACGTAAATGAAGCCGTATCGCTTTTTGAGTTCTGCCGTCGAGGCACTGACTACATCAATGCAGCCCCATGTCGTATAACCCATGACCGGAACGCCATCTTCGATTGCTTCACCGACTTGTAAAAGATGCTTTTTCAAATAATCGATACGATAGCTGTCGTGAACGGTCTTGCCGCCTTTGCCATCATCGACAAGCTCATCTACTGCACCCAGGCCGTTTTCTACGATGAACAGAGGTTTTTGCCACCGATCCCAAAAAGCATTGAGTACATAACGGATTCCTTGTGGATCGATCTGCCAGCCCCATTCAGATGCAAGAAGATATGGATTTGAAACTCCGCCCATGATATTGCCTTGGCCTTTTACTTTTTTTTCTTCATCTGCGGTTTCACAGACGCTCATATAATAGCTAAAGGAAACAAAGTCCACGGTATTTTTGAGAATTTCTGCATCTTCTGCCGCCTGCTTCAATTCGATGTGATTTTCTCTGAAATAACGCTTCATATAACCTGGATATTCACCACGAACATGGACATCGCCGAAGAAATAGTTCATATGGTCTGCCTTCATCGCAGCGATTACATCATCAGGATCTGGCGATAACGGATAGGTCGGCATGCTCAGTACCATGCAGCCAATCTTTGCTGCTGGCATCATTTCATGACCTATTTTTGTCGCTAGAGCCGAAGCCACCAATTCATGATGGATTGCCTGATATAGATCTTGTTTGGATAATTTTTCTTTTGGCGTATAAATCCCGCCACTCATAAAAGGTTCATGCAATACCGAGTTGATTTCATTAAAGGTCAACCAGTATTTTACCTTATCTTTATATCTGGCAAACACCGTCCGCACATAACGTTCATAAAAGCCAATGAGATCACGATTTACCCAACCATCATACTTTTGGGCCAAATTGAGCGGCGTTTCATAATGCGATAATGTAACTAGTGGTTCAATTCCATATTTATGACATTCATCGAACAGGCGATCATAAAACTCTAACCCTTTTTCATTTGGCTGATCATCGTCCCCCTGTGGGAAAATCCGACTCCAGGCAATGGATGTACGGAATGTTTTAAAACCCATCTCAGCCAAAAGCTTGATATCTTCCGGATAACGATGATAAAAATCAATGCCGATCAATTTCATATTATCTTCCGTCGGCAAATCTGTATGCGGCGTCTTTATGCCATGCGGCATGACATCTTGAATGCTAAGCCCCTTGCCATCTTCATTATAAGCACCTTCGCATTGGTTAGCTGCTACAGCACCGCCCCATAAAAATTCTTTTGGAAATTTCATTATATCCAAACCCCTTTGTAGTAGTTATTATCTTTTTTGTGCTGCAAGCCAGTCCATAAGCTTTACAGTCTTTCCATCAATATTATCGACACATTTGTCATTGTAGACATAGATCCAGGACCAGTGTCCAGGATATTCGTATGCAGATCCGTCAGCCTTTTTATACAAGCCTGTCTGATCAACGACATTATCAAAAAAGCTAAAATGAACATTTTCCGCGCCAGCGGCTTGTAAACGATTGAAGGTAGGCACCACATAATCTTTAGGCGGAAGTGTTGTATCCGTCTTCGCTGCCGTAAACCAGATTGGTGTCTTCTTAAAAGACTCAATATCCGCATCACTGATCAAATTATCGGCTAAACCTTCGCAAGTCGGGAATGCCGCCGCGAAATATTCCGGATAATCGCGAATCATGAGCATTGTCATATAGCCGCCATTTGAGTCTCCTCCAATATAGATGCGACTCTTATCGACATTTGGATGTTCATCTGCATAGGCATCAATGAGTTTTTTCAGACTGTCCTCATAAATAGATGTCCCATCGCCAAAATCTTTAAAGCCATGCATCCAATACGTTCTTGCCTGCGGCACGAGCACATAAGCTCCGCCAAAATGCGATTGCAGAGAATCATCGGCAAACATATCAGCCTTATTTGCTGAAATAGGAATCGAAGGACTGTCCGTCCCACCTTCACCCATTCCATGAAGCCAAATGATGAGTGGATGCTTTTCGGTATCTTTTGGCTCATAACTTGCGTAGCCATAGGACAAGCGGCCAAAGATTTTATGCGCATAATTGAATTTATCTACGACCGGCCGAACATTGCCTTTGTTGTTGTCAACGACCAAACCTTTTACTGGACCGGCAGCTTTCGTCTGCGTGATTGTATATTCCGGCTTTACCCAATTGTTAAAAAAGCTGTTTACATCAAAATTAAGTGCGGATCCAATCGCAATATCCGGACCTACTTTTAGCTCGATTGTCACATAATGGCCCTTGTTGGCAGCTTTTCCCTCAGCATCGGAGACATAGGCCTTCGTCACTTCACGATAACCTTCCAGATCACTATCCTTCTGCGCTTCCGAGCCTAAAGAAATCTTGTTTTTTACTTGCATAGCCTGTTTAGGCGTCGTTGCGCCCTCAGCTAGAACACGTTTGGCGTAGACTTTGAAGGTTTCATTATCTACGGCATTCGCCGTTACATTATCGCCAAGATCAACGATGACTTTAGAAATGGCCGCACCCCAATCATAGACTTCTGTGACTGTACGATAGGAAGCCTGCTCTTTCACCGCAGCTTCTACGCCACTCGGACTCGTGGCGGTAAGTAGAGCCACTGTCATAATACCACAAATTCCCAGTTGAATCATTTTTTTGATGTTTCTGCTCTTCATTTTCGATCGGCTCCTTTATTTATTTCTTCGAATGACTGGCACATCGTATTTGGCGGTACGAGCATCTCGAATAACACCTTTCCAGTCAAGGCCATAGGCAAAATCATAACGATGCCCCTCGCCATCCACATAAGAATCCATATCCCGTGGAACGTCTTCCAGCTGCTTTTCTACTGTTTCCATATTCTTTGGCTGCTGCATCGGCAACAATCCCTGCGGCTCTGCTTTCCCCTTTAAAATATCAAAATACGCAGCATCGCTGACACCATAACCAACAAGAATTGCATCTGACAAAGGTTCAACCTCGCTGAAAATCATCGGCTTTAGCGCATGGACCATTGTAACTACCGGCAAGGATTTACCTGCCTGCTGCGCGCATTCACGTCCATAACGTACGCTGTCAAGATCTGTTGCATTAATGATCCGGGCTTTTTTCCCATAATAAGATCTGTTTTCTCCCGCATCACCAGCAATTGACTGGCGCCGAACATTTGCAGAATCTGCAACATAATCCTCATACTGTAAGGACAACGGAATATAGCCCTGCACATCATCATATCCCAGCCCATCAAATTGATTTCCTTGATTTGTTGGATTATCAATGACTGCCAGAACCATAGCCGCCTTGGCTACCTCAGCCGGTGCAAGTCGCTCTATATCTTCTGGAGCTGCCATCGGATTGCCGTCCCTATCTCTCGCAGACAGTGTTCCCACTTTATCTGTCACCACTTCAAAATACTGGGAAGCCACCTTGAGATCGACTGGTAGACTCCATTGTGCCGGCTGGTAAGATCCAAACCGTTTGTTGACAATGACCGGACGATAAATCATAGGAATATAGACGACCGGCTTGTGCATTTCATCAACAGATTTATGGATAACCTGTCCCTTATTTTTGAGCATGACCACTGACTTTAGCTGCGCTTGATATCCAGCTGCTTTATCTGCCGGGTTTCCGACTTCACGCACGCTCTTTGATACATCAAGATAAGGATTTTCAAATAAGCCTAATTGGAAGATATTGCGAAGCAAACGTACCGCAGATGTCTGGAAACGCGCATCCATGAACTTCTTCCCATGTTCTTTTACGCCGATTGCATAAGCATCCAGTACTGGCCGCTTATCGCTATTGCCGCCAAACTGATCCACTCCCGCCATAAGTGCTTTATAATGACGCTGCGCTTCTGTATACCCCGTTTCCATCCCCCAAGCTGTAGACAAGCCTGCCGGCCCCGGTGCATCTGACGGAGTTCTCGTCACACACCAGTCGGTGCAGATGACCCCATCGTAATGATATTTATTGCGAAGCAGACCTATTTTAAAATCACTGTAGGCGCTGCCCACTTTTTCACCTAATGAACCATCTTTGCTCCAGGCAATCGAATAAGATGCCATAACTGCACTTGGCATTTTCGTTTTGCCATCAAGCTTTAATCCACCATCAACGAAAGGAATCAACTGCGTCTCAAACGCTCCGCCTGGATACACTGCGTATTTTCCGTATTTCGAATGAGCTTCCCGGCCGCCTTCGCCAACTCCATCACCTGGCCAATGTTTCATCATCGCATTGATGCTGTAACGCTCCCAGCCTTGATCAACGCCTTTATCATTTACCGTTGACTGGGCGCCGTCAATAGTGGCACGAGCCATATCTCTTGCCAAAGCAGGATCTTCGCCAAATGTCCCATAATAACGCGTCCAGCGAGGATCTGTTGCTAAATCGATCTGTGGCGAAAGCCCCGTACCTATACCCAAAAGCCGATATTCCTTAGCTGAAATTCGGCCAAACTGTTTTGCTATAGACGGGTCAAAGGTAGCCGCTAAGCCCAAGTTGCTTGGCCAGCGTGACCCCCCGCCACTGACATCTTTTAGATACACACCATTGCCTCTGGCATCGCTGCGTGGATCTGAGCTGGTATTGGCTGGAATCGCAAATGGCAGACTTTCTGCATACGCCTGTAAAGCATTATTCCATTTTGCTGTCACCTCAGTCGTGGCGGTACTATCTGCATTGAGGACTGTTCGCACATGATCGTCTCGCAGCATTTTCTCTTGCGCATCCGTAAGCTGTGGTGTTAAATCACGTTGATGCATGCTGTAGAGCATTAGCCCTGCAATATCCTCAGTACTTAGCCTCTTTGCCAAATCTTCAGCCCGCTTTTCTGGTGTGAGGCGCCAATCTTCATAGGGCTCCAGCTTTCCATTCCTGTCCATGTCCTTAAAGGCTTTCCCGTCTACAATCAGCAGCTTGACTCCGGAGTCTGGAGCTAAACCAAGTTCGGCTCCATTTTTGTTTTCAACTAATAGATATCCATCTGCCGTCTTCGTTTCTGTATAATCTTGACTAGCCTTTGGCATCGCAAATCCCTGCGTACTGCTTACTGCAATAGCAATGCTTAAAGCCAGTGTATACCGCATTGATTTTTTCATAGCTGCATCTCCTATTCAACCGTCATAATTACCCGAGCATAACGGGTAAGCGGTGGCTGCCCATTATCCGTTACTTCCAGAACAACATGAATGGTCTCCCCTTTGACTGCATTCGCCGGAACAGTCAGACTTGCTTCCTGCCCTTTACCATTGACCACAACCGGCGCAAGATATGTTCCTGCTTCTTCATATGGATACCATTTAAATTGTAATGCATCACCATCCGGGTCTGTCGCCGAAGCATGTAATGTAATTTTCTGTCCTGGTTTTACTTTGAGATCCAGACCTTCCTTAATTTTGATATCCTGTGGAGCGTGGTTCGCATGCTGATAATCATTTGTCGTCCATTTCACACGAGCGGCAAAATCATTTTGAATCGCATCGATCCAACGCGTCTGAGAGTAGTATTTATCCAACTTTTTCGTATACGGATTATAGTCAAAAGAGCCGACATTGTCTTCCCAAAGATTCTTCGTCGAAGACGATGGTGACAATCTTCCACTCCACCCGCCATACGCCGGACTTTCCGTTGAACGAAGCCCATTGTCGATGAGATAGAGGAAGGATGGCGAATCGCCTTCCGATATCAAATCATATTTTCCATAACCAGTTTTCACCGCTTCTTCCATAGACCCAAACCTATCTTCTGGATCCCCAGAAAGCTTGTGCCCATCACCATACGTCATATAACTGCTAGTAAGAGGACCTGTCAAGATATTTTTCTTCATCCAATCCCCACGGAAATATTTCTGCTGTACAGCGGGAACTGTTTGCGGCCAAATATAAGCCAAGCTGCCAAATTGCCAGCTATTATAATAAATTTTGATATCCGGCCAGTTAACGGAAATATAGGTTTTATACGTATCATCCTGGTCCATGATATTGTACAAAATGGCTTTTTTGCTGATCTTTTGATAGATACTCGGCCAATTTTCTGTCCCTTTATACTCATCTTCAATTGATTTGAGCGCCCGGGCAAACGTATTCGCCCCGCCCCAGGTTTCAAAATAAATCGGAGTTTCATCATCGGAGAGCAGCTCAGATTTTATGAAATCTGAGCCCTCCGTATTGTGATCCATCTCGCCCTCAAAATCAATATTGCCGACACTCACAAGACTTTGCAGCTTATCCGGTGACGGATAATTTTTATCGTGCTGCAAAAGCTTTGGATAAACACTGCGGTATTTGTCAATATATTCCTTGATCCAATCCGTCCCGCACCAGCGAAGATCTGTATGCAATCGCGGATGATACAATTTGACAATATCCATATGCGTAGTAAATTGCGTTCCTTTTCCATCACCCTTATAATGCCACATGGAACTCGTATAAACGATGCCTCTGACATCTAAATCATTGGTATAGAGCAAAAAGCGCAAAAACGAATTCATATCGTCCACTTCACCATCCGTCATCACAATGGTTCGCGGCCTTACCGTATCATTTGCTGACGCACTTGCCGGGCTGAACGAGCAAAATGTCATTGTGCCCAAGGCTAGCGTTGCCAATACTGCTTTCGTAAGATTTTTCAGTTTCACAAAAAGCATCTCCCTGTTTTATTTTTATATTCTATAGATTTATCAGAAGAAGAACTGCGCCTGGAAACGATACAAATCATCTTTTGCTCCCGTATCAATTTCTCTTGCCCAAGTGTAGAAGGTATCGAGCATGATATTTTTGGCAGGTACCCAGCTCACGCCAAGGCGGACGAAGCGTTCGTTAAGACCGCACCAATCCGTGACAGTCGGCCAGCTAAGTGCCGGTTCATAACGATAATCTGCCGTAATCCCGTAAGTTCCCGGAGACTGGAGATCTGGCCCTTTATATTGTACTTGCAGCCAACGGCCAGGTTGTTTTGTTTTTGTAGCTGCAAGTGCTGTATCCGCTCTTTTTGCATCACTACTGATAATCCCGGCACGAAGATCCCAGTTATTATCAAACTTATGATGTGCATGTGTGTAATAATAAAACACTCGGCCTTGGTCTGTAGATTGATAACGACTAGCCATCGCAGAACTCCACGAAACACCAAAATTGATATCATTTTTCTTATCAAAAGGATAAAATGCACGCAAACTGGTGACTTGTTCATATTCTCGCGTACCATTATTCATTGCATCATCCCACAGATCCATTTTCCCAGTAGTAAAGAATGTCTTAAAGTCTTTTTTACCATATTTTAGCTGTACCCCTGAGAAATCACAATCTATATCCATTCCCCAGCCATAGATATTCCACTCATTCCATTTACCAACTTTAAGATCAAGCGCCTTATCCAAAAGCCTCCCCGTCACATACGTATCCATCGTAGTTCCCGTCGCATTTTCTCCCGGAGAAAGCGATTTTGTTTCATCAAAGCCACTAAAGGAATTCCGGTAACCAAGATCCGTATGAACTTGCCAATCATCATTTACTTTATAAGTCGTATTGACTTGTACATGAACCATATTAGCCCTGGTTGTCTTCGTTGTATCTTTTAAGTAATGGTCATTACGGAGACGAGCATAACCATCAATTGAGAACTTATCCGCAAAAGCTGCGACTTTTTTGATCCCGGCCTTTTCTTCTGCACTCAAGGTTGCACTATCTGGATCACTGAGGGGTTTATCTAAATCTGCATTATCGAGCTTTGAGAGCATCCGTACTTTCTTTATATCATAATAATATTCTTTATTGAGCTTTTGAATCGTATCTTGCTCCGCTGGCGTGAATGCCTTCAGATTCTGCATGGCATCATCAACAACCATTGACATTTCCATACGGCTCATGATGCGTCCCTGTGGTATTGGCTCCGAATAATCCGCCACATGACCTGTAGAAATAAGTCCATTGATGGCCTCATATGACCAATCGCTCAATGGAACATTTTCAAACATGCCTGGGGCCGCTTCCGCCTGGACGGCTCCACAAAGAATTGCTGTAGAAAGACCTATTACGGTTAATGCTTTTTTCATTATTATTCCTCCAAAATTGTATCTATCAAGTATCACTTAACAGTACTGTTCAAATAAATATATTTCGTTTCTTAATTTATATATTTCTTAGGACAACGTTTTACAGGTAAAATATATGCTGTTATGCGATAACCGTAATAAGCCTTTCTTTATAATCGACCTTTTCTTTTTCTGTTACAATAATGTCCAGATATTGTTGAAAATTTGTAATCAAAACAGGCGTTATCATGGAATAACCTGCTTCTTTTATTTTATCCAAATCAAATTCAACCAAAACCTGCCCGCACTTTACCGGATCGCCTTGTTTGACCTTTGAGTGGAAATATTTCCCGTCTAATTTAACCGTATCAATCCCAATGTGAATGAGAATTTCGGCTCCATTTTCTGTAATCATCCCAATGGCATGTCCCGTCGGAAATATCGTCATAATTGTCCCATCTGCTGGAGCTACAACCTTTCCTTCGCTCGGCAAAACAGCAACGCCCTTGCCAAGCACACCTGAAGAAAATGCTTCATCCGGAACATCTGCCAAAGCTTTCACTTCGCCTTGAAGCGGACTTATCAAAATCTCTTTTTCCGCGGATTTGTGCTCATCTTTTTTGTTTGCTACGGTTTTTTCACTTTCTTTTTCATCATGATAGAAAGGTAATGCTATTCCCAAACCAATAAGAAAAGATACAAGCGATGCAATCATACCAATTTTCATCCCACTGATATCATTTGTCACCGGATCAATAAAGCAAGGATAGGCAAAAACCCCCAAGCCCCCAAACATATATAGCTTCATGCCAAAAAAAGCAATCAGACCGCCGCCAATTGAACCACCAATGCAACTAATAATAAACATTTTTTTTCGTGGTAAGGTCACGCCATAAATAGCTGGTTCGGTAACCCCAAAAATCCCTGAAATAAACGCTGGCGCACAAAGAGATTTTAGCTTTTTATTCTTGGTTTTTAATAAGATTGCTAAAACAACCCCTGTTTGTGCAAAGGAAGCACCAAAATACGTAACAACAACCGGATCAAATCCCTGTACCGCAATATTGTTTATCATAATCGGCACAAGACCCCAATGCATACCAAAAATGACAAAAACTTGCCAAAAAGCTCCAATAAACAGACCTGCTAAAACCGGACTTAATTGAAAAATACCATTTGCAATAAAGCCAACTAACTGACCTGCCCAAGTAGATACCGGTCCAATAATAACAAAAGTCAAAGGAATAACAATCAAAAGCGTAAAAAATGGTACCATAAATCCTTTAATCATCGGTGGAATGGTTTTCAATAAGAAACGTTCCACTTTAGATCCAAAGTATACCGCGACAATAATTGGAATAACACTCGACGCGTAATTCATTAAAATTACCGGAATGTTTAAAAATTCTATATGAATTGGCGATGCAAATAACGTCCCCGTAAATAAATCATAAATTGGCTGTGCTTTCATAATTCCACCTAAAGATGGATATACCAAAGCTGCCCCAACCGCCATTCCTGAAAACTCATTCATCTTGAATTTTCTAGCAGCTGTCAGACCTAAAAAAATTGGTAAGAAGTAAAAAAATCCATCTCCAATGGTCTGTAATATTTGATAAGTTCCTCCCGCAGCTTCAATAAAGCCAAAAGCCACAAACATCGCTGTAAAGCCTTTAATCATTCCACTAGCTGCCAACATTCCCAAAACGGGCGTAAAAATACCGGATACAATATCAATGAAGCAATCAATTATGCTCATTTTCTGTCCCGGCTCTGCATTTTCAGCTTCACTGCTCGATCCGGCAATTCCTTGGGATTTTATGACTTCATCATAAACATCACCTACTTCATTGCCAATAACGACCTGATACTGACCGCCACTTTGCACGACCGTAACAACGCCATCCGTATTTTTCAATACTTCTGTAGCTGCTTTCTTTTCGTCACGCAATTTAAAGCGAAGTCTCGTATAGCAGTGTGCTAACGATATAACATTGTCTTTTCCGCCAACGTTTTCAACGATGGTCTTTGCTAATTCTTCATATTTTCTCATGAGTAATTCCTCCAAAATTTTAATGAATTTCGAAGGTTTGGCCAACTTAATGTCACCATCCAATTAAAACGTGTACTACACTCTACCCTCCTTAGCAAAATTAGAAAACAAGTTGAGCCACTGGCCCAGCCTGGCAATCTTCCTTACGATGTTTTGCTTACTTTAGCTATATGGATCATCAAGTAGAATTTTTCATCTCTGTTTAATTCATACTGATATTTTTGCTGAAGAAATTCTGCTATTTTCTCTGCACAACGATGTGCCAGTCCATATTTATTTTGGACAATTGCTGTCATTTCCTCATCTATATCACAACTTGTCTTTTCGCCGATAAACATTCTCTTAGCAAAAAATTTCAAATGCGTAATAAAACGATAATATTGCAAAGACTCTATATCATATTCTATGGAGCATGTATAACGAACAATATTGGTAATTTCCTGAATCAGTTGTGTGATATGGTTTGCCAGCGGCAAATCGTTTTCCATCTGTGCATCAATAATATGTAATGCAATAAAACCAGCTTCGTCCACAGGAAGCTCTAACGAGAATTTTGTATTGATCATATCTCTAGCTTCTTCACTGACGGCATATTCTTCTGGATAAAATCGTTGGATTTCCCAAATCATCATATTCCGGATAGAACACCCCTCGCGAAAACGTGACACTGCCATATGGATGTGATCGGTAAGTGAAATATAAATACTTTCATTTAATTTTTTCTTGAGTCTCTTCTCAGCCATCTCAATGATAGCCGTAGACACTTCCATGTATTCCATAGAAATATCCGTCAATAAAGTCTTGAACTTTTCCCAAGTATCTTTCTGAGACAGCGTATAGATCTTGTCAATTTTATCTTCAGGAATATTATCGCCACAAGATTTCTTATATGCGATTCCGCTCCCCATAGCTACAACTTCTTGATGCTGATCTGTCTCGGTAAGGACAACATTATTATTCAATATTTTTTTGATGAGCATATTTTGCCGCTCCTTCAACTTTGATTATTTTAGCCTCGATTTTTGGGAAATAAAAAAAACGAAAAAGAACAAATTTTCATTGTCTCTTCGTTTCCATTTAAACTATTCTCATGTCGCATTCCCCCTTCAAAAATTTTCTTTTCGAAGGTTTAGCCAACTCAATGTCACTATCCTACTTTTTTCTGTATTATAATACACATTTATAAGTTTGTCAAATGTTTAGAAATTTCTGTTTAGTGAGGAAATCTTATTGATTTCGCCCTCACTAAGGTCACCACTAAGAAAAATACGCCCACCCATTCATCAAGGGCCGCGGCCTTGGCACCGCCCCACCCTTCAAATCGCATCCTGCTGCGCATTCAGCCCAAGCCATTCTTTAAGTTTTGAATACCGGCAGCGATTGCTTCTTTTTCCTTTGATGGCAATATTCAACGCCTTTTTTTGTCCGACCAGGATTACTAGTTTCTTCCCACGAGTAATTCCCGTATAGATGAGATTTCTTTGCAGCATCATAAAATGCTGCATCATCACCGGAATTACGACTACGGGGTACTCTGATCCCTGGCTTTTATGTATCGTGCAGGCATATGCCAGCACCAGTTCATCTAATTCATCAAAGTCATAAACGATATCAAGGTCGTCGATGCAGACAACAAGCTCTTTATCATCCGAGTTAATCTGGGTTATAAAGCCAATATCCCCATTGAAAACATTTTTATCATAATTATTTTGCACTTGCATTACTTTATCGCCTACAGCAAAAGTTATGCCAAAGCGTTCGACTCTTTCCGTTCCACCTGGATTCAGTGCTTTTTGCAATTCAATATTTAAGGACTTTGCACCAATGCCGCCAATATTTGCCGGACAGAGCACCTGGATATCGTGGATAGAATTATAATGCCATCTGGCAGGAACTCGGTTTTTCACGATTTCAACGACTTTATGGACTGCATCTTCAGGGGTCTCTGACGAAACAAAAAAGAAATCGCCATCGATCTGGTTGGATAAATCAGGGCTATTGCCATTATTGATCGCATGCGCATTTGTAATGATCTTGCTCGTTTTCGCCTGCCGAAAAATCTCGTTGAGAGTCACGACCTTCACCGTGCCGGATTCAATGATATCTGACAAAACCTGGCCTGCCCCGACCGATGGCAGCTGATTCACATCACCGACCAGGATGACCGAACACTGTGCTGGAACAGCCTTCAAGAGCGAATACATCAGCTGCGCATCGACCATTGAAGTTTCATCAATCACCAACAGATCAGCTTCAAGCGGCTTATTCTCATCCCGCGTAAACCGATGCTCCGCCGGATCGTATTCCAGCAATCGATGAATGGTCTTTGCTTCGATCTGTGTTGATTCGAAAAGACGCTTCGCCGCGCGTCCCGTTGGCGCAGCAAGCAAGATCCGAAGCTTCTTCGCTGCCAGGATTTTGAGAATAGAATTGACGATAGTGGTTTTTCCGACACCTGGTCCACCCGTTATCACCATGAATTTAGATGCAATCGCCGCTGCGACAGCCAACTTCTGATTTTGGGCTAATTGAATATGTAATTTCCCCTCAACCCAGGCAATCGCTGTCGTTGCTTCGATTTCTCCCCAGACAGGATCGCCGCTTGCAAGGTGTTTTATTTTTTCGGCGATATTTCGTTCATAATAGTGAAGCCCTGGCAAAAACAAACAATCCTCACCGTTGATTGAATCTACAATCAAGTTTTCCTCGCGGACTTCTTCCTCTACCGCCGTCTCAATAATCGTAAGCGGAATATCCAACAACTGCGCTGCTTGAGGCAGAATCATCGTTTTTGGATATGCACAATGACCATTGCCGACTTCTTCGAACAAAGCGTGGCTGACGCCTGCTTTGGCCCGAAGCAAAGAAGTCTTTTCAATGCCAATTTTTTGCGCAATCGTATCCGCGGTCAAAAAACCGATGCCATAGATATCCTTGGCTAACCGGTAGGGATTTTCCCGAATCAGGGAAATCGCTTGATCGCCATAGGTCTTATATATGCGAACGGCTTTTGATGTGCCCACACCATTCGCGTATAAAAACAGCATGATTTCTTTTATTTTCTTTTGTGTGTCCCAGCCTTTTACAATTTTATCTTTGCGGACCTTGCCTATGCCATCGACTTCCAACAATCGCAAGGGGTTGTCTTCTATAATCGCAAACACGTCTGCCCCAAAAGCCTGCACCAATCGTTCTCCGTAAACCGGCCCAATCCCCTTGATCAAACCGGAAGATAAGTATTTTTGAATCCCCTCGATGCTTGTCGGGGCCATGGATTTGAGCGAAACCGCTGATAGCTGCAAACCATATTGCAAATCGTTTTTCCAATTGCCGATAGCTTCAATGAACTCACCGCTATTGATGATGGAAATCTGCCCCACAACGGTCACCAAATCACGAAACCCCTTTGCTTTTACGCGCAATACGCAAAAGCCATTGTCACCATTATGATATGTCACCCGCTCAACTGTACCGCTGACAAAAACTTTTTCAGACGTCTGCTCTACCATAAAATTTGCTGCCATCTCGCCGCCCCACTTCAAAAAATCGCCTGCATTCATCATGCTTCCTTCGCTTAAATGAACCCACAACAAAGACTCCTGTTATACCTATAACCTTAGCATAACAGGAGTCTTTTGCAATATGCAATTAATTTCATAAAATACCATTTAAAAAACATTTCATCAATCTTTTCCTAATTTACAACGCCTGCTCGGTCCTGCCGATAATATCGTCCTGCGTGGCTTTTGATAATACATTGAAAAACGCACTGTAGCCAGCGACCCGGACAATGAGATCCTTATGCTTTTGGGGATGCGCCTGGGCTTCAAGCAAGGTTTCTTTGGATACAATATTGTACTGGACATGATAGCCATGCAAACGGTTGAAGAACGTCGCAATGAGCATTTCCAGCTTCTGCTTATTTTCCTCACTAGCCAGCATGCTCGGCACCATTTTTTGATTGAGCAGGACTCCGCCGGTGATTTTTTCCGTTGGCAGCTTCGCCACCGATTTAAAGACCGCGGTCGGCCCGTTTTTATCGGCATTATGCGCCGGAGAACACCCCTCTGCCAAAGGTTCATGAGCCTTTCTGCCATCAGGGCTTGCCATGGTCCCCATCCCCTGTCCGACATTAGCCGAAATAGAAGAGGTTCCGCCATAGCGAATGCCGCCGATAGGCCCTCTCTGATACCGTGTGCTCGGATACTTCTGGATTTCATCCAAATAAGAATCATAAGCCTCAACTACCAAATCATCAACATAGTCCTCATCATTTCCGTACTTGGGCACATCATTTACGATCATGGCTTGAATGCGCTGGCTCTCCGGCGAAGTAAAGTCATCGACGATCGCATCCCAAAGCTGCTTTGCCGTGATTTTCTTTTCATCGAAAACCAGTTTCTTGATCGCCGCCAAAGAGTCCGCCATATTGGCTATACCAACCTGCAACCCAGAAATAAAGTCATAGACCGCGCCGCCTTCTTTGATCGTTTTCCCACGACCGATGCAATCATCCGTCAACGCTGAGCACAAGATATCTGGCACATCACGTTCTGAAGCTTTATCGATGGCATTTTCTACAATGACGCTATAACGAGTCATTTCTCTGACCGTCTTATCCCATGCACTTAAAAGCTGTTCATATGAAGCCATATCGGCAAAATAGCCATAGCCTTTGGTGAAGCGTTTACCTGAAGTCATATCGACACCATCGTTCATCGCACAGAGAAGTACCCGCGGAAAATTGATATAGGACATTCCCGTGCAACGATAGCCCCATTTGCCAGGAACAGCCGTCTCCACGCAGCCAATCGCGCTGTAATTATAAGCATCCTCTTCTTTTACGCCCCAGTTGATGAAGGACGGTATGATGATTTCATCATTGTTCAAGGCTGGCATGCCAAACCCAAGCTTCATGACTTCAATGCATTCATCAAAGAATTTCTTATTCATATTTTTATGATAGCGCACTGTCAGATTGGGCTGTGTCAGTTTGGTCTGTGCGACCGACTGTAAAACGACAAAAGAAAACGCATTGACCGCATCCTTTTTATCCGGCGTCTGCCCGCCAATCGTCACATTCTGATACATCGGACTGCCTGCCGAACTAAGCGTATGCGCCTGCGACCGGACTTTATTGACCGTCAAGGTCTTGATCCAAAGACAAGTCAATAGTTCCAAGGCCTCTTCTTGCGTAATCTTTTCTTCCTGGATATCTTTCATGAAATACGGATACATATACTGATCGAATCGCCCATAAGAAAGGGAATGTCCATTCGATTCAATCTGTAAAACCAATTGGATGAACCAAACAGACTGGACGGCTTCTTTAAATGAAGACGCCGGTTCATAAGGAACCTTCGCGCAAATTCTCGCCATTTCCAAAAGTTCTGCCTGACGCTTCCCGTCGGATTCTTTTGCCGCAAGCTCTTTTGCCAGCGCGGCATAACGAAGGGAAAAATTGCGAAGCGAATCGATGACAAGCAAAACCGCATGATAAAATACATACTTGTCGATACTGTCGGGATCCGTAAGGTCAAGTGCCGCTTTAAGCGCCTTGGTCCTTTTTTCATAGCCAGCCAGACCTTCAGCCAGGAGCTTTTCGTAGTTGACCGACAGATGCGCATCCCCCGCATTGAGCTTGCCCTCCATGCCAAATACACCGGTTTCCATAAAGACACTGACCTCTTCAGGCAGAAGAGCCTCGCCTCTGGCTCTTAGGTTGTTATTTTGCCAAAACGGTGCAATGGAACGAAGCTGCTCTTTGGTTTCTTCCGTAATATAAAACACATCGCCATCGCGTTTTTCAAATTTGTCGAGCTCATCTATGATAAAGCCCATCGTGTATTCGGGAAAGACCGGTGCATTTCGATTCTTCTTTCCCTGGTTACCTGTCAGCAAGGTCTTATCTTCGATATAAATGGTCATGTTCTCACAAATATGCTGGAGCATCAAAGCCCGCTTCATCACATTCGGCTGATTTTGATGCTGCTCATACGCCTCGGTCGCCAAAATGGCTCGCTCGGCATCGATATACGGTTTTTCATCGAGGACTTCTTCCCGAAATGCCTGCATGCGCTCCGTTAAAGCGCCAAAATGCTTTTCATTATCCATATTTACACCTCCACTTATCCTTCACTGACAATATAACGCTGAAAATTACAATGTGCTCATCGTTTTCCCTTCACCTGTCAATTCTTGAAAATCTGCTATAAATACATCGATCGCTGCATCAATTGCCACATTCTTCACGAAACCTTCAATGACATCTGGCGCCACAGTAACTGCCCCAACCCCGTATTTGCAAAGTTCTAAGACCTGTTGTGAATTTTTGAAACTAGCCCCAAGAAGTTTCGTCGAAAGTCCATTCTTCTGGAAGATATCATGCATGCTGCGGCCTACTGCCAAGCCATCATAGCCCATATTGTCAATGCGATTGATATATGGCGCAGCATAAGAAGCCCCTGCTTTTGCCGCAAGAAATCCCTGCATCGATGTATAAATCGCCGTTGCCGTCGTATGAATGCCTTCTTGCTTAAGCAGTCGGATCGCCTTGAATCCTTCTGGAACTGCAGGAATCTTCACGAAGGTGTTGCCCGGCAATTCCTTGAGAATACGTCTACCATCGGCAACCATGCCAGCAGCATCTTTGGCAATGACCTGCGCATGAAGCTGTGCCTCCGCACCAATGATGCTTCGTATTTCCTTGAGCACCTCAAACGGCGGTCGCCCGGCTTTTGCAAGAATCGACGGGTTCGTCGTCACCCCATCGATTGGATAATATTCATAAATCTTTTTAATCGCTTCTACATTTGCATCATCAATCAGTAATTCCATGAAAATTCGCTCCTTCTACACGCGCTTTTATTCTTTCAAAATTGTTTTATATTTCATTTGTAAATTCATAATAGCACGAGCCTGCTAGTCCGTCAATTATAAATTTCATAAAAAGTATTTTTTGTTTTCGTTCGTAAGTATTTTGAATAAATCATGCTGTTTTTATGCTATAATAAGCCTATAAACAAAAAAATACTCCGTATCCATCTCCTGCAAATGTAAAAAACGAAACTTCACTAGGAGGCCATTTCATGCAAAGCACAAAATCACCGACAGGCATCGTCTTCAATATGCAAAAGTTCAGCCTCAATGACGGTCCCGGGATCCGTACCGTCGTCTTCGTCAAAGGCTGTCCCCTCCATTGTCTTTGGTGTGCCAACCCCGAAAGCCAGTCACCATGCATTGAGATCTTACACGATAAAGAAAAATGCCGGAACTGCCTTCACTGCATGGATGTTTGCCCGCAAAAGGCAATTGACCTAGATACTCAAGTCATCCAAATCGATGCTAAAAAATGCAATGGCTGTGGCAAATGCGCCAATGAATGCCCTGCTAAAGCCCTCTCGCAAGAAGGCGAAATTAAAACCATCAACGAAGTTCTTCACTACTGCCTCCAAGATTTAGATTTTTATGAAGAAAGCAACGGCGGCGTCACCTTATCCGGCGGTGAAGTCCTCAGCTCTCCCGAATTTACAGCAGCCTTACTTAAAACGCTCCAAGAAAACAATCTTCATACCGCAATTGAAACCTCCGGCTTTGCCGCCCCAAATACATTCAACAAAATCACGAAATATGCGGACTTGCTGCTCTTTGACCTAAAACACTGGAACCCCATTGCTCATAAAAAAGGCACCGGCGTTTCAAATGAACTGCCGCTAAGCAACATGAAAGCTGCGATTACCGCCGGAAAAGCTGTGCTCCCACGTATCCCCGTGATTCCAGGTTTCAACGACAGCCTTGAAGATGCCGCCGGCTTTGCTGCCGCGCTCCACAAAGTCGGCGCTGCCGGGGCCCAGCTCCTGCCCTTCCATCAATTCGGCGAAAATAAATACAAACTCCTCGGCAAAAAATACGTCTACGACAACACCCCGCCCCTTCGCCAGGAAGACTTGCTTGAATTCCAAGAAAGACTGCGGCGTGCCGGAATCGATGCGTTTTTTTGATTTCATTTGAAACACAAAAAAGCCGGAAACCATAGTTTATTTTCTATGATTTCCGGCTTTTCCTTATTTCATCTTCACGTTCAAGATCATCCGCTTATCTTTCCATAGCAAAAAATGCACAAGGCGAACCCGTAATGCATTTACCGCAGACCTCACTGCCAGTGCTGTTTGCCGCTTCCATGCTTTCATCGACATATGAGCTGCCAAAATCCGTGTAGATTGCGGCATTTTCTTTTAACATCGCATAGCATTTTTTGCGGTCATAGCTCGTTTCGGTAAGAGCCTCAACTGGACAATGTTTGATGCAGGCCTTGCATTTTCCATTCTTTTTATAAAGGCAGAGTTCCTCTTCCCTTGGAGCATCCGCCTGGATGGGAAGATTGGTCACAATGGTAGAAAAGCGGCCGCAGCAACCGCTTGGGGTAATCAGCATATTATTTAGCCCAAACGTTCCAAGTCCCGCCGCATAAGCAAAATGACGGTGCGACCAATTGCTTATAAGCTTTTCCGTGCTAAAAGTCGAGGCTTCCCGCGAAACCGCTGCCCTATATCCCTTTGCCGTCAAATACGAAATCAAGTAGGCATTTGACTCACTGAACATAGCATTGGTCTCTTCATACTTCAACGCCCATGAAGGTGCCGCCCGTCTTGGCTCGACTGCATTGGTCTTTGCCAAAGCTTTGGTAAAAGGCACATAGTAGGCAATGACAATGGACGCATCAGAAAGTACATCGCTAGGAAACTCATGATTTTCGCCTACTATGTTTTTGATGTTTAAAACAAAAGGATGCCTTGCATCGGCAAATCCAACCAATGGCTGACCCCAATGCGATGTGATGGATGCATTGTCCTCATAATGTTTCACAAAAGCGCAAAGCTCTGCTTTAATTTCATTTTTTATCAATTCTTCTTTATCTATCATATCCGATTCCTCCGCCTATCTTTTTTCACAAAACACGTTATGCGCTTCAAGACGGATGCACTGCCGGCGCCCCCTCTTACGCGCAAAGCAATGCTGGAACATCATTTTCATATAATGGTTTGAAAAACATATGCGCACCTCCTTAATTTCTTAATATCATTATAATAGAAACACTGTCCTTGCCATATTTAAAACTCAGCTCTTTGCAAAAGGATTGCTCGCCAAAGTAACTTCTTGATGTATGACGATTGGATCCGATATCAGCCCATATTTTTCATCTTCTGGATACGTCACTGCAACAATCGGGTTTTCTCCGGCATATAAAATGATACTTTCCATACTATCCCATAAAGTACATAAGAAAAAATGTGTATAGCTTCCTTGATCGACAATTTTTACAAATGCACCACGATTCCCAGATATTGCTTCCGTATCTTTGACACCAGTATTATCTAGATACAATTTGAATGATTCTCTTTTTTCTATAGGAACGATTCCATGCCAAGTTCTCGATATCATTATTTTCCTCCACAGTTCACCTTTAAAGTACATATATTATAACTTATTTTCCAAACAGAACTAATGAGATTACAAGCGGGTATTTCTGAGAAACAACTTAAACAGAAGAACTCCGCAATTCATCGCTTCATTAGTTCTTCGGCAATTCTTTATAAAGCTCAAGCTTGCTACCATCTGCATATGTTATTCCCGTAATTTGTACAGATGCCTGTATTGTCCCCGCAACAGCTTTTAAAAATTTGGCTTGCGAAGGAATAAATCCATTCAGATCTTTCGCAACCCACATATTCCCATTTTTAATA
>CBDTTM010000017.1:0-23993 GCA_965363355.1 uncultured Selenomonadaceae bacterium | reverse complement strand
CAATTATGGAGATTTAGAGGGCAATGTGATCCGGGCACAAGGGGATACTGCTTATTTAGGTGATCGGGAGTATTATCAAAAAGCGGTGCGGACGGAAAAGATGACGATATCAGAGCCTCTTATATCAAAAGGGTCCGGCAGATTGTCTTTGGCGATTGCCGTGCCAGTGATTACAGATGGACAGATGACGGGTATTATACAGGCGACGATTCCGCTTGAAAGCCTGGATGCGATTGTAAAAGATATAAAGTTCAAAAGCAGTGGCTATGGCTTTATTTTGGATCAATCTGGTGTTATTATCGCGCACGCAACAAAGCCAGAATTAAATGGAAAAATGAGTTTGATTGAGAAAGATATAGAAGATAATATATTTTTTAAAGTGAAGCCGGAAGAAAATGATCAGCTGCCCGAACTTTTTGGAAAAGCAATGCATACTACAGGGCAAACGGTAGGCAGTTATAAAGTTTTGGATACTATGATGTTTACGATATTTACGCCGATTTACCTACGTGATGGTTCACATTGGCTCGTTGCTGTTTCAGCTCCTTTAGCTGAAGTGAATCAAGAGGTCGTCGATTTGAATAAGATATTGATGGCAGCCGCTGTTTTTTGCATTGTACTAGGAATCGCCTTAGTCTTGCTTATCAGTACTAGGTTTGCCCGGCCAGAAGAAAAATATTTGAAAGCGTTTCGCTATGTCGCAGATGTAATCGGCATTGTAAATCTTAAGACGGAATGCTTTATTGAAGCAAATGATGCATTTTTTAAAATCCTTGGTTATAGCAGAGACGAGGTCATTGGCCATACCTCTGAGGATTTTGGGTTATGGGCAAAAAATGAAAAATGCAAATTATATAATCATATGAAAGAACATAAAAATATATATAATTTTGAGACGGTTTGGTTGACGAATGATAGGCGTCTGCGTACGGGAATATTTTCAGCGGATGTAGTTGAAATGGGAAAAGAAGCGTGTGCTGTGTTTATTTGGCACGATGTCACGGAACAAAAGCAAGCAGAAAATGCTTTGAAAAAAGCCTATGAAGAAATGGAACAAACGGTGGAGACACGGACGCAGGAGTTATTTGCTGCAAACCAGGAACTTACAGCGATGAACCAGGAAATGATTGCAATCAATGAAGAACTTGAATGCACCAATGAGTCGCTTCATCAGGAAAACTACATGAGGCAGGCCACGGAAGATAAATTGTTGCTGCGAGAACGCCAGTACAGAGCGACGACGAGCCTGCTCACTCGTCCGGATTACTATGAAGCAGGCCAACTGGCGGAGATGGTATTAAATAATGCTATGCAGTTGGTAAAAGCATCGTATGGCTTTATTGGCAGATACGATGAAGATGGCAGTGATTTTACCATCCATTATGGAATCGGTATAGATGAAGCAATGATCATGAACGAACTGCCAGTGCTGGCGGATGGACCTTTGCACGAGGTCTATCGGAGTGGACAAGTATTTCAGTCCAAGGATTATTGGTGGCACCGCCATTTGAGAAAAGACCATGGAGCCAACAAGGAAACGCGGATTGTTTTTGTTCCCTTGAAACAGGACAATCAAGTCAAGGGAATACTCGCGGCCACCTGGGTCGATGAAATAGAAGAAGTGTGCCAAGAAGATATTGAGGTCTTATGCCAGTTTGCTGATTTGGCTTTTTTGGCAATGGAACGAACGCGCATACAAAAACAGGTCAGACATATGGCGTTTTATGATATGTTGACGGATTTACCCAATAGGGTCAGCCTCAACCAACGTCTTTCTGAAGAACTGGAGAAGGCAAGGCAAGGTGAAGGGCAGGGAATCGTATTGTTCATCGATCTTGATGATTTTAAAGCAATCAATGATACCTTTGGTCATTCGGCTGGGGATAAAGTAATCATAAAAGCGGCGAACTATCTGCTGGAAGCTTTTTCTGAAACAGGTTTTGTTTCACGCATCAGTGGCGATGAATTTGTTGTCATTGTTCCAGGAGAAGCGAGCCTTTCCAAGGCTTCTGAGGTAGCTGGCAGGGCTTTGTCTCAGGTTTGCCAGGAATATGATCTACAAGAAGCACAGGTACAGATGTCGGCGAGCATAGGGGTAGTCCTTTATCCAAAGCAGGGTGAACAGGCCGATGAAATCTTGAAAAAAGCAGATGCTGCCATGTACTCAGCTAAAGATGCTGGCCGTAATTGCTGGCGATTTTTTGAGCCGTCGTTACTAGATAAGACGGCAGCAGACATGCTCATGATAAATGCTCTGCGACATGCACTTGTCAAGCAAGAGGAATTTTTCCTCCAGTATCAACCGCAGTTGACGACCGACGGGCGGCGCATTGTCGGCGTAGAAGCCTTGCTGCGGTGGCAAAGCAAGGAGTTTGGGCTTGTTCCGCCGGCAAATTTCATCGCGTTGGCAGAACGGGGGAAATTGATTGTCGAAATCGGGCAGATGGTATTTCGGAAAGCCTGTCAATTCGCTAAAACATTGGAAAAACGAAAAATATTCGATGTACGTGTTGCCGTAAATGTGTCACCAAGGCAAATCAAGGATGTAAATTTTGTGACGATGATTCAAAGCATTATTGCTGAAAATGGAATCAGGCCGGGGCAAATTGAAATTGAAGTCACCGAAAATGTATTCATTGACAATTTGGAGGACAGTATACTAAAGCTTAAGCAGCTTCAAAAATATGGAGTGACACTGGCGCTCGATGATTTTGGAACAGGATTTTCTTCCTTGACCTATTTGAGGCGATTGCCGGTGAATTATTTAAAAATCGATAAATCTTTTATCGATAAGATTGCCTTTGAGGATTTGCAACTGCAATTTGTCGAGTCCATCATCAAGCTAGGCCATACGCTCGGGATTGAAATCATTGCCGAAGGCGTAGAAAACGATGAGCAACTCAAAAAACTGGAAAATTGCCGTTGTGATTATGTCCAAGGATATGTTTTCAGTCGACCTGTATCAGAAGAGCGTGCATTAAATTTATTGACAGAAAGAAATGAGCAAGGGGAAATAAAAACCTTAAATTGATTGTTCAGCTCAATTCAAAATTGAGTGGAATTGTTAAGTGCTGGAGGTTTAAGCCGAAAATCCGCGCGATTTTCGGCTTTTTGAGGAGGACTATAATGAAAGCAAAACCTATATTGACTCGTACATATTATCTTTATTTGACGGAGTTTTTTGCCGGGGTTTCGGTGATGGCTGTGGAACTTGGGGCAAGTCGCCTGTTAGCGCCGTATTTTAGTTCATCACAAATTGTTTGGACGATTATTATTGGGACGATTATGATCGCCATGGCGCTTGGCAATGTATGGGGTGGGCGCTGGGCAGATAAAGATCCGAATCCGGATATTTTGTACAGAAGAATCATCCTTGCGGCTTTGTGGATTGCAGCGATCCCTGTTGTTGGCAAATATGTGATTATGATTATATCAGCAGCTTTGGTTTTTACCGTGAATACTGATTTTTTGACATTAGCGGCGTTTTTTTCGTGTCTGATTATATTTGTATTTCCACTTTTTCTGCTTGGCACAGTGACACCGTCTCTGGTTAAATACACCGTGTCAAACTTGGATGCCAATGGGAAAACCGTGGGAAATTTGGTCGCAATCAATACGATTGGCAGCATCATCGGGACTTTTTTGCCAACGTTTGTCACGATTCCTGCCGTCGGTACAGCCATCACATTTTTTATCTTTTCTGGACTGTTGCTCTTGATTGGGCTCGTGTATTTTATTCATAAGAAAATCAGGCGGAAAACTTGTTTCTTTAGCCTGATTTTCTTTTGTGCATGTATGGCAGCGGGCAATTCAGGTTCATTGGCTTTTTGGGAAAAGAATATTTTATATGAAGGCGAATCGATTTATAATTATTTACAAGTAAAAGAGACAGAAAGCAGTGTCATTCTTTCAACGAATGTGCTTTTTGGCGTACAGTCCATTATGAAAAAAGACGATAGCCTGACGGGAATGTATTATGACTATGCATTGGCTGCACCAGTGATGGCGGGGCTTTCGCAAAAGCAAAACAGCAAGATTCTGGTTTTAGGCATGGGGACGGGAACCTACGCCAGAGAGTGTCAAAAATATTTTTCGGCGGCTTCGGTGGAGGGGGTCGAAATCGACCAAAAGATAACGGACTTAGCAAATATGTATTTTAAACTTCCGGCTGATATCAAGGTCACAAATTATGATGGACGGGCGTATTTGCGTGCTACGGATCAAAAATACGATGTAATCATGGTCGATGCATATCAGGATATAACGATTCCGTTTCAAATGTCCTCAACGGAATTTTTTGATTTGGTTAAAAACCATTTGACGGAAAACGGAGTTATGGTCGTGAATATGAATATGCATACAGAAAAAGAGGGGAATATCAATCAGTATTTGGCAGATACGATTGCCAGTGTATTTCACACCGTTTATACGGTGAATGTAGATGGCTCGAGCAATCGGGAATTGTTTGCCATGAAGCAAAGAGAAACTTCTTCTGATTTTTTGAAGGAAGTGGAAACTGTAAAAAATCAAGATTTGAAAAATTTGATGGTGAAAACAGCTTCCAATATGAAGCACTATGAAAAAGGTGCGTATTTGCTCACCGATGATAAAGCTCCAGTTGAGCTTTTGGGCATGCGTGTCATTGATGAACTGATTCAAGATGAAGTCGTTTATTATAGGAGAGTATTCAATGAACAGAGCCTGGATGGGATGCTCAAAGAAATCATGTCATAAGCTATAAAATAAATGTTTGTTGCGGCGAAAAATATTGCAGACTGACTAAAAATAGTGATATATTAGTAACATCTGCAAAACAGAATGTTTGTTTACTGTTTTGCTAAGGGAGAGGGGTATGTCAGTGCTGTCAGTTGTTTTTGGAATATTGGTCACTATTAGTGGGGCTTTTTCGGTCGCTTTGGGCCGTGACCTTTATAAGAATCGGAAGGATTTTTCCGCAGTGAATCCCTTGCGGTTTATGGTTGTTGGTTTTGTAACAAATTTTTTTGATGCGCTTGGCATTGGCAGTTTTGCCCAGCTGGCGGCACTTTTTAAGTTTTTTAAAATGGTGCCGGATCGCATTATTCCGGGGACACTCAATGTGAGTTGTTGTATTCCGGTAATTCTGGAAGCTTTGATTTTCATGACGATTATTGAAGTCGATCCGCTTACTTTGACGGCGATGATTGTTTCGGCTACTGCCGGAGCGTTTATCGGTGCGGGCGTTGTGGCGAAATTGCCGGAGAAAAAGGTACAGCTCTATATGGGCATTGCACTTCTGGTTGTGGCGATGCTTATTTTAGCGGGGCTTCTCAATATCATGCCGGTTGGCGGTGAGGCGATTTCGCTTGAAGGGCACAGCCTTCTTGTCGGAATTGTGGGGAATTTTGTTTTGGGTGCACTTATGACGATCGGTATCGGCCTTTTTGCCCCATGCATGGCTTTGGTTTATTTGCTGGGGCTCAGCCCAAGAGTAGCTTTTCCAATCATGATGGGCTCGTGTGCTTTTCTGCAGCCGATAGCCAGCTTTAAATTCATCAGTGAAGGAGCTTATGATCGAAAAGCTAGTTTATGGATAACGCTTACGGGGGCAGCGGGCGTATTGATTGCCGCGTACATTGTGAAATCATTGCCACTGACCACGCTGAAATGGATTGTCGTTTGCATCATCATCTATACGGGCGGACGCATGTTGTATGATTCTTTTAAGCACAAAAGTAAAGCCGATGGTGAAGATACTGCGGCCAAGGCAATCGCGTCAGAGCTTGAGTGAAGGCTAAAAACGAAATAAATTTTTTGATGAACAGGTAATAGCATTTATATGTTATTGCCTGTTTTTTCTTTACATTATCTTTACATGATGACATGGATTCTTGACGACATCTTTACGCATATTGGCGTTATAATGAACCCAGCGAAGAGAGAGGGGTATGAGAGTATGGCTTATTTATGGCTCGGGGCCGCTTTGGCTGGAGGAATCTGCATGTATCTAGTCTATGTTTTGATGAAACCGGAGGAGTTTTAATATGTTGAGTGATGGAATGTTATTTTTGGTCTTTGCTGTAGTACTTATAGGATTGGCTTTGCCGCTCGGAAGTTATATGGCAAAGGTTTTTTACAAAGAGGAAGATACAGATACAAGGATTTTTTCGCCAATAGAAAGGTGTGTATATCGGATTGGCGGGGTAGATGAAAAAAAAGAAATGAACTGGAAACAATATGCTGCATCGTTGCTTTTTTTCAATGTAATGGGCATATTTGTTCTTTTCTTGATTCAATTGCTGCAAGCTTTTCTGCCGTGGAATCCTCAAGGTTTTGGTGCGGTTGAAAGCTGGCATTTAGCTTTAAATACAGCCATCAGTTTTGTGACAAATACGAATTGGCAGGCTTATGCCGGGGAATCTACATTAAGCTATTTCACGCAAATGGCAGGCATGACTGTACAAAATTTCTTGTCAGCGGCAACGGGCTGTGCTGTAGCCGTAGCTTTCATTCGAGGCTTAACGAGAAAAACAACGAATTTGATTGGAAATTTCTGGTCGGATATGGTCCGCTGCACAGTTCGAATCTTATTACCAATATCTATTTTATTGACGATTTTCTTTGTTTTCCAAGGCGTACCGCAGAACTTATCCGCGTATCAAAACGTTCAAACACTCGATGGCGGGATACAAAATCTTGCGATGGGGCCAGTGGCTTCACAGGAAGCAATCAAGATGCTGGGGACCAATGGGGGAGGATTTTTCAATGCGAATTCGGCACATCCGTTTGAAAACCCAACACCTCTTACTAATTTTGTTCAGATGTTAGCGATGTTTTTGTTGCCCTTGGCGATTGTCTTTATGTTCGGCAAGGTTACGAAGAATAAGAAACAAGGATATGCAATTGCCGGGGCCATGTTTTTGCTGTTTGCGATTATGCTGGGGATAAACTATTATAGCGAGATCCAAGGCAATCCGATGCTGGCACAGATGAATATCAGCGAACCTACGTCTTTTGAAGGCAAGGAAGTGCGCTTTGGCATAGGCGGCTCCTCTTTATTTACTACGGTGACTACGGCGGCCTCTTGCGGGGCGGTCAACAATATGCACGATAGTCTGACACCTGTGGGGGGCTTAGTCCCGATGCTGCAAATGATGCTCGGAGAAATCGTATTTGGTGGTGTTGGTTCTGGGTTTTATGGCATCATGATCTATGTTTTGATTACGGTGTTTATCGTTGGCTTGATGGTTGGACGGACTCCGGAGTATTTAGGGAAAAAGGTAGAGTCCAGAGAAATGAAATTGATCATGCTCGCCTTGCTGGTTCCTTCAATCACAATTCTCTTGTTTAGTGGAATTGCATCTGTCTTAGAGGCGGGGACAAGTGCTTTAAATAATAATGGCCCTCATGGCTTGAGTGAAATTTTATACGCGTTTACTTCGGCCGCAGCAAACAATGGAAGCGCTTTTGCCGGACTTACGGCCAATACGCTCTTTTATGACCTTATGCTGGGCGCGGCAATGCTTTTAGGCCGGTTTGGCATCATTATCCCGCTTCTGGCAGTAGCGGGAAGTTTGGCGGAAAAAAAGATTGCGCCAGAGGGGCTCGGAACGTTTGCGACGACAAGTCCTTTGTTTATGGTGCTGTTATCGGGCATTATCCTGGTTGTTGGTGCCTTGACGTTTTTGCCGGCACTGTCCATTGGGCCAATCGTTGAACAATTGCTGATGTTTCAAGGCATGACATTTTAAAGGAACAGGTGAAAAAAATGAGTGGGCAAAAGAATAATTTTGATATGAAAATCGTAAAGACAGCGATAAAAGAAGCTTTTAAAAAACTTGACCCTGTCGTACAAATAAAAAGCCCGGTGATGTTCATCGTTTATGTTGGGGCAATTTTTACGAGCTATGTAGCAATCAATGATTTTTTGCTAGGAGATGGTTCTGCTTTTTTGGCGATACAGATCAGTATCTGGTTATGGTTTACGGTGCTATTTGCCAATTTTGCCGAAGCGATTGCCGAAGGACGTGGCAAAGCGCAGGCACAAGCGCTGCGAAGCACCAGGCAGGATGTCAAAGCCAAAAGGTTCCATGGAGATAAACTCGACATTGTCGATGCCGGACATTTGAAAAAAGGTGATGTGATCTTTGTCGAGGCCGGCGAGCTTATTCCAAGCGATGGCGAAATCGTCGAAGGCATGGCAACGGTTGATGAAAGTGCTGTTACCGGTGAATCTGCTCCGGTGATACGCGAAGCCGGCGGCGATAAATCTTCGGTGACAGGCGGGACGAAGGTTTTGTCTGACTGGATCAAAGTTAAAGTAATGGCAAATCCGGGAGAAACCTTCCTCGATCGAATGATTAGCTTGGTAGAAGGCGCTAAACGGCAAAAAACGCCGAATGAGATTGCTTTGACGATTTTATTGGTGAGCCTTTCTTTGATATTTTTGGCCGCAGTCGTTACTATAGAGCCTTTTGCAATCTATTCAGGAACGTTGATTTCACCGGTTACGTTGGTAGCACTTTTGGTATGCCTGATTCCAACGACGATTGGCGGGCTATTGAGTTCTATCGGCATTGCGGGTATGGATCGTTTGTTTAAACGCAATGTTTTGGCGATGTCGGGGCGGGCAGTGGAGGCTGCCGGGGATGTTAATGTTTTGTTGCTCGATAAGACGGGTACGATCACAATTGGAAACCGCATGGCAACTGAATTTATTCCACATATGGGAATTACTGCCGAGAAAATGGCAGATATCGCTCAGTTATCTTCTTTGGCAGATGAAACGCCAGAAGGTCGAAGCATTGTTGTATTAGCTAAAGAGCGTTATGGACTAAGAGAACGGGACCTTCAGTCTTTGCAGGCTGAATTTGTTCCCTTCACCGCGCAAACTCGCATGAGCGGCGTGAATATCAATGGCATAGAGATTCGCAAAGGATCAGTAGAGGCTATGCGGCAATACGCAGCAAATAGCAACGAAAATTTTCCGGAAGATGTGAAGCTCGCCAGCGAAAAAATCGCTAAAAGCGGCGGAACACCTTTAGTCGTAGCCAAAGATAAAAGAATAATCGGTACGATACATCTCAAAGATATCGTAAAAGGCGGAATAAAGGAACGTTTTCGTGATCTTAGGAAAATGGGCATCCGTACGGTGATGATTACGGGTGATAACCCACTGACAGCAGCCGCGATTGCCGCTGAAGCCGGTGTGGATGATTTTCTGGCAGAAGCTACGCCGGAAGCCAAACTCAAGATGATCCGGACATATCAAGAAGGCGGTATGCTCGTAGCGATGACTGGCGATGGAACCAACGATGCTCCGGCATTGGCACAAGCTGATGTAGGCGTAGCGATGAATAGCGGAACCCAGGCGGCAAAAGAAGCGGGGAATATGGTGGATTTGGATTCAAATCCAACCAAGCTTATTGAAATTGTGGAAATCGGTAAGCAACTGCTGATGACAAGGGGGTCGCTGACTACGTTCAGCATAGCCAACGATATAGCAAAATACTTTGCAATTATTCCAGCAATTTTTGCCGGGATGTATCCATCTTTGGGGATATTCAATATCATGCAGCTGCAAACTCCGGATAGTGCTGTGCTGAGTGCCGTGATTTTCAATGCGCTCATTATCATAGCACTCATTCCTTTAGCGTTAAAAGGGGTAAAGTATAAGCCACTGGGCGCAGATATGATTTTGAAACAAAATTTATTGATTTATGGAGTCGGTGGCATAATCGCCCCTTTTCTCGGCATAAAGATCATTGATATGATTTTGACTAGTTTCCATATCATGGGTTAAAAAAAGGAGTTGTAAAATAAATGTGGAAAGAATTCAGTAGTGCAGTTCGTATGTTTTTATTTCTAACGCTTGTTTTGGGTCTTGCCTATCCTTTACTTATGACGGGTGGAGCACAGCTTTTCTTGCCTGAACAGGCAAATGGCTCGTTGATTATCGTAGATGGAACGCCTGTTGGTTCGAGGCTTATTGGGCAAAGCTTCACCAGCGATGAATATTTCCAGGGACGGCCATCTGCTGCCGGCGATGATGGCTATGATGCGGCAGGATCGAGTGGTTCGAACCTTGGACCTACAAGTCAAAAATTGATGGAGCAGGTCCAAGAACGCGCCGAAAAAATTCGGGGGGATAACGGTCTTTCTCCAGAAGCGATGCTTCCAAGTGACGCAGTTACTGCTTCTGGCAGTGGACTCGACCCGCATATCAGCCCGGCGGCTGCAGCGCTGCAAGTGAAGCGGATTGCCACAACACGCGGCATCAGTGAGAGCGGCATAGCTGCCTTGATAGAAAAAAATACAGAAGATCCGCAGTTCGGGTTTATTGGCGAAAAAAGAGTCAATGTGCTGCAATTGAATTTGGATCTGGATCATTCTTTGCAGTAAAACATTTGAAATTGTTTTTTTGAGTAAGGAGGAATAGGCGTTGGAAAGCAGCTCTGACCATGCAGAAATTATTTTAAAAAAGATACAAAAAGAAAATCGTGGAAAACTGACCGTATTTTTAGGAGCTATTGCCGGTGTGGGAAAGACATTTTCGATGCTCAAGGCCGCTCATGAACAATTCGATAAGGGACAGGATATTGTCATCGGCTGGATTGAAACACATGGCAGAAAAGAAACGGAGGCATTGATTGCTGGCTTGCCAGCAATCGAGCCTCTGTCTTTGCCGTATAATGGGAAAGCAATAAAAGAGCTCAACTTGGACGCTATTTTAATCAGGCGGCCTCAAATCGTCCTGGTCGATGAACTCGCCCATACGAATGTCGAAGGGGCAAGGCATGTAAGGCGTTATCAAGATGTCGAGGAGTTGATCGATGCGGGCATCGATGTTTATACGGCGGTCAATATACAGCATATTGAAAGTCTCAATGATGTTGTTGCCCAGATAACTGGTATCAAGATTCGTGAGACGGTTCCGGATTATGTCATTGAAAAGGCTGACACGGTGCAATTGATTGATATTTCGCCGGAAGTACTTATAGAGCGCCTGCGCGATGGAAAGATTTATATTCCTGAACAGGCCAAGCTTGCCTTGCAACAGTTTTTCCGACAAGGGAATATCAGTGCGCTGCGAGAGATGTCCTTAAGGTTCACCGCACAACGGGTAGATAAAGATTTAAGCGAATATATGGAAGATCACCGAATCAAAGGCCCCTGGCCGGCTTCTGGAAGAGTGATGGTCTGCTTGAGTGGCAGCCCGTTTTCGGCACAGCTCATCCGTGCGGCAAATCGATTGGCGACAGGGCTGCGTTCTGAATGGATTGCCGTTCATATAGAAGCGGAAAAAATGGATTTTCCCACAGGCGATAAAGAGCGGGATTCTATTGCAAAAAACATGAGGCTGGCAGAAGATCTTGGAGCCAAAACGATGACGGTCATTGGCGAAAATATAACCGATGAAATGTTGTCGCTTGCTCGCAAACAGAACATTACAGCAATTGTTATCGGCAAGCCTAAACATAGGAAATTAGTGGATTTTTTTCGAGGGTCGATTGTCGACACCATCATCCGTAATTGCGGAGATATCAATGTATATGTGGTCCAGGGAAAAGATGAAACAGGTGAGAACTTTGCTAAAAATAAAATAAAGCGAATGGAATCGGCTCTGACTTATGGGCAAGTGTTTCTGAGTGTGGCGATGGTCTTTTTCATTACGGCTTTTGGCTGGTGCTTAAAAGAAGAGCTTCAAGTCATCAATATCGCTTTTTTATACATCCTGCCGGTTCTTTTTAGTGCGATTTGGTGGGGGCGCTGGGCATCGTATTTATGTGCGATAACCGGCATGCTGGCTTTGGACTTTTATTTTATTGAACCAATCATGACTTTTTCGATTGGCGATGTGCGCTACATATGGAGTTTGGTCATTTTCCTGCTGTTATCTGCATTGATTGGCGGGAGAACCGATGAGCTCAAAAAAGAAAGCCGGCAAGCCCGCCAACAAGAAAAAAGCACAAGGGCATTGTATGAGTTCAGCCGCGATATTGTTGCGGTCACAGACAGGGGCATCATCGCTGCGAGCTTGGCTAAGCAAGCTGGCGAAACGATTGAGCGCAAGGTGTTGGTTTTGCTGGCAGATGAAAAAATGCAGATGAAAAATGAATTCAGTTATGACCCGGAAAAGGGAATAATCAATAAAAATCCGGAAAAGATGCTTTTAAGCGATGCAGAAGTTGCTGTAGCCGCTTGGGTGTATAAGAATAAACAACCAGCCGGTTGCAGCACAGATACCTTGCCGGGAGGCAAATACATGTATGTTCCGATTTACAGCCAGACGGAGGTTTATGCAGTGCTGGGGATCGATCTTGAACGAGAAACTTTAACTCCGGCAGAATATAGATTGGTCAATGCCTGGGTCAGGCTTGCCGCTGTGGCGATGGAAAGGGTCCAGTTGGCTGATAAGGCTCGAAGGGCAGATATGTTGATTGAAACCGATAAACTGCGCAGTGCATTGTTCAATTCGATTTCACATGAACTAAAAACGCCATTGTCGGCTATTCTTGGCAGCGTCTCTACTTTGCTGGAAAATGATGAGTATTATAAGAAAGAGGACCGACTGGAATTGCTGTCGAATATCAAAGATGGGTCTTTGCGCATGGAAAGGTTGATTGCGAATCTTTTGGATACTGCTAGAATGGAAAGCGGCATGATGAAATTAAAACTCGATTGGTGTGACTTGGAAGATATCGTCGGAACAGCGCTTAGGCGGATGCAAGGTCTGTTGAAATACCATCACATGAAAGTTGAAGTGGAGTCCGATCTGCCGTTTATCAAAGGCGATTGTGTCTTACTTGAGCAGGTATTCGTGAATTTGATTGACAATGCCATAAAGTATTCGGAGCCACAAAGCGAAATCCGGATTTGTTTGAAAAAAAGTTCGGATTGTGTAGAGATATCGTTTGTTGATGAGGGCGTAGGGGTCCCTCAAGGCGACTTGAATAAAATTTTCAGCAAATTTTATCGAGTTGAGCAACCGAAAAAAGTCAGTGGAACAGGTCTTGGTTTATCGATTTGCAAAGGAATCATTGAAGCACATAGCGGCAAGATATTTGCGTCTAACCGCAGCGGTGGTGGAACTATGATCCAAATCACTTTGCCGGTAAATGAAGCAGCTGTATGAAATCAGATGATTTTGGTGGTGATAAAGTGTGTGATGCAGAACTTAAGGTGTTGGTGATTGATGATGAGTCAGCGATTCGAAAGCTCCTTCATTTGATATTGAGTGCCCATAACTATATAGATGAAGCTGAAGCCAATGGGAAAGATGGGATATGCCGGGCGGCAACCTTTAAGCCAGATCTTATGATCGTGGATTTGGGATTACCGGATATGGATGGAAAAGAAGTGGTGAGGCAGGTTCGTGAATGGTCAGCAGTTCCTATTATCGTATTGACGGCAAGAGATGAAGAAAGAGAAAAAATAGAAGCACTTGACCTAGGCGCAGATGATTACGTCACGAAGCCTTTTAGCACAGGTGAGCTGCTTGCCCGTATGCGTGTATGCCTGCGGCGCGTAAGTACGGATATGGAAGAACCGGTGCTTCGCTGCGGGGATTTGCAGATTGACATCAGTAAGCATCAGGTAAGGCTGTCTGACCGTGAAATCAAATTGACGCCGACCGAGTATGAAATCGTCAAGGTCATGGTACAAAATGCAGGACGGGTTTTGACGCACAAGCAGCTTTTAAAGGCTGTATGGGGCAATGCCTATAATGAAGATACGCATTATATCCGTGTGTATATCGGACAAATCAGAAGAAAATTGGAAAAAGATCCTACCCAGCCACGTTATATCATCACGGAAACGGGAATCGGCTATCGTTTTATGGGCGGTGAATAAATACAGATTTCTTTAGTTTTGGCAAAACTTCGCTTGCAAGTTTTGCCAAATAATCATAAACTGAAGAGGTAAGAACTTTACAAAATAAAAGGGAAGAAGGGATTTAATATGTTGTCGGAAAAATTAGCGGGGCTTTTGAATGAACAGGTGAATTTTGAATGGTATTCAGCATATATTTATCTTGATATCTATACCTATTATGAAGATAAAAATTTGAATGGCTTTGGCAATTGGTTCAATATCCAGGCCCAAGAAGAACGCGACCACGCGATGCTGTTCATGAAATATATCATGAACAACGGCGAAAAAGTGAAGCTCACGACCATCGAAGGGCCTACGGGAGACTATAAAGATTTTCGCGAACCTGTTGTCGATGCATTTACCCATGAAAAAGAAGTCACTCGCAAAATCAACGCAATTTATGCTGCCGCCTATGAAGAAAAAGATTTTCGGACGATGCAATTTCTCGATTGGTTCGTAAAAGAACAAGGCGAGGAAGAAAAAAATACCGAAGACATCATCAAACGATATGATTTATTCGGGCAGGATGCGAAATCATTATATATGCTGGATGCTGAACTGGCAGCCAGAGTATATGCGGCTCCATCCTTAGTTCTGTAAAAAAATAGGAGCTTTTGATTCATACATAAAAATGCCCGGCCTAAAGGTGCCGGGCATTTTTATGTATGAATTGTCTTTTGGCTAAATCGCAATTTATTTGACAAGATTTTTTTGTTGGCATAATATAAATTGAAAGTTTTTGTTGATTTATGATTATTTGGCAGGAATAGATAGAGTGGAGGAAAATAATGAAACAAGAGAAAGAAAAGCTGGAAATCGATGCGGCTGGAACGCTTGGTTATGAGTTTTCGTCAGAAGCTGCAGCTTGTACGTTAACGAGTTTATTCATCGTTTGGTTCAAAATCGGGGCGACTTCTTTTGGCGGAGGGGCCATCACGCAGTATTTGATACAAGAACATTTTATTTATAAGAAAAAGTGGATCACTGAGGAAATGTATGCAAATATCATCGGGATGTGCCAGATAACGCCTGGCATCAATATTTTGGCCTATACCATAGTAATCGGCAAGCAGCTGGCGGGAATGAAGGGCGTGTTTGTTTCTCTCTTGGGCCTTGTTTTGCCAAGTGCAGCGATAACAGTAGCTATTTCGGCTGTTTATTTGAAAGTCAGTGATATTCCCCGCGTACAGGCAGCGCTGCATACCGTGTTTGCGGCTATCTTCGGCGTTGCCTTGGCGACGAATTGGCGAAATATCAAGCCGATTTTTCTGGCCAACCATAAACGAGGACCGTTGGCATTTATATCAACCTGGGTGATATTGCTCGGCAGTGGCTTTGTCTATGTGTTCTTTCAGCCGCCAGTGGCTGTGCTCTATCTTATGGGCGGACTTTGCGGTGCGATTCTTTATGGATATATATTGAAAAGGTGAAGGGCGGAGGCTGAATCATGGATTTTTTCTTATATTTTGTTTTGCTTTTTAAAGCAATCTTATTTTCAACGGGCGGTTTTGGCCCTTTGCCGAGTTTGCATGCCGATTTTCTTGCCAATGGCTGGGCGACGGCGACGCAGTTCACGGAGGCCTTGTCGATTGGACAAATAACGCCAGGTCCAAATGGCCTTTGGGTTGTGAGCTTGTGCTATCTTACCGCAGGTCTTACGGGATCAGTACTAGCCTGTCTGGCACTTGTTTTGCCGCCGTTATTTGTTTTATTGGTACAAAAATGCCACGGTAAAATTGCGCATCTGCCAGCGACGAAAGGACTCCTTGATGGTGTGGTACTGGTTTTGGCGAGTTTCACGGTGCTGGTCTTGGCAGATATGTTCCGAAATGGCGGCATGGATATCATGGCGGTATTGATTATGTTGATCAGTGCGGCACTGGCGATTACTAGAAAGGTGCCAGTCAATTTGATTTTATTGGTCGCAGCGCTCATTGGAGCGGTTACTGGTTGAAAAAATGGATAAGAGGCACTCTTTTAGGGTGCCTTATTTTTATAGAAGCTGTATTGTAACTATACACCTTGTTTTATAGTATAAATAAAAGTAGCTTTGAGCGTCAGAGGAGGAATGGTTCTTGGAAACTTTGGTATCAATCAGCGAAATGGCAAAATTGCACGGATTGACGAGGCAGACGTTGATCTATTACGATGAAATTGATTTGTTCAAACCGCTTCAAGTCGATGAAAATGGTTATCGGTTTTATAGTAAAAAACAGATTCCGTATTTGCGGGAAATTTGTTTTTTAAAGTCTCTGGACATTAGTTTAAAGGATATTGTATTGCATTTTCAAGGGCGCTGCCCACAAAAGGAAATGATTTTATTGCAAAAGCAAAAGGAAAATGTCCTGCATGAAATTGCTCGTCTCAATAAAATAAGAGAGTCGATAAATCAAAGGCTCAACATTTATGAGGAAGCAGAAGACGCCAGGGTGATGCAGATGCAAGAACCATTCATCCGCTCGATGCCAGAGCGAAAAATGCTTTTTAAAGAGTATATTCAGCCGATCGACAAAGAAAACCTTCATACGACATTGATGGGGTTGTGGAAGGAAATCGTCCAAAAGGAGATTGTTCCTTCTGGCGGATTCGGCTCGGTTATCAAAAAGGAATCTGTTTTAGCAGGAAATCCACTAGCCGGAGCCGGAAGCTGCAGCTTCATTTCAGAGTGGAATGATGGAAATTCTCAGGCAACGGATTTACCGGCAGGGCTTTATGCTTGTATGTATAAATATGGAATGCCATACGATATGACACATGTAAAAAAACTTATGGCATGGCTTGAGCGTAATGGCTATGAGCTAGTCGGCGATATTGTTGATATGTGCTTATTAGATACGACCTTTTACAGAAGCGATGAGGATTTTGATTTTTGCATGTTGCAGGCCCCGATAAAATTTGCTAAAAAAAGT
The DNA here is from genome assembly GCA_965363355.1 of uncultured Selenomonadaceae bacterium. Classification (GTDB taxonomy): domain Bacteria; phylum Bacillota; class Negativicutes; order Selenomonadales; family Selenomonadaceae; genus CBDTTM01. Next base: position 7,230 of record CBDTTM010000017.1, on the reverse strand, counting down.
GAAGATATCGCTTGACTGTATTCTTGCTGTACAGCGTAACATCTTTTTTGTAAGGTGCATTCATGTCGATTTAGAATGCATGTAAACAAACAGGAGGTTTTTTGTATGGCAAATGAAGTTAACGATTTAAGGTCGGCATTGCAATTATTAAAAACAATGCCAGGTCAGTTGGTTTCTACCGATATAGCCGTGGATCCTTCAGCTGAGTTGGCTGGTATTTATCGGCATGTAGGTTCAGGTGGAACGGTAGCGCGTCCAACGAAACTGGGCCCGGCCATGGTATTTAATAATGTAAAAGGGCATCCGGATGCCAGTGTCGTCATCGGTGTTCTGTCGGATCGCAAACGTGTAGCGGCACTACTTGGAACAGAGCCAGAAAAACTTGGCTTTATGCTTCGTGACGCAGTAAAGCAGGCAATTGATCCAGTGGTCATCGATAAAGATAAAGCACAATGCCAGGAAGTTGTCTATAAGGCGACCGAGCCCGGCTTTGATATCCGTAAGATTTTACCGGCTCCGACGAATACACCGGAAGATGCTGGCCCTTATGTAACGCTAGGGATGTGCTATGCCTCAGACGTTGAAACAGGAGAATCGGATGTCACGATTCATCGTCTTTGCTTACAGTCCAAAGATGAGATCACGATGTTTTTTACGCCAGGCGCCCGCCATTTGGGAGCTTTTCGTGAAAAAGCAGAAGCCTTGGGAAAACCATTGCCCATATCGATTAGTATCGGTGTCGATCCAGCCATTGAAATTGCTGCTTGCTTTGAGCCACCGACGACCCCGCTTGGCTTCAATGAATTGTCGATTGCTGGTGCAATTCGCGGCAAAGCTGTTGAGCTTGCGCCTTGCCTGACCATCAAGGAAAATTGCATAGCCAATGCTGAGTATGTAATTGAAGGAGAACTTCTTGTTGGCAAGCGCCTGCGAGAAGATATCAATTCCAATACGGGTAAAGCTATGCCGGAATTCCCTGGCTATACAGGGCCAGCTAATCCTGAAGTGCCTGTAATCAAGGTTAAGGCTATTACGACTCGGAAAAAGCCTATTATGCAGACTTGCATCGGGCCATCAGAAGAACATGTAAACATGGCAGGGATTCCTACAGAGGCCTCTATCATTGATATGGTAGAGCGGGCTATGCCGGGAAGATTGCAAAATGTCTATGCGGCATCACCGGGCGGCGGTAAATTTATGGCGGTCCTTCAATTTAAAAAAGGTGTGCCATCCGATGAAGGGCGTCAGCGCCAGGCGGCGCTTTTAGCGTTTGCCGCTTTCTCTGAACTCAAGCAGGTAATCTTGGTCGATGAGGATGTCGATATCTTTGATATGAACGATGTCATGTGGGCCATGACGACACGCATGCAAGGCGATATTGATATCGTTACGATTCCGGGAGTTCGATGCCATCCGCTCGATCCATCCAATGATCCAAGCTGCAGCTGGTCAATCCGTGATCATGGGATTGCCTGCAAAATAATATATGACGCGACAGTTCCGATGAAGGAAAAACACCGCTTTGAGCGGGCGAAGTTCATGGAAGTCGATCCAAAAAAATGGCTGCCAGATTTTGAAGCATAAGAAATAAAGGTGCGGCTGTTCCTCGCGAAAGGTTTGAAATATAACCTGTTTGCGAGGGATAGGCACACCTTTTTTATGAGGAGGTAAAAAAATGGGGAAGAATAAAGGGATCATTGGCTTCCTATTAGGTTTGGTCATAGCCATTGTTTTGTATTTTGTAGATATTCCGGGACTGGCACATGAAGGAAAGATGTGTTTGGCATTTTCTTTGATGACGGTCATTTTTTGGGCTTTTGGCATAACGCAGCCTGGTTATACATCCGGCTTATATTTGCTCTTGCTGGCGGTATTTAAGGTGGCAGAACCAACGCTGATTTTTTCCACCTGGACAAGTTCGATGATGTATCTTATCATTGGCGCCTATTTGATTGCTACTGCCGTAAAGGAATCGGGGCTTGGTGAACGCATCGCCTATTGGTATATAGCAAAATACGTCACGGATTTTAAGAGCATCATTATTTCTATTTTTGTGCTGACGTTTATTTTATCTTTGCTTATACCACACCCTTGGCCGCGAGCTTTTTTGATCATGTCGGTCATGGCAGTCGTTGTTAAAAGCGCGGATATTCCTAAAGTAGATGCCGTGAAAATTGGTTTTACGGTATTTGCCGCATCGATCCCGGTTTCGATGATTTTCCTGACGGGGGATGCATCCATTAATCCTTTGGCGGCTGCAAGCTGCGCACCAATCGATGTCGGCTGGATGGAATGGTTTAAGGTGATGGGGTTGCCGATGATCATAACAAGTGTCATAACCATGTTTATGATCATGTTTTTATTTAAACCAAGCAAAGAAGTTGCGGTCAACAAGGTTGAAATTGAAAAGAAACGCGCAGAGCTCGGACGGATGACTGGCAAAGAGAAGCGTACGGCTTTTTGGGTGATTGTGGCAATTATTCTTTGGATGACGGATACCATCCATGGTGTGGATATTGGCTGGGTCACACTTTTTATCGCAGTGATGATGGCTATGCCTAAAATTGGCGAAGTTCTAACGCCAAATAGCTGGAGTGGTGTTCCGGTCCAGACGCTGCTTTTTCTGACAGCAGCAGTGGCGATTGGGCGTGTCGGTGCGGCGACTGGGATGAATGCTTGGATAGCTCAAACCTTGCTGCCATCGACCGTTCCACATAATATGTTCATTTTGGCGGCATTTATTACCATTGTCTCGATTGTCGTTCACTTGTGTTTTGGCAGTGTAATTGCCGTTATGGGAATTGTGATTCCGGCAATGCTGGCGTTTACGCAGCCAATGGGATTGAGCTCGATTATTCCGGTTATGATTGCTTATACGGCAATCAATGCACATTTTATTCTACCGTTCCATAACTTAGCGATGTTAGTAGGGACGGGCGAAGAAAATGGGATGTATTCCGAAAAAGAAACCGTACGGTTTGGCGTGCCTTTTACTTTGGTTTTGTTTGTCATAACCTGTCTGGTTGAAATTCCTTGGTGGAAAGTCATTGGACTGTGGTGACTGTCAGCAAAGAATAGGAGGTAGAAGAATGCGATTGATTGTAGGGATTTCTGGTGCCAGTGGTGTCGTTATGGGATATGAGGTATTAAAAGCGCTCAAAAGCTTTGCGGAGATAGAAACGCATCTGGTCATCACGGAGGGGGCAATAAAAAACTTTACTTATGAGACTAGCCTGGATATCAAAACGATTATTGCCGAGGCGGATGTGGTCTATGATAATCAGAATATGGCAGCGAGCATCGCCAGTGGCTCTTTTATGACAGATGGGATGGTCGTTGTTCCTTGCAGCATGAAGACGGCAGCGGGAATCGTTTCTGGTTTTGCAACCAATCTTTTGCTGCGGGCCGCCGATGTTTGTTTGAAGGAAGATCGCAAGGTGGTCATCGTACCTCGCGAAATGCCACTGAGCAAAGTCCATCTAAGAAATATCAAGGATGCTGCGGATCTTGGCTGCAAGGTAGTACCGCCGATGCTGACTTTTTATAATGGAGCAGATTCTGTAGAAAAGCAGATTGCTCATATTGTAGGAAAAATCCTAATGCAGTTTGGCTTGCAATATAAGAAATTTCAGCCATGGAAAGGGCCGATAGAATGAATCCAGTGATTCTGACTTCTGGTGCCGGAAAGTATGAAATTAAAGCGTTGGTTACTTTTTGTGGGCAAGATTTGGCTGTGATCATAACGGGCGGCAAAGCACATATTGGTGCAGCTGCGCTGGCTGTTTTGCAGCCGAGTCTTACCAGCAGCGACAAAACAGCGATTGCATCCGTTCTTTGTGTAAATGGGCATAGGGAAGATGAGCTGGCAAAGAAAGCTTCCTTGTATTTGGCTACAGAGTGCAATGCTTCTGTACTGGTATCGGTTGGACTGCATTTGGATGCTGCCAAAGCATCCGATATTGAGCAATTAGTTTTGAATACAAAGCAGCTCGTTGAAAAAATTGGCACGAACTTGATGGCGTTGCGGTAAAGGGATAGAGTCAGTCTTTTAATTGAAGACTGGCTCTATTTTTCTGTAATAACTAAAAACAGGCAGATTTCCTCGTTGCTTGTATCGACCCCGTTGGGAGTCTGTACAGCTTTTTAGGTAATCTGCCTGTTTTTTAGTTGTTTTTGAGGACAATCCATTTTTCGGCCCACTGCTGTATTTCATCAAGGGAAGTTTTGAGATCGCGTCCTTTGTCGGTTAAATCATACTCGATTCTTACCGGGATCTCAGGGTAGACATTCCTTGTTATGATGCCTAGCTGTTCCAGCTCTTTCATTCGATCAGCCAATACCTTTGCGCTGATGTTGGAAATGATTTCTGTCAAATCAGAGAAGCGTTTCGGACCATCTAACAAAGAGCGGATAATGAGCCCTGTCCATTTCTTGCCCAATAAATCAAAGGCAACTTCATATCTAGGACATAAGGAAAAATTAACCACGATTATTCAACTCCTTTATTTAATAATAACATACTTACTTGACAAAAGTAAGTATGCTGGTATATTATAGTTACATAAAGTTATTAAGTTTTTAAAAGTTATTAAAAAACAAAAAGGAAGTGCTGATTTTGGCTGATTTACAAACGATTGTTGAGACGCGGCGTTCTGCCAATAATTTTCTTGAAGGAGTCAAAATTCCGCAAGAAGATTTTGATGAAATATTTAAAGAGCTTAGGCTGGCACCATCTTGTTTTAATTTGCAGCATGCGCATTACCTCGTTGTTACGGGCAATGAACGCAAAGAACTTTTACGAGAAGCAGCGTTCAAGCAGTATAAAATCCACACAGCTTCTGCGGCAATTTTAGTTTTGGGTGATAAAGCTGCCTATAAAAAAGCGGAAAATATTTATTCTGGTATGTTGAACCTCGGAATTTATAAAGACTTTGAATATCAGAAAATCTTAGATGATATCAATCAATTATACGAAAGCCGCGGTATTCGTTTCCAAAAAGATGAGGCGATCCGCAATGCATCTCTATCGGCAATGTTGTTTATGCTGCTGGCAAAAGATAAAGGCTGGGATACCTGCCCGATGATTGGTTTTGATGCAGACAAGATGCGAGAGCTGTTTCATATACCTGAGCATTTAGAACCGGTGCTGCTCATTACTATGGGCAAGGAAGATGAAAGTAAAAAGAGACTGAGAGGCTATCGCAAACCAATTGGTGAGTATGTGACTTTTGAATCTTTTTGAAATAAAATTATAAAAAGTGAGGTTTTTTAAAATGGATAAAAAATATTATGAAGTTAGTTTGTTGGTTATCAGGTTGGTATTGGGGATTACCTTTATTACACACGGAATACAAAAAATCATGGGGTTCGATGGAATCGTAAAATATTTTGCGGCTAGTGGTTTACCGGTATTTTTGCCATATATGGTGACGGCGATTGAAACTGGAGCGGGAATTTGCCTGCTGCTTGGCTTATTGACGAGGCTGGCAAGTCTTGGTATTTGCGCTATTATGCTAGGGGCGATATTCACCGTGAAATTTAGTGCCGGCTTCGTTGGTGGTTATGAATACGATATCATGATCATCGCCGCCGCAGTTGCCTTGATCATTTCGGGCAGCCGTCTATACGCGCTTGATAATTCAGTGCTAGGATATTTTTGCAGTAAAAACAACAAGGATTAAAATAGAGAGGAATGATTGGGATGAAAAAAATGCCGGTTTTATTCGTGGGGCATGGTTCCCCCTTGAATGCGATAGAAGAAAATGAATATTCGCTGGCTTGGAGCCATCTAGCGGATTCTATACCAAAGCCTAAAGCGATTTTAGCGATTTCAGCGCATTGGTACACAGATGGTACTAGGATTACTACAGCAGGCGAGCCGAAACAGATTTATGATATGTATGGATTTCCTGAAGAGCTCTATCAGGTGAAGTATCCTGCCAAAGGCTCACCTGAAATGGCAAACGTCACCCAAAATTTGCTGATAAGAGAGGTTTTTGCAGATGATACCTGGGGCATTGATCATGGCAGCTGGTCCATTTTGCATAGAGCCTACCCCAAAGCAGATATTCCTGTATATCAATTGAGTGTTGACCGGGCGGCGAGTGCCGCAGAACATTTTCAAATGGGGCAGGAACTCAAGGCCCTAAGGGAGAAAGAGATATTGATTCTGTGCAGTGGAAATGTCGTCCATAATTTGGCAAGAGTGGACTGGGATATGGAAAAAGGCTATGATTGGGCGGATGAATTTGATAACTATATCAAAGACAAAGTCCAATCTGGTAATCATAAGGCAGTGATCGAGTATCAAAAAGCCGGAAAAATAGCGCAGCTATCTTTTTCTACACCGGAACATTTTTATCCGCTCTTATATGCATTAGGCGCAGCCGATGAGACAGATAAAGTATCCGTCTTTAATGAAGGAAGTACTATGGGAGCACTATCGATGACCAGCTATGTTTTTGGCTGAGAAAAAATTTATAAAAATAATAAATAAAAGGGGTTTTTAAGATGAAATCATTTGAAGAAGCAGTGAGCATTCGCCGGACAAATTATGCGTTGAGCAAGGAAATTCAGGTTGCACCGGAATTGATTGTTGAGAAGATCAAAAAAATGGTACAAGAGGCACCATCGGCATTTAATATGCAGTCAACACGCGTTGTTGTCGCTTTAGGCGAAAATCACGATGCAATCTGGCAAATTACCAAAGATATCCTGAAAAAAATTGTACCAGCAGAAAATTTTGCTCCAACAGAAGAAAAACTCAATGGCTTTGCTGCCGCTTATGGGACAGTGTTGTTCTTTGATGAAACTGAAACTGTTGAAGCTATGCAAAAACAATTTGCCGCTTATGCCGATAATTTCCCTATATGGGCACAACAAGCCAATGGCATGGCACAGTTTGCCGTATGGACAGCATTGACGGATCTTGGTCTTGGCGCTAATTTACAGCATTATAATCCATTGATCGATGATGCGGTAAAAGAGAAATTCTCCGTGCCAGCAAGCTGGAAATTGATTGGGCAGATGCCATTTGGCCAGCCTGTACAGGGACCGAAGGACATTGAAAAAATGACAATTGAAGATCGCGTAAAGGTTTTTTCTTGAGAGTCAAAACAAATCGATTAAAAAAGTTGTTATTTTAAAGAAAAACAGCGGTCAATTAAGATGGATTTCTTAATTGACCGCTGTTTATTATATTTCTGGGTTGAGATAAGAAAAAGATGTTCG
>CBDTTM010000016.1:0-24722 GCA_965363355.1 uncultured Selenomonadaceae bacterium | reverse complement strand
GTACTTGACTACGAATCAAGGGGTCGCAGGTTCAAGTCCTGCCAGGGTCACCATATGAAAGCTAAGCACTGGACTTTGTTCCAGTGCTTTTTGTTTTTTATCGAACTTTTGCTTTGATTATGGCTTCCATCCATTTATAATAGTTATAGAATAAAAATTTTAAAGCAATTCAGTTTGTCTGTTTTGGAGGATATTAAAATGGAAGAAACGATAACTCGTCGCGAACGAAAAAAAATACATTCAAAGAAAGCGATTGTCGAAGCAGCTGTAAAACTTTTCAGTTGCAAGGGATTTCAAGAGACTTCAGTTGCTGACATAATGAACGAGGCCGATCTTGGTATTGGGACTTTTTATAATTACTTCGAATCAAAAGATGAAATACTAAAAAGTCTGCTCAATGAGATCGTCGAAGAAATCCGCACATCTTTTGAATCGTCATTGCAGCAAGAAGAAAAGACGGCAGCTGTCATCTTAGCTGAAACCGTGCGCCTTACGGCGATGCTTTTAGATAAGAACCGCTTTGTTCTGCCGCTCTTTTTGCGAGCTGCGGACCGCAGTGCTCTGCCTAAGGCAGCTATGCACCCAAGCGGTGAGGCACCGTTTAAGTTGATTTTTGACCGAATAATCAAAGCCGGCCAAAGCAGCGGTGAATTTCGCAGTGATATTCCGGCGGAGATCATCACCGAGATGTTCCATTCGGTCTATCAGGCGTCGTCGTTTAGCAGTCTGCCAATGACGTTTACCGAAAATGTGGGCTATAAATTGGAACTGATCTTAGCTGGGCTCAAAAAGCATGAAGTAGTGGATTGATAATGCATGAAAACGAAGGATGTGGCATTTGTTTCCTACAAAGTGCGCATCCTTTTTTTGTAGCTTTTTTCCAAAAAGATGGATTGACCAAATTCGTAAATACTGCTATTATAAAAATAATGAATGTGATTCAGATTTGAAATTGATTCTTCTATTGCAGAGAAATCAATTTTATTTTTGTGATTTTAGATAAGGTGTTTTTATCTATGTAAGTTGATTTGATAATTTTGGTGTATAAAAATCGGATAGGTGTGTGAATGAGAGAATGATAAGTGTTACGAAACTGTTATTTGCTACGGAGTATTATGGAGATTCACTTCGGTATACGAAAGGTGCGAACTTGGCTCAAGATGGTGTTCGCGAGGGGGCAGGCCCGGTTGTAGTCTGGAATTCGACACGGACTTGCAACTTGAAATGCCGCCACTGCTATATGAGTTCAGATGCAAAGAAGTATGCAGACGAACTAAGTACGGAAGAAGCAAAACGTTTTATTGACGATTTAGCGGAATTCAATGTACCGGCATTGCTCTTTTCTGGTGGAGAGCCATTGATTCGTCCAGATTTTTTTGAATTGGCGACGTATGCTGCCAGCAAAGGTGTCCGCCCGACATTATCGACGAATGGTACGCTCATTACGCTTGAAGTTGCGCAAAAACTTAAAGATATCGGCGTTGGCTATGTAGGGATTTCTCTTGATGGCTTGCAGGATGTCAACGATAAGTTCCGCGGTAAAGAAGGCGCATTTGAAGCTGCGATGCAGGGCATCAAAAATTGTGTGGCGGTCGACCAGCGAGTGGGCCTTCGTTTTACGATCAATCATCACAATATACAAGAATTAGAAAATATTTTTGATTTCATTGAACGTGAGAATATCAACCGCGTATGTTTCTATCATCTGGTGTATTCTGGTCGCGGCAATGCGATGATGGATCAAGATGTTACGGCAGAAGAATCGAGAAAAGCGATGGATATCATCATTCGCCGGACAAAAGATTTTGAAGAACGCGGTCTTGAAAAAGAAATCCTTACGGTCGATAACCACTGTGATGGCGTTTACATGTACCTGAAGGCACTGGCAGAAGGTGATGACGCATTGGCTGAGCAGATCAAAAAATACATATCGATGAATGGCGGCAATCGCTCGGGCATGGCTTTTGGTGAAGTCGATCCACTTGGCTATGTGCATCCGGATCAATTTACCCAGCACCATACTTTTGGCAACGTCCGTGAGCGCAAATTCGGCGATATCTGGACAGACCGCTCCAATGAGCTCATGGCAGGTCTCAAAGACCGTAAGCCGCTTCTTAAAGGCCGGTGTAGTCAGTGTAAGTACTTAAATAACTGCAACGGGAACTTCCGTACGCGGGCAGAAGCGAAAACCGGAGATTTTTGGGAATCCGATCCGTCTTGTTATTTGACGGATGAAGAAATTGGCTTAGGAAAAGCGTAAAGGAGACCTGGATATGATTATTTCTTGGAACACGACAAATGCCTGTAACATGTACTGCGATCATTGCTATCGCGATGCTGGCTGCAAGGCAACCGATGAACTCAATACAGTTGAGGCAAAGACTCTTTTGGATCAGATTGCCAAGGCTGGTTTTAAAATAATGATCTTTAGCGGCGGAGAGCCTCTGATGCGTACGGATATCGTTGAGCTTGTCGCTCATGCCAAATCTTTGGGCCTTCGTTCTGTATTCGGCACGAATGGAACCTTGATAACGCTTGATATGGCGCGTAAACTCAAAGCTGCCGGCGCGATGGGCATGGGGATATCCTTGGATTCTTTGGACAAGGAAAAACACAATACCTTCCGCAAATTCCCAAATGCTTGGGAAGGTGCTGTGCAGGGAATGCGAAATTGCCGTGAAGCTGGTTTGGCATTTCAGATCCATACGACCGTCATGGATTGGAACGAACATGAAATCGAAGCCATCACGGATTTTGCTGTGGCAGAAGGTGCGGTTGCGCATCATTTCTTTTTCCTCGTGCCTACGGGAAGGGCGCAATCCATTGAAACGGAATCTTTGCGGGCGACTGCCTATGAAGAAGTGCTTACACGCATCATGAAGAAACAGCAGGAAGTCGACATTGAACTCAAGCCTACCTGTGCACCGCAGTTCGTGCGAATTGCCAAACAGATGGGCATGGATCTTCGCTTCCAGAGAGGCTGCCTGGCAGGAACCTCTTACTGCATCATCAGCCCTCGCGGCAAGGTACAGCCTTGTGCATACCTTAATATGGAGCTTGGTGACGTCAGAGAAACGCCGTTCGATGAAATTTGGAAAAACAATAAAGTATTACAAGAACTTCGCACGCTCGACTATAAGGGTGGGTGTGGTACTTGCAACTATAAGCAGAGTTGTGGCGGCTGCCGTGCCAGAGCTGCTTTTTATAACGAAGGCGACTATATGGCCGAAGAGCCATGGTGTGTTTACCAGGGACGTTTAGGAAACTGAAATAGGCAAGAAACATGAGACACTGCGAGTTCGATGGCAGTGTCTTCTGTCGTATCGCTTAAGTTATCATACAATTGAAAGCCTAGATTCTATCTGTTATAATGATAGCGCTAGGCAAAATATAAATTTGCGGGCGGAACTTAGCTGCCCGAAAGTAGGGGTATGCTATGATTAAAATGATTATGTCGGATATGGATGGCACTCTGCTCGATGAAAACGGACAGCTGCCACAGGAATTCGACGAAGTAATGGAACTCTTGCGCGAGAAGAACATCTTGTTTGCACCGGCGAGCGGTCGCCAATATTATGCACTATTGCATCAGTTTGAAAAATATAAAGATGATTTTGTCTTTTTTGCGGAAAATGGCACTTATGTAAGCTACCGGGAAATCGAACTGTTTTCCAGCTCGATGCCAACGACTGCCGTTGAACAATTGATGAAGACGGTGGATTCTCTCGAGGATATCTATCCGGTTCTCTGCGGCAAGAAAAGCGCCTATGTCAATTCAAAATATCGTCCATTCCTTGAAGAAATGGAAAAATACTATACACAATACACCTTTGTCGAAGATTTTTCTTTGGTAGATGATGATATCATCAAATTGTCTTTGTGCGATTGCGATCGCCAAGATGCAGAGCGAACGATTTATCCGGCTTTTGATGCTTATGAAGGTAAGCTGCAAGTTGCGGTGAGCAGCAATTTCTGGGTGGATATCATGAACTATGGCATCAATAAAGGCGTAGCGATCCAGCAGGTCCAGAAAATGCTGGGCATCAGTCCACTTGAATGTGCGGCATTCGGCGATTATCTCAATGATATGGAAATGATGTCGGCAGTCCATTATAGCTATGCTATGGAAAATGCTCATCCGAGAGTCAAGGAAGCGGCGAATTTCCAGGCAAAGAGCAACCGTGAACACGGTGTCATGCTCGCAATCAAAGACTTGGTCAGCCAGCAATCGTAAAAATAGGAAGGCCGAATCGGAACCTCCTTAAAAATCAAAGAATGCCTGTCAGCAAAATTTGTGTTAAAATTATGCTGACAGGCATTTATTTTTAAGGAAAGCTAGTAGGAGGCAGACAGATGAAACTCGATTATCATATGCATTTTGAAAAGGGATCCTATGATCTCACGTGGGTACAAGGATTTTTTGACAGCGCGGCTGCGCGTGGGCTTGAAGAAATCGGAATATCAGAGCATAGCCATGGTTTTACGGATTTCAAAGAGCTCTATTATGAGGATTTGATCTTAGACGATTCTTTTGTCGGCAGCTTCCAGCAAAAATGGCTTACATCGAATAAATTCAAATACAGCCTCGCGGATTATTTCGCCTTTATGGATGGCCTTAAAAGCAAAGGCTATAAAGTCAAGACAGGTATCGAAGTCTGTAATTTTCGCGATCAGAAAAAAGTTCAGTCGATTTTATCGCAGTATCCGTTTGATTATGTGATCGGTTCCATCCATTTTCTCCATGGCTGGGCATATGATTCCTCAGAAATCAAAGCGGAATGGGATAATCACGATTTGCGAGAAATCTATGATTGGTACGCCGAAGAGGTCGAACATCTCTGCGCAGCTGGTCTATATGATGTTCTCGGGCATCCATTCAACATTCGGCTATTTAAGATTTTGCCAGAATTTCCGGTGACCGAGTTCTTGGAAAGAGTAGCCAAAGCACTAAAAAAAGCAGATATGGCAGTCGACATCAATACGGGAACTTTTTATCGCTATCCAATTGCTGAAATATCGCCATATCCAGAATTCATGGAAATCGCAGCCAAGTATAAGCTTCCTGTCATTACCTCCTCAGATGCACACGCACCGGAAGATTGTGGCCGATACATCGACGAGGCCATCGCTTATGCAAAAAAATTCGGCTACGACAGCTGCCTGCGTTTTACGCAACGAAAAAAAGAAAACGTTTCATTTTAAGCGTTTATTTGATAAAAAAGACCGGATGCCAATTTATGGTATCCGGCCTTTTCCTTATTTTATCGTGACCAAATCATAGTCTGTCGAACCAAGGCCGATTTTTTCGGCATGCTCAAGGCAGATTTTCCAGTCCGTAGTCGGGCTGACGTTGTGGAAGTGATCGTGATGCTTCGCTTCCGTCGGGTCTTTTCGGATATTATCTTCAAGTAAAGATGAGCTGAGTACCGGAGCTTGATTGACGAGGTCCGCACAGGCTTGATCAAGAGCAACTGGGTCAAACGAGGCGAGCATGCCGAGATTTGGTACGATCGGCGCATCATTTTCGGAGTGGCAATCGCAATATGGCGACACGTCTACGATCAAGCTGATGTGGAAATGCGGGCGGTCGTGCAAAATAGCGGCTGCGTATTCTGCCATTTTTTTATTGACCGAAACCGAGCTCCAGTTGGTCGGAATAATCGCATTTACTGGGCATACGCCGATGCAGCGCCCGCAGCCGACACAAATGGATTCGTCGATCTTAGCTTTTTTGTTTGTGATGATCGGTGCCCCATGAGCACAGATCTTTCTACAGGCACCACAGCCAATGCAGACTTCTTCTTTGACTTTTGGTTTTCCGTCACAGTGCATTTCCATTTTGCCGGCACGGGAACCGCCGCCCATGCCGATGTTTTTGATGGCACCGCCAAAGCCTGTGAGTTCATGGCCTTTGAAATGGGATAAAGTGATGACGATATCCGCGTCCATCAAAGCTTGTCCGATTTTTGCTTCTTTGACGTATTCGCCGTTTGGCACTGGTACATAGGCTTCGTCCGTGCCTTTGAGTCCGTCGGCGATGATGATCTGACAGCCAGTAGAAAATGGCGTAAAGCCGTTTTCATAAGCGGCATCCATATGTTCAAGCGCGTCTTTGCGGCGACCGACATAAAGCGTATTGCAGTCCGTCAAAAATGGTTTGCCGCCAAGTTCTTTTATGGCATCGACGACAACTTTGGCATAGTTTGGTCTAAGGTAAGATAGATTGCCCGGTTCACCAAAATGAATTTTGATGGCGGCAAATTTGTTTTCGAAAGGGATGTCCTTAAAGCCTGCTTTTTCAATCAATTTATGAAGTTTTTGCAGAAGGTTCATCCCAGAAGTCGTGCGCATATCGGTAAAATAAACTTTTGCTTTAGTCATGTGCTCAGCACTCCTTTTAATGTTTTATTTCAGGGGAATTTATCGGTGGCTTGACCGGGATCGCGAGTGGAACGCTCTGGATGGCGATAGCCTTTTCGCGCATTTGGGCGGAGCTGTAAGTCTGCCAAATTTTTTGCACGGCCGCTGCATAAGCGGATTTTTCCTGTGGTGCAGCCAGCTGCGCTTTGGCGATGCTTTGCAGCTTTTGGGCAAAGTCTTCGTTTAGATCGACGCGGCGCATTGCCAGCAAGACATCGAGTTGGCTGTCGACGAGGTAGAGGTGGATTGCCGGATCAGTTGCTTTGGACAAATCCGGGCGTTGGCTTTCTGTGATGAATGCCACGCTGTAAGGGCAGTCTCCCCAGCCTTGTTTGAATATCCCATCGATTTGGTAAAGAAAGAAAGCCAGGCCGTTTTCTTCAAACAGAGCGAGCTCCATTTTTCCCGTGCGAAAAGCTTCTACAGCGATTACATCGGTTTTGCTTAGCTTTAAGATGAACATAGCGCCGTTGATGTCGTACTGGAAAAGCCCACCATCACCCGGTGTCTGGATAGGCAGCGGGAATTTTTCGCCGACCTGGAAATTGGTATATGTCATATAGAACCCCCGTAAAATTTTTCTTGCGTATCCGGCTCGGTCTGCCGATAAAATACTAGTATAATCATACCATATTTGACGAAAAAATGCAGGTGTAAAACCATATGAACAAAGCTTTTGTATGCTTTGCAGCAAAAGCCAAAAGGCTTTGACCACAGTTTTTTGCAGAGGGGAAATGATCGATGTATCTCCTGGTAAATTATTGTTTTATGGGAAAAATAGTGCTATACTGAATTTGTCTTGCGGTGCGCTGTATAGAGGGGAAACCTGTCTGCCAGCAAACCCATTTTATTAAAGTAATCGTGCTGAAATCATAAAGGTTCGTCCTGAGTGAAAAGGCGAGAGTATAGGGAAACTGCAGCTTGCACATAGAAACTGCGGCTTATTTTGTATTCTGTCCTTGCGCGTTTAGCACAAGGATTTTTTATTTCACGAAGCATTTTCTCTAGCTCGACAGGCAGAGGAAATGTTTGACTTCAAGCTAAGTTCGTCCATCAGATTCGCTTATTTTGTCGTTTGGGAGGATTATTATGGAAACGCGTGTAGCACTTATTGGAATCATGGTCAGCAATAGGGACTCAGCCGGCAGGATCAATGCCATTTTGCAAGAATATGGCGATTACATAGTCGGTCGTATGGGCATCCCGTACCAAAAGCGCCAGGTTTCGGTCATCAGTATTGTTTTGGATGCACCACAGGATATGATCAGTGCTCTGTCCGGCAAACTCGGCATGCTGCCGCACGTCAGTACGAAAACAGTTTATGCAAAGTTGCCCTCGACAGAGGAATAAAAGGAGAGAGTTAGTTTTATGTACGATCCGAAATCAGCAAAAGCAAGTGAGTTTATCAATCACGAAGAAATCCTAGAAACACTTGAATACGCCAAAGAAAATAAGAGCAATCGCGAATTGATCAAACAGATCATTGAAAAAGCCAAGGCCTGTAAGGGAATCAGCCATAGAGAAGCTTCTGTCCTACTCGAATGCGATCAGGATGACTTAAACGAAGAAATGTTCAGCCTGGCGAAAAAGCTGAAGCAGCAGCTTTACGGCAACCGTATTGTCATGTTTGCGCCGCTATACCTGTCCAACTACTGCGTCAATGGCTGCGTGTATTGCCCGTATCATCAGCGCAATAAAACGATTCGCCGCAAAAAGCTGTCGCAAGAAGAAATCAAAAGTGAGGTCATTGCCCTTCAAGACATGGGACACAAGCGACTGGCACTTGAAACGGGTGAAGATCCGGTCAATAATCCAATTGAATACGTTCTTGACAGCATCAAGACAATTTATAGCATCAAGCACAAAAATGGGGCAATCCGCCGTGTAAACGTCAACATTGCGGCAACGACTGTCGAAAACTACAAAAAACTTAAAGATGCCGCTATTGGCACGTATATATTATTCCAGGAAACCTATCATAAAGAAAATTATGAAGCCCTTCATCCAACCGGTCCGAAGCATGACTATGCGTATCATACGGAAGCTATGGACCGTGCAATGGAAGGCGGCATCGACGATGTAGGCATCGGCGTGCTCTTTGGCCTCAACATGTATCGCTATGACTTTGCCGGTCTTTTGATGCATGCAGAACATCTCGAAGCACATATGGGCGTTGGTCCGCATACGATCAGCGTACCTCGTATCCGCCCAGCAGACGATATCGATCCGGCGACCTTCAGCAATGCCATCGATGATGATATCTTCGCGAAGATTGTCGCTGTCATCCGCATCGCTGTTCCGTATACAGGCATGATCGTTTCCACGCGTGAATCGCAAAAATCGCGTGAGCGCGTATTAGAGCTCGGTATCTCTCAAATCAGCGGCGGATCTAGCACGAGTGTCGGCGGCTATGACCATGAAGAATTGCCAGAAGATAACTCCGCGCAGTTTGATGTCAATGATACCAGAACCCTTGACGAAATCGTCAATTGGCTCTTAAAGCTCGGATTCGTTCCTAGCTTCTGTACCGCTTGTTACCGCGAAGGCCGTACGGGAGACCGCTTTATGACACTTGTCAAAGCAGGGCAGATTGCCAATTGCTGTTTGCCAAATGCCTTGATGACGCTCAAAGAATATCTGGAAGACTACGCATCAGAAGATACGCAGAAAAAAGGTGAAGCGGCAATCCATGCACAAATCCAGAACATACCAAATCCTAAAGTCCGTGCTATTGCCACTGAAAACCTGCAAAAACTGCACGACGGCAAACGCGACTTTAGATTTTAAATAACGATAATATTCGCCGTCCCCATGGGCGGATGAACCAATGAAAAGATAGAGGCAAAGAGGCCGTCCATCGTGAACTTTGCAAGGCATTGCAAGTTTGCTGGCGGCCTTTTTCGCAATTGAGGAGGAAATTACATGAGTTTAACAGATACCCCAAGAGCAAATCGCTTGCACATCGGCCTTTTTGGCAAGCGCAACAGCGGCAAATCTTCTTTGGTCAACGTCTTGACCCGTCAACAGCTTTCCGTTGTTTCCGATATAGCCGGTACGACGACCGATCCAGTCTATAAATCGATGGAAATCTACGGCATAGGCCCATGCGTATTCATTGATACAGCAGGCTTTGATGATGTCGGTGACCTCGGGGCGATGCGAGTCGACAAGACCAAGCTCGCCGGTGAAAAAACCGATATTGCCCTAGTCCTTTTCAGCGAAGAAGAAATGGCAGAAGAACTCAAATGGGCGAATTACTTCAAAAGCAAAAAAATACCGGTGCTTGCCATCATCAATAAAGCCGATATCCTCAAAGAAAAAACAGAGGCTATTGAAAAAGCAATCAAAGCGGCACTCGGTCAAGATGCGATTGTCGTCAGTGCCAAAGAAAAACAAGGCGTCGACCAAATAAGAGAAAACATCATTCGCCTTTTGCCAGAAGACTATGAAGTAAAAAGCATCACGGGCGGCCTGGCCAATGATGGCGATACCATACTTTTGATCATGCCCCAGGATATCCAGGCGCCAAAAGGCCGCTTGATTTTGCCGCAGGTCCAAACCCTTCGTGATTTACTCGACAAAAAATGCCTTGTTTTGAGCGCGACAGCCGATAAGCTCGACGAAGCCCTGGATAGTCTCAAAAAGGCACCAGATCTCATTATCACGGACTCGCAGGTTTTTCCTCTTGTCTATGACAAAAAGCCAAAGGAAAGCAAACTGACCTCGTTTTCCATACTCTTTGCCAACTATAAAGGCGATCTTGCTTTTTTTACCGATAGCGCCAAAGCAATAGACGATCTGACTGAAAAATCACATGTGCTCATCGCTGAAGCCTGTACCCATGTGCCGTTAGCAGAGGATATAGGACGCGTCAAGATACCGCGCATGCTGCAACAGAAAATCAGCCCGGACATCAAGATTACGACAGTCAATGGAGCCGATTTTCCGGAAGATCTGTCGCCTTATGATCTTGTCATCCACTGCGGTGCCTGTATGTTCAACCGCCGCCATGTCTTATCCCGGGCAGAACGTGCTCGTCAGCAAAATGTACCGATGACCAATTATGGTGTCGTGCTCGCTCACTTTGCCGGAATCCTCGACAAGATAGACTTGCATTGATTGATTGCTATGCCCCACGGAACCATATGTGGGCATAGCTTTTTTTATCAGCGATGCTTTTGAGAAATTACTTTGGCACGCAGTAGATTTAATTTCAGGGCTATTGTATATTTTTTCAAATCAGATTATTATAGAGATAATGGATAATTTGTCTCAATTTATTCATTACATTTAAACGACCGCCAACGGTCGTAGAGGAGGATTTTCATGAAGAAAATAAAGTATTTGATTTTGCTTCTCTTATTGGTCATAGTTACAAGCAATGTCAGCACGGCTGCAGCAAGCGATACAGAATGGTATTGGATTTCGTCAGACACCAAATATGGTAAATTCTTCGCTCCGGAAAGAGTGCGTGTCTTATCGAGCGTACAATCAACACCAGTGCAGATTGAGGCATGGACCAAAACCGTCTATACCTATGCCGGAGCAGCTGAAACCATCAACAATTACGGGATAAGCTCGACCATACCGAACCCATCGACCTTGAGTTACAGTCTGGCTCGGATAGAAATCAATCCGCAAAACCGCCTTCTGACTTATATGGAGGAAATTTTCTACGATGCTCAGGGAAACGTTCTCTGGACCAAAAACGATCCTAAGCCAACAGCAAAAGAAATAAATTCAAGGTCTTTTGACCAGGATTTTTATTGTATGGTCATCGATCAGGTCTTTAAACAAAATGAATTTGAAAAGATCAACGCAGCTGACCGCTGGCTCACTCTTTGGCAGGCAACGACCGCTGACGGTGGATCTATCAGCTGCTGGGCAGATACCATGACCATGCGCCAGCATGACGAAAATGTCGTGCTTTGGGAATGGGAAGATACAAAAGATGCTTCCGGTAAATCCATCGAGATTAAATTCCGTAAAAAAGCATATAATCTGCCAAACTCCACGGCCAAAGTGATCCGCTATAATTACTGGAGCAGCACTACCGGCTGGACGACCAAGGAATCCGACCTCGATGGCCGCTATTATTCCTTGATTCCAGACAGCAACGAAGAAATCGGAGCCAAAGCGCTTAAAAAGTACGTAGAAACACATAAAGACTGGGTGACGCGCTATATGCTCAAAGATAGCGCAAGCGACACGCAAGATGCCGCTGGCAACGATGAAGTAAAGCAAATCATCAAGAAAGCAGCCGTGCCCGTGCCAACATCACCAGCAGTGCCGGTACCCCCTGTAGCCCCTACAATTAAATAGCTTTTTTGACAATTCAATAACGCTTTGTTATACTATAACGTATCGTGTGGCTGTAGCTCAGACGGATAGAGCGGTTGCCTCCTAAGCAATAGGCCGCAGGTTCGACTCCTGCCAGTCACACCAGTGAAAATAATACTCCGGTGAGTGGGTGCAATAAAAGAAACTGCTCATTGGGTGCAATATGGGTGCAACTGTTGACTTTTGCACAAAAAAAGACGACTAGATTTTACTCTAGCCGTCTTTTTTATTTGGGTACCGCATAAAGCTGAGTGACCTTATCAACAATTTTGTCCTCGTAATTTGGAATAGCATGTCCATACAGATCTAGCGTATGAGCAACTTTCGAATGGCCAAGCCGGCGGCTGACTTCTATTATTGGGACACCGAGTGCAAGAAGCTCGGTCGCGTGAGTATGCCGGAGAACGTGGATGTTTTTGTATGGAATACCAGCATTACGAATAATTGTGTCCTAGGCACGTTCCATGTTGCGTGGCGTGATCGGGTTGCCAGTGCGGGCAGGGAAGACGTAAGTTTCTTGGTTGATATCCATGTTTTTTACTTCGAATCGTAGCATTCGGAGCAGCTTGACCATATCTTTCGTAATCTTTATTTTTCGGTTTCCGGCTTTGGTCTTTACGCTGCCAAGATAAACGCCTTGCGTTTTGCTAGTTTTTATGGATTTGCCGATAAATATTTCATTGGTGGGGAAGCGAACATCGCACCAGCGAAGGCCCAAAAGCTCGCCAAGGCGTATTCCAGTAGTAGCAGCAAGAAGTACCATAGGATATTTTTTCTTTAATAGAGGATTATCATGACAAACCTTTAAAATGGTTTCGACTTCTCCCAGGGTAAAAATCTGAATATCCTTTTTCTCAAACTTAGGAGCATCAACATTGAGCATAATGTTTTTTGAAATGATATTTAAAGCCGCGGCCTTTTTTTAGCATTGCATTAAGAAGTTTGTGAACCTTGTGAACTGTGCAGCCGGAAATAACCTTGCTGAGTTCAAGATAAAGGGCATCAACATGATGTGGTGCAAGTTCTTGCAGAGCAATGCCAGCAATCAGATCCAAATGACCAGACACATATAAATAATTCTCATAGGTTCCAATTGATACGGATTGCTTTTTGGTAGTGAGCCAGCGCAAAGCCCATTCCCCGACCGTAACTGTGCTTGGTTCTACAAAGGTATCTTGATTCATGGAATAAAGTTGTTCAGTCTTCAAGGCAAGAGCATCTACCTGTGTTGTAAAGCTTTTATAAATACGTTTACCATTTGGACCGGTAATATTGGCACGATAGGTACCGCGTTTTTCATCGAAGTATATACCGCCTTCGCCATTAGACCGTTTTTTAGCCATAAAGTAGACCTCCTTTAAAAAAAATAGGAGCCATGGTAAAATATATATCATATATAATTCTCACTACTATACCATTACGCGTGATGATTACGAAAGACAACGTGTTTGATAAGGGTGAATTATAAAACATATGAATGTATAGCAGTGATGTCGATACGATGGGGGGATTGAATTGATGGATGGTGATAATAAGGGGATACAATCGGCGATAAATCCAGTTTTGACTTTATCATACATGCTCGCAGAGCCGGAAAATAAATATTTTGACCGTAAGTCAGCGCATATCAAGACGTCAGACCTTGCACCGTGGGTAGTTGGCTTTGCCAATGCAGAAGGCGGTACGATTGTCATTGGCATCAGCGATAAGACGCAGAAATTGGAAGGTATCAATTCGGTCAGTGCGGATAAAATCAACGACTTTCTCAATATGGCGAAGGACTACTGCAAGCCGATGCCACAGATGCAGGAAGAATTTCTGGATGTGGTAAATGAGCAGGGCGAGTCTGACAGAATCCTGCTTTTGCATATTGAGGCCAGCGTCGACAGGCTGATTTATATGAAGAATGATTCGGTCTATCTGCGTATTGGCGATAGGATGCGCGAAATCAAGGGCGAGGATGTTCGTCGGCTGGAATACAGCAAGGGAACGCGGCACTATGAGGATGAATGTAATCTGGACGCGAATCTTTCAGATTTGGATGAGGAGCTGCTATCGCGGTACAAGGAGCGTATAGGTGCGAATGGATTGCAGACGGAGCAGGTATTGCAGGCTAGAGGCTTTTTGGTTGACTGGCATGGTGAGCAACATTTAACCCATGCAGCAGTATTGCTTTTTGCGAAGAATGTGATGAGGTTCTATCCTACGTGTCGGGTGCGGTTTTTGCGGTACGAGGGAGAGACAGCGGGTACAGGTACACGAATGAATTTGGTGAAGGACATCAATGTGGAACTGCCTATCTTGCGGATGGTGGAGAAGGCACAGGAGGTTGTCGGAGCACAGCTGCGCGAGTTTACATCGCTTGATCCATCGATGGGGAAGTTTCGTACAGTTCCTGAATATCCAGAGTTTGCTTGGCAGGAAGGTCTCATCAATGCTATCACGCATCGTGAGTATGCTATGAGTGGTGACTATATCCGTATTTCGATGTATGATGACCGATTGGAGATACAGAGCCCAGGTAAATTGCCGGATATTGTGACTGTAAATAATATCCGTGATACACGATTCTCGCGCAATATGCGTATTGCTCGTGTGCTTACTGAGTTCGGCTGGGTGCGGGAGCTGAATGAGGGCGTGAAGCGTATTTATTCGGATATGGCGGAGTGTTTCTTAGAAGATCCAGAATATATGGAGCCTAGCGGAGCTGCGGTGCGGTTGACGCTCAAGAATAATATCAAGGTCAGAAAGCTCCGTAGACAAGATCGAGCAGCGCAAACGATAGGTAATAAGACTTGGCAGGATTTGGATGATTTGGAACGTGATATAATGGCATTTATGGGGAGTCGTCAGAGAGTGTCTCGGGCAGAATTGGAAAATGTTACCGGAAAAAATGGTAGGACAATAACCAGGAGACTCAAACACTTAATGGAAATAGGAATTGTCAGGCGTGTTGGGAATAAATACGATGCGGCACATACCTATGAAATTGTTAGGTAATGTGTCGAGGTTGTGCTGATTAATAGCAGGTTTGTTAAAGCGTTAAACGATATGGTTGGTTAAAAAGCCTTTACTTATGCGGATGTTCAGTACCTAGACAGCCTAGACAGATTTGTCTAGGCTGTCTAGGTACTGATTAGCATGAATCATGAGCTTGGTGTTTACGAGGTGCAAAGATAAGCTTTTGTAATACTAAAGAGCCAACAAATAGAAAGCCAATAAAATCAAGCGTTTCACATGGTTTTTAAATGATGTAAAATGTCGTATGGATTCCTCCTAAGTAATAGGTTGCAGGTTAGACTCCTGCTAGTTAGAGCAGTAAGAATAATAGGTTGATGGGTATAGAAAAGTGCTCATTGCCTGCAATAATGGTGCAAGTGATGAGTTTGACACGAAAAAGACGACGGGATTTTTAATTCTAGTCGTCTTTTTATTTGCTATGAAAGAAATACGTATAATGTGGTTATCTAAAAATCAACTACTAATTGATTTTTAAGCAGCGATTTCAAATAACGCTTGTTAGACAGGCGATGGTTTTAGGAATAGAATTAAGTCAGCAGGTCTGTTAATTTGATTTTAGGCGGGATTATATGATAAATAGTATAGAATTTGGCAAGAAAATTTTGTCGTTGAGAAAAAATAAAAAGTATACCCAGGAAAAAATGAGTGGATTTTTAAACGTTACACCACAAGCTGTTTCAAAGTGGGAGAAGGGTGAATCGCTTCCAGATATTGGCGTATTACCTTTATTGGCACAAGTTTTAGGGGTATCCATAGACTATTTACTGACGAGTGAATTGCGTTTAGAAAAAAATAGTCCGTATGATGATCAATATGAAAAAGAAGAGTATTACTGGGGTAAAAATGCGTCTTTACTGGCTAAACATATAGTGAGTTCAGTGGGGAACATAACAAATAGAAACTTGCTGGATATTGGAAGCGGCGAGGGGCGTGATGCGGTATTTTTCTCAAAAAACGGATTTGACGTGGACGCCTTAGAAATATCTGCTCCGGGGATAGAAAAAATAAAGAAATATAGTAAAGAGAGCAACTGCAATGTCAATATTTTGCATGAAGATATGCTGGACTATAAACTAACCAAAAATTATGGTGTGATTTATTCTAGCGGCAGTCTGCAATTTTTGCCATTGGATCAAAGACAAAGGCATTTTGAACACTACAAAAAACACACATCGCGGGGCGGGATTAACGCACATTTAGTTTTTGTAGAAAAGCCCTTTATAAAGACCGCTCCTGACTGGGAGGAAAATGAGTTTTTTTATGTGTCTGGCGATTTAGCAAGGTATTATGCGGATTGGGAAATTTTATATTACGGTGAAAAAATTATCGACTGTGATTCCTCTGGCATAGACCATCAACATGTAATTTGCTCTATTGTTGCTCAGAATAGATGAAGGCATAGGAATTTACGAATAAATAAGATAAGAAGCATTTGAATCGAACAGCCCGCCACAAGTTAGGCCTAAAAATCTAGCTTGTGGCGGGCTGTTTATTCCTAGTGAGATTGGCGTGTATCTTTTATTTTATAATACAATTTTTTACTAAAAACGAGTAAATGCAATCAATGTCGTTGGTATTGTAGAAGTCTACCATTAAGGCGTTGAATTCTACAATATCTTTGGCTTTTATATTAAATATGCCGGCATCGTCATGCATTAAAATAATGTTGGCAATGATTCGGCTTGTACGTTTATTACCATCCCAAAAAAATTGGTTGTAAGCACCCCAAAGAAAAAGGCGGATTGCACGTTCTTCGGTGTTTTTTATAGACAAGATAAGGGGTAATTCTTTTTTGAAAATATCATCTAGAATAGTTGCACTAGGAGCAACATAAGAAGTTGTTCCCGCAATGCCAACCGATCCAGAACGAAAAACGCCCCATTCCATAGCTTCTTCTTTTGCTACGCTGCTGTGCACATTTAAATAGAGAGATTTATCGATGATTAGAGTACTCTTGTTGGCATAAGAAAAAGCTTTTTGCCAGGCTTCTTTTAGATTCAAAACTTGTTGAGCATCGCTGATTCTATGTCCACCGACAGTAATTCCATCTAAAAGAGTTTGGACCTCAGGGAAAGTCATAGGATTTCCTTCAAGTTGGGTAGTATCGAATACGTATTCAGGCAACATTTTTTTTGCCATCCACATGGTTTTATTCAATTGGATCACTTCCTTTTAAACGTTCCTGTTAAATTAATCTATTTACAATCTAGTAGCAAATTGCTCTGGTGTCAAGATTTAATTGGTTTCCTGAGTGTTTTAGCGATTATTATTGTAGTAATATTGTATATTGCAAATTTTGGCTAGCTGTAGATGAGAAAAAACAGTGCTTTGTGCTAGAGGACGTTTTTGCTATATAATGAGTTTAAGAACTATTTAAGGATAGTGTTTGTCAATAAAAGAGTATTCCTTTACCATATGGCAAATTCGCGAAAGCAGGTAAAATTTATGGCATTATATATTACAGGCGATATACATGGAGATCCTAAGCCGAGATTTTATCCGGCGTTATCGAATTTGACGAAAGAAGATATTGTTTTAGTTTGTGGCGATTTTGGCTTGCCTTGGTGGTCTAAAACATATGGGAAGCATTGGGCTGATAAAAAACGATTGGATTGGTTAGAAAAGCAGCCATATACTACGGTGTTCATTGATGGAAATCATGAGAATTTTGATCTGCTCAATAAACTGCCAATTCAAGAGTGGTGTGGCGGACGGGTCCATGTAGTTCGAGCCAATGTTCTTCATTTAATACGAGGCGAAGTGTTTGATATTTTGGGGCTTAAAGTATTAGCTTTTGGCGGGGCGTATTCTGTAGATCGAAAATATCGCGTGTTGAATATATCCTGGTGGAGAGAAGAAATTTATTCAGCAGAGGATTTGTCAAATCTTAAACAGCATTTAGCTAAAGTCGGATATACAGTCGATTTAGTCATAACACATACAGCACCTATAAAATTTTTGCAGCCAAAAACAAAAGAAATCGGCATCGAATGGAGCTTCTTTCAAGATGATGTAGCAAAAATGCTATCTGAAATTGAACCGCAGATCACGTATCGAAAATGGTATTTCGGGCATTTCCATTTAGACTGGGAAGATAAAGGACAACGGTGCCGGGGGATTTATACAGAAATTGATGAGATAGATGTAAATATGTAGGTCCAAAGAAAACGATGAATGACACGTTCTTCGATGTTTGTTTTGTATAAACATAATTTTCTGGCTAAAATATAATCGAGAACAGCTATTATAGAATGGCTAGATCTGGAGAGTTTAGTTTGATTCAGAAAGCATATTTACCCAGTCATTGAGAATAAGAAGGATTTTTATGAACAAGAGGAAATATAGTAACGTAGGAATGAAGGTAAATTATCTAATTAGGCATAATGAGAATTGGTGAAGGTCAAAATGGAAGGATTAAACATGGAAAACTTATTGTTGATGAGAAAAGAAGTAGATAAATCGTTATTGAATGAAGGATTAACGATACCACAGGATTTGCATAACAAGTAGTTCTTAATTGAGTTATACCCGTTGAAGAAAGGGCGATATAGAGGCTATTGTAGTACCTTTGAAGGGAAACCATTTGAAAATGTGAAATTGTATTATCGAAAATTCACGAAAAATTTTTTTGCAGAGCGTAAATTTTATAGCTGGTCAGTTGTAAAATAATCCATAATGATGAACCTTGTGTTAGAATGTAATCGCTAAAACAACAATCTACAAAAGAGCAATCATTATGGAGCAGTCCTATTCTAACACATATGAAGATTCTCGTGATCTTGGAAAACATCTTACACTGGATGAACGTGGGTGCATTCAGGTTCTGTAGCGTCTTGGAATATCGCTTCGGGGGATTGCTGTTCAAATTGGTTGTGTATACATGACTGTAATGTACCAGTAGTTGTGGTCGTATTGCCATATACATGGCTAAACGTGGGCAAACTGCATAAAAGGAACATCGCACGTATTGCCACAAACCTTATAAAATCGATGACGCTTTTAAGCCGAAATGTTTTGACGATTACATTAATGTGGAGGCAAGCTTGTCTGTGTCAAATGAATTGCTACTAAAAAATTAAACTGCTTTCCAATATAGACAATGAAAGAACAAGGAGTTATCGAGGGGGAAATAGATTTGAGTGATTACTTAAAACATGAAGAAAATGATACAGATTTTTGTTATAACGAATTATCTCAGAGTCTAATCACGGGATTTATTAATAATGATTATCCATCTAAACAAGAGTATTTACCTAAATTATTATTAAATGACAAGAAACAGGGAAAGAGCGTTTTGGCCACTATATATAAAGAACTGAGAAGTTGCGATGAGTTTTGTTTTTCGGTAGCATTTTTAACCACAAGTGGTGTCGCAACGCTTATAAATTTGTTAAAAGAACTAGAAAAAAATAAGATTCCGGGAAAGATATTAGTTTCGCAATATCAAAATTTTACGCAACCAGAAGCGTTAAAACGGTTATTACAATTTACGAATATTCAATTGAAAATCGTTGTGATGGGGAATTTTCACGCGAAGGGATACCTCTTTAAAAAAGGGGATAATTACAATTTGATCATTGGTAGTAGCAATCTGACGGCTAGTGCTTTATGTAGCAATAAAGAATGGAATTTAAAAGTAGTGGCAACTAAGCAAGGGCAATTGATCTTTGATACCATCAGGGAATTTAGGAGGGAGTTTGAAGATGCTGAGCTTGTGACGATGGAGTTTATTGCAACGTATGAAGAAATATACAAGGCGCAAAAAGATTTTTTTTATAAAGCAAAACATAATAAGGAAGAAGTTTTTCAAAAAATAATTAAGCCAAACTCTATGCAGACAGAAGCATTGCGGAGTTTACGTGAATTACGGATGCAAAATAAAAATAAGGCCTTATTGATTTCAGCAACGGGCACGGGAAAGACATTTTTGTCAGCATTTGATGTAAAAGAATTTAATCCCCAGAAGTTTTTGTTTGTTGTCCACCGAACTACTATAGCTATTGATGCCATGAATAGCTATAGGCAAGTTGTTGGTCAAGATAAAGTCATGGGCTTATATTCAGGTCAGCAGAAAGCAAAAGAGGCAAATTTTCTATTTTCAACGATACAGACGATTTCTATGGATGATAATTTAAACCAATTTGATAAGCAGCATTTTGATTATATTGTTATAGATGAGACGCATCGAGCAGGTGCCGCTACATATCAAAAAATATTAAATTACTTTGAACCAAAATTTTTATTAGGAATGACGGCTACTCCGGAGAGAACGGACGGTTTTGATATTTTTAGTGCGTTTGACTATAATATTGCGTATGAAATAAGGTTACATAGGGCATTAGAGGAACAACTGCTTTGTAACTTCCACTATTTTGGTGTAACGGACATTACGGTTGAGGGCAAAGTACTTGAAGAAAACAGTTTGTTTAACTTATTGACAGCAGATGAACGTGTAAATAACATTATTGAAAAGGCTAATTTTTATGGTTGTGATAATGGATGTGTCCGTGGGCTGGTTTTTTGCAGTTCAGTTGAGGAAAGTGAAAAACTGGCAAGTGAATTTGATCGGCGGGGGTATAGATCAATTTCTTTGAGCGGGAAGCATGATGAGAGGGAACGAGAAGATGCTATTTCACGGCTAGGATCTACTGAGGAGACAGAAAAAATCGATTATATTTTTACAGTTGATATTTTTAATGAAGGTATCGATATTCCTAAAGTTAACCAAATTATTATGCTAAGGCCTACTCAATCAGCGATAATATTTGTTCAACAATTGGGTAGAGGGCTACGTAAAGCGGTCGATAAGGAGTATGTAACAGTTATTGATTTTATAGGTAACTATAATAGTAGTTTTTTGATCCCTATTGCATTATATGGTAATACTTCTTACAATAAGGATACTTTACGAAAGCTGATGCGTAGCGGAAGCAATTTGATTCCAGGTGCCTCTACAGTGAATTTTGATGAAATTTCAAGAGAACGGATTTTTGAATCTATTGATCAAGCGAAGATGCAGGCGAAGAAAGATTTAGTAAAGGACTATGAGTTGTTAAAATATAAAATTGGCAAAAATCCTATGATGATGGACTTTCTTGAGCATGGATCACGAGATCCAAAATTGTATGTAAATTATTCAAAATCCTATTTTAATTTCATGGCGGATCGAGAAATTGAGATGAAGAATCAGCTTTCTATGCGAGAAAGGAAGATCCTTGAATTGCTATCGAATGAAATTGCAAATACTAAGAGAATTGAAGAAGTTATTATTTTACAGGAGATAAGGAAAAATGGACATACAACAAGGGCCGCAATTAAATCGATTATTTTTGATAAATATAAAGTAGTAGTTTCGGACGACACACTAGGATCTTGTGTGCGAAATATTAATTTCAACTTTGTGACTGAAAATGAAAATAAGAAGTTAATTAGCGTCAGGGAAAAATATAATTTGAATATGATTTCTGAAGATAATGAGGAACTTTTGTATGCCCAAGATCTTCAAGAGAGTCTTAAAAATAAAATTTTTACAGATTTTTTTAAAGATGTGCTAGCTTATTCCGAGAAAGTATATGATTCGTTTTTCAAAAGAGAAAAGTATATTAATGGATTCATATTGTATCGTAAATATTCTCGAAAAGATGTTTTTAGAATTTTAAACTGGGATCAAAATCCTGTGGCCCAAAATGTAGGGGGATATATTGTTAGTAGTGATAAAACCAATTGTCCAATTTTCGTTAATTATCACAAGGAAGAAAATATATCGGATACGACAAAATATGATGATGGATTTATAAGTAATTACGAATTTCAATGGATGTCAAAATCGAAAAGAACGAAGCAGAGTCCAGATGTTCGCGCTATTCAAAATTACAGACAGGGCTTGCGACTGCTACTCTTTATAAAAAAGCACAATGGTGAGAGCAATGACTTCTACTATATGGGGGATGTGACGCCGCTAGATGAATCTATTGAAGAAACAACGATGGCAGATAAAAAAGTGCCGGTTGTAAAAATGATCTTGAGGATGAAACAGCCAGTTGAGGACTCAATTTATGAATATTTAATTAAAGAAAATGCATAACCTTTCCTAATAGTAAAAAAAGTATAGTAATCCTAAAAGGAAAACTATACTTTTTCTGCTATTAGTTGGTTTATGGCCGGGATATCAGCGGGGGCCCATTTTAACGAGGCTAAATTTTCTCTATTTAACCAAATAAGTTTAGAGTGTTCGGTTACCGTTGGAGTACCAGAAATGAGCCTGCATTTTAGCGTTATTAAATTTATGGTAAAAGTTTCGTATTCATGTGTGTTGTCATTAAATTGTTCGATACAACCAATTGTGCATTTCAATTCTTCTCGAATTTCTCTGATGATAGCTTCTGAAAGATTCTCATTTTTTTCAACTTTTCCACCGGGGAATTCCCAGCAATTTGGTAAAATCATTGTCGGGGAACGGAGGGCGCAAAGAATTTCGTTGTGTTCATTTTCAATGATGGCGCCTACTACTTTTACTAGTTTTTTCATTTTGCTCACAATTATCACCTCTATTGTAGAGTAACATATTGTTTCGCTTATTTCAATTATGGTATAAAAATCCAGAAAAGAAGATTAAACTATCGATTTTAAGTTCTTGAGGAAGTGACAGACACTTCTGTTATGGAGCTTCCCGATGTTTTTTTGTTTTGTGAAATATAATGTACATCAACATATAAAAAGTCGTAAAATGAAAAGGTAAATTAACAGATGGGATTACTTCCACGATTAGATTTGTTCAGGCTTTGTTTTGTAATTTGTGCGAGAGTGAATGCGTTTCTGCATTCTATACAGGGATTTAGACGGATTTAGAGGAAATATGGTATGATAAAAAAGCTATGAACAAAAAAATGTTTTATGGCAAATTTATTATAAAGGCCTGAAATATGAAAAAAAGAACAATTTATTTTTTGATTTTATTAGTCATCAGCATTATGATTTTTTTTGCTTATACGGAAAAAATATTTACAGAAAGTAATGAACCACAACCCCAAGCCGCATCTTACAGCGATGGCGAGACCAGTTTTGTCCAATCTGTGGAACAAAAGCCGTATCGCAGCGAGTGGCAGAGCCCGGTATTATTGCAAAAGATGTTCGCGCTTTTGGAAGATCCATCGCTTGATATAGCGCCGTTATTTTCAGATACGCTTGCAAAATCGCCGGATGAGCAAGATTATTATCTTGGGGCCTATACATTATCCGATGGGGTTGCTTGTAAACTGCTGTGGCTTTCAAATACAGATAATTTTTCTGTTGGCGCAACTTTTTTAGGTGATGCCGAGTCTGTAGCAGTTATGGAAAATCTTTTAAAAAATGAGTTGGGAAAGCCAAGCCAAGAAGAGACTAAAAATAATACAATTGATCTATATTGGGTCGGAAAGAAATATAGACAAAAAGACTACACCATCACGGTGAAAAAAACGACAGACATGGCGAACCATACAATTACGCTGGATATTACAATGCACCCACAGATTTATCATTGAGATGAATCTTGGGTGCATTAAATTTTATAAGGGTTTTTAATATCGGCTTCATTATTTATATAAATATACAAAATGTATGATTTGTGATAAAATGTTAGCAAATATTAATCACTTAAAACAATTATTTATATTATTTGTACGAATGGAGAGGTTGTATGAAACAGGATGTCATCGTCAGATTAATGAAGACAGAGCTTTATAATTTTAAGAATGTTCAATTTGGTGAAGTGAAATATATGAATTACGGCAGCCTTAATAAGGATGCTAGTTTTAGCTGTGCAGATATTATTGGGTTATATGGTCAAAATGGATCAGGAAAGACAGCCTTGGTGGAAGGTTTGGATGCATTGAAATTTATTCTTGCAGGACAATCGCTGCCCTATAAAAGCTTTTTAGGGTTAGTTGATGATCAAGGGAATACGAAGATTGTGTCTATATTTTTTGTTTCGGTGGATGGGAAGCAATATAAGGTGCAGTATGAAGCAATGCTTAAGACGGACCAAGTGGCAGAAAAAATAAATATTGTTAGAGAGAAAATAATATATTGGGAAAAAGGAAGTTCATGGAAAGCGAAACGGGATCTTTGTTTTACGAATCCATATTATGAGAATGACAATATTTTGGGGCAGGAAAATTTATCAATTGAATCAATGCATATTGGATTATTTAAAAATATTCCCTTCCTTGGGGCTATGCAGACATTAGCGGCAGTTAGTGCGGCAGAGCATCGTTCGGTGTTTTTTAATAGTAGAGTTAGAAAAGCATTAAGCGAGATCAAAGAAAATGCTGGTATTGAATCACAGAATCTTTCAAGTATTATTGAGAGCTTAACCCGTTTTGCTGCAGTGGATTTTCATGTCATTAAAGTGAACCAATTAGGCGATATTAATGGAAATGAATGTATTCCTATTAATATGCGATATGAAACGAAAACAGAGGTTATGCAAGGATGTCTGCCATTATTTATAAATGGACAAGGAGAACTGCCGCGAGTTGTCTTTGATTTATTTACAAAAACAATAGATGCTATTAATATAGCGATAAAATCTGTTATTCCAAATTTGCAAATAGACTTAGAGATTAAATCAAATTTAAAAAAACCAGATGGGCAAGAGGTTGTTCAAGTTGAGGTTTATTCGAATCGCGATGGAAAACGCTTTTTGATTCAATATGAATCAGAAGGGATAAAAAGGATTATTTCATTATTGCATTTTTTGATTTCTGTATATAATAACCCAGCAACATGTCTCGTTGTGGATGAATTGGATTCAGGGATTTTTGAGTACCTTTTAGGTGAGTTGCTTGGTGTAATGCAGCAAGATATGAAAGGCCAGCTGATTTTTACTTCTCATAATTTGCGTGCTTTAGAAAAACTGGAAGCAAAAAATATTATTTGTTCGACGACGAATCCAAACAATA
>CBDTTM010000015.1:0-25135 GCA_965363355.1 uncultured Selenomonadaceae bacterium | reverse complement strand
AGTTGAAAAAAGGGAATCAATGTATATATGAGGAAGCTATAAGAAATAGAAAGTTTGATTGCGGGGAATATAAAATGAAAAAAAATGAAGAAATCGAATGGAAACTCCAGGTGACAAATGAGGATTTTTGGCCTCAGATTGCAGATTTTATTTTGGCATTGCCAAATAGAATCGAAAGGCAAAATATTACTATGGCGGCACATTATTTTGACACAAAA
This sequence comes from uncultured Selenomonadaceae bacterium, assembly GCA_965363355.1. Lineage (GTDB taxonomy): Bacteria > Bacillota > Negativicutes > Selenomonadales > Selenomonadaceae > CBDTTM01. The sequence goes on along the minus strand of CBDTTM010000015.1, from coordinate 24,917 downwards.
GAACGGCAGCTCAATAAAAATAAAATTGCTTATCGAATACGCAAGGAAAACGAAACGCTCGTAGCAACTCTGAAGGCCGGTGGTAGTTCCACTGGTGGTTTGCACAAAAGGCTTGAGGCCAATGTTTTTGTAGAGTCGTCATTACCAGACCTGTCAGTGTTCTCTTCTGTGGAGGAAGTAAGGCCGGTTGTCAATTTTTTGAAGTCGGTACCTTTATATGAAATCGTAGTCACTGACTTTGTTCGTGAGGCTGTGGTGTTGACCTATAAAAAAAGCAGAATTGAAATTGCGATGGATAAAGGAACGATTCAGGCGAATGGAAAATCTGAAAGAATTGCAGAAGTTGAGCTTGAACTCAAGGCAGGCAGCGAAGAAGAACTAGCTTTACTTGGGACAGAGTTATGTAATCGTTTTCCTTTACAGCCAGAATCAAGAAGTAAATACTATAGAGGTTTGCTTTTATATGGAAGCCTGTCCGATGAATAAGGATTAATGTATTTTATATGTGAACGAAAATCCATAAAATAGGATAAATTAAGAAAAATATAACAAAGATAAAAGAATTTATGAACAGTAAATACAACAGAAAGCGTTTACAATTTGGCAAATTTGTAATGCTTTTGTAAAGAAAAAATAAAAATGGATAAATGATGAAAAAATATGTACAGTGGCAGGAAATAGGCATTCTTTATAGAATACAGCAGGTATGAAGTCCAATAAACTGAATACAGAGAATGTAGGTGTTCAGAAAGGAGGATACGTGGTTTTCTGGTAAGATGCGAAAAGTGTCCTTATTGACGACGAGCAGTGATTCAAACCGCCTGAAAAATGAACAGGCGGTCAAGGGTGGTTATGCCCAAAAGCCTTTGTCAAAAAAGGCATAAAAATCGAATGCACGTGGTCGTTTAAGCGATGGGAAACAACCATTAGACCAAGCGAGCTTGAACAAAGGTAAATGTCAGAAATAAATTTATGTTCATTGGCTAAATTTAGAGCTTGCGGTTATGAGGAGAAAGGCACTGCTTTTTAAACGGGAATTCCAGGAAACTCGATTTTCTTATAGCAGATGGGAATGTTGCGATGACTTGTTTGTGGTTATGCAGACATTTGCTAAGAAGGTCAGGTACTACTAGATAGACAAAAAATAACATATAGGCGAAGTATTAAGAAAACTCATAGTGATTACAGTTTTTATACAATACCAGATGAAATAGTGAAGATTCAAACCGCAGTTGGTCATTTTATGGCACTGTGGCTGCTTTAAAGGTTCAATGGAGCATGAAAACAATTCCGGGGGGAGTTTCGTATGAGAAAAACAGAATGCTTAGCAATGATTTTAGCCGGGGGTCAAGGCAGCCGTTTAGGTGCTTTGACCAAGAAAATAGCCAAACCAGCGGTACCATTTGGTGGAAAATATCGCATTATTGATTTTACGCTGAGCAATTGCGTAAATTCAGGCCTTTGCAAGGTGGGCGTATTGACACAGTATCGGCCGTTGGAGCTGCATACGTATCTTGGTACAGGAAATGCATGGGATCTGGATCGAAAGGATGGCGGCGTTTTTATTTTGCCTCCATATGCAAGAGAAAAAGGTGCAGACTGGTATAAGGGGACGGCGGATGCTATATATCAGAATGCCAATTTTATTGAGTCGGTAGATCCAGAATATGTTTTGGTATTGTCAGGCGACCATATCTATACGATGGATTATTCTTGGATGATCGAAGCCCATAAACAAACAAAGGCAGAAGCGACAATCGGGGTCATTGAAGTTCCGTGGAAGGAAGCCTCGCGCTTTGGTATCATGAGCACTGATAAAAACGGACGGATTGTTGAATTTGCTGAAAAACCAACTAAACCAAAGAGTAATTTAGCTTCAATGGGAATATATGTTTTTGATTGGAAGTTACTTAAGCATTATTTAGAAGAAGATGCCAAGGATGGCGTATCAAATCATGATTTTGGCAAAAACATAATTCCTAAGATGCTGGCAGCCGACGTCAAACTCTTTTCGTATGCTTTTGAAGGCTATTGGAAAGATGTTGGCACGATTGACAGCTTATGGGAGGCGAACATGGATTTGTTGCGGGAAAAAGCTGTGCTTAACATGAATGATCCAGCTTGGAAAATCTACTCCGTATCAGAATCTTTGCCACCACATTATGTAGGCCCTGCCGGCGAGGTCGAAACCTCGTTGATCAGTGAGGGGAGTTCTATTAATGGAATGGTAAAGAACTCGGTGATCTTTCCCGGCGTAAAAATCGGTAAAGGTGCAAAGGTGATCAATTCGGTCATTATGCCATTTGCGACAATTGGTGAAAACGCTTATGTTGACAAGGCAATTGTGGCGCAAAATGCCGAAATCTCAGCTGGGGCACGCGTGGCGTCTTCCGATGGAGCAATAACGGTAATTCCTGAAGGTGAGGTAATTCTTTCTGAATCTGGAACCAAACAGGTTGGATGATATTTTTGATCAGGAGCTGGTACTAGTGAAAACAGTTATGGGAATTATCAATCTTCAGGAAAATGAAACATTGATCAAAGAAATGACGACGAGGCGACCTCTGGCGACGATTCCGTTTGCTGGCAGGTATCGTTTGATTGATTTTAGTCTGTCGAGCATGGTCAATTCTGGGGTGGAAAACGTTGGAATCATGTTGCCGACAAAGGCTAGATCTGTTTTGGACCACCTAAGGTCTGGAAAAGATTGGGACTTGGCGAGACACCATGATGGCTTGTTTTATCTGCCGGCATTACAGTCAGATAATGAAATGCGAGATGGCGATCTCAAAAGCTTTTATCGTCATTTGGATTTTTTGGAACATAGTTCACAAAAATATGTTTTGCTTACGGGCAGCCAGGTCATTTATAATATGGATTTTGAAAATGTGCTGCGCTTTCACCAAAATACAGGTGCAGACATTACGATGGTCTATAGTATCCAGGCTGAGGAAAATACCGCCGGTGGAACTGTTCTTGAAACAGCTGAGAATGGTTTGGTCAAAGATATTGCCAAACAACCAGTTGTATATGAAGATGCAAAGATATCTATGGGTATCTACCTTATGGAGCGCAGGCTGTTCATTCAAATTATAAAGTATGCGTTTGAACATGGAGGCTCTGATTTTTTGGTGGATGGAATCATGCGCCAGAGCAGCAAATATGTAGTTTATGCAATGGAGCACGATGGGTATGCAGCCCATATCAATTCGACGGCGAGTTATTATCAGGCCAGCATGGACATACTGCTGCCTGAGGTCAGAGAAGAGGTCTTTGACCGCAATAACAGTATTTATACGAAATCAAAGGATGAACCACCAGTCCAATATAAAAAAGAGGCAAAGGCGAAGAATTCATTGATTGCCAATGGCTGTGTGATTGAAGGGTCTGTTGAAAACAGCATCTTGTTTCGCGGAGTCAAGGTTGGTCCAGGTGTTCATGTGAAAAATAGTATTATTATGCAAAAATGTGAGTTACAAGAAGATGCTTTGATTGAAAATGTCATTTGTGATAAAAACGTCGTGATTACACGGGGGAAATGGCTGAAAGGTGCTTCGAACTATCCGCTGATTGTAGAAAAAAATGTAGTGATTTGACGGAAAGAAGCCGTTCTGGATGCGCAGAAATTGTGAAAGCAAGCGATGTGTTCTAGGACGGCTTTTGTGTATTGGAGTTTGCTAAATAATTGCTGTGGAAAGGATGATATCAGGTGGTAATGGATAATAAAACTCAGTTAAAAGATGATTTAAAGGAAAGATTCATACAAGCAGCTCATATCATGTGGGGAAAAGAAGAGTCTGATTTGACGCAAAATGAGGTTTATCAGACTTTGGCAAATGTGGTTCGCCAATATGTCAGCAATAACTGGATCAAAACCAATAAGGCATATACGGATCACCAAGAAAAACAGATGTATTATTTTTCAATTGAATTCCTATTAGGCCGAATCATGAAAACCAATTTGATCAATCTCGATATCAAGGAGGCTTGCGAAGAGGCTTTTAAAGAGCTTAAACTCAATGTAGGCGATACTCTTGAAGAAGAACCTGATGCAGGACTTGGTAATGGCGGCCTTGGCCGACTGGCAGCTTGTTTCATCGATTCTTTGGCAGCTTTGAGCTTGCCGGGGCATGGGTGCGGAATCCGTTATAAATACGGTTTGTTTGAACAGCGGATCATTGAGAAAAATCAGGTGGAAGTCCCAGATCATTGGCTAAAAAATGATTTTCCTTGGGAGTATCGTAAGTCGGATAAGACCATTGATGTTAAGTTCAATGGGGTGGCTTATGTAGCTCGCCAGCCAGATGGGTCATTAAAGGCTGTGCATGAAAAATACACTACCGTCATGGCAGTGCCTTATGATGTGCCGATTGTCGGCTATAAGAATGACACAGTCAACACCTTGCGTCTTTGGAATGCAGAAGTCAACAAAGATTTTTCGGATTTTGGCTATTTGTCAAAAGAAGAAATTGAAGAAAAAAAAGAATATGCACGGGCGGTGAGCTCAATCACCAAATACCTCTATCCAGACGATAGCTCTTATGAGGGGAAAAAGCTGCGGCTTATACAGGAATACTTTTTTGTATCGGCAGGCGTCCAAAGCATCGTTCGGCGGTTTAAAAAATGTGGGCTGCCTATGAGCTGCTTTGCTGATAAAATTGCCATTCATATCAATGATACGCATCCGGCAACTGCAGTCGCTGAGCTCATGCGCATTTTGATTGATGAAGAGCATATGGAATGGAATAAAGCCTGGAAGATTACGTTGGCAACGATGGCGTACACGAATCATACGATTTTGCCGGAAGCTTTGGAAAAATGGCCGATCGATATGTTCAAGGCACTTTTACCGAGAATCTATATGGTCATTGAAGAAATCAATCAGCGGCTCATGGACGATGTACGACGTCGTTATCCGGGCAGGGATGAATATTTGCAGGAATGCTCGATTTTACAAGATGGGCAGGTTCATATGGCCCGGTTAGCAGTTGTGGGCAGTCATAGCGTCAATGGAGTGGCCAAGATCCATTCTGATATTTTGAAAAGCCATACGATGAAGGTCTTTAATGAATATTATCCAGGCAAATTCAATAATAAGACAAATGGAATTACCCATCGCCGTTGGCTGATTGGGGCAAATCCAGAATTGGCCGGATTGATAGATGATGTGATATCGCCTAAATGGCATAAACATCCAGAGCGTCTCATTGATATTAAGAGCCATCTCGATGATAAAGCGTTCTTAAAAAAATTAGGCAGCATAAAGCAGCAACGCAAAACTGATTTGGCAAATTATGTTAGTCAGCATTATGATTTGAAGCTCGATCCGCATTCAATCTTTGATGTACAGATCAAACGCATTCATTCATACAAACGCCAGCTTATGAACATTTTACATGTAATGCATGTGTATAATATGCTCAAAGCCAATCCCAAACTGGATATGATGCCGCATACCTTTATTTTTGGTGGGAAAGCAGCTCCGGGATATTATATAGCCAAAGAAACAATCCGTCTGATCAATACGATTGCTGAGATAATCAACAATGATGAATCAATTGACGACAAGATAAAGGTTGTTTTTATGGAAAACTATGGGGTTTCCTTGGGTGAAATTCTATTCCCGGCAGCCGATGTCAGCGAGCAGATTTCAACAGCGAGCAAAGAGGCTTCTGGTACAGGGAACATGAAATTCATGATGAATGGAGCAATCACGCTCGGGACGCTTGATGGAGCCAACGTCGAGATACACGAAGCTGTAGGCGATGATCATTGCGTCATTTTCGGACTTACGGCAGAAGAAGTATTGGCTTATTATGCCAATGGCAAATATTCTGCTTGGGATGAATATCAGGGGAATAAAGATGTAAAAAAAGTCGTAGATCAGCTTACTTCGACAGATTATTTTTTACCGGCACACAGTGATACTTTCCAGGAACTTTATCATTATCTTTTCAACAGCAATGATGAATTTTTTGTCTTAAAGGATTTTGCTGCTTATGCTAAAGGACATCAAGAAATTCAGGCCAGATATAAGAACCAGGATAAATGGCTGGTATCGAGCGCTGTGAATATTGCCCATTCAGGTCAATTTTCTAGTGATAGGACTATTAATGAATACGCTCAGGATATATGGAAAATCAAACCGGTTTTGATATCTTGAAATGTCGCTGTCCGGTAGCGATGGGAAAATAGGGGGAATCTGTTTTGGAAATTTCAACATTGAGTGATTTTGATTTATATCTATATCATCAGGGAACGAATTATCATGCATATAAGATGCTGGGAGCACATCCTCTTGTGCAAGATGGAGTAGTAGGCGTGCGCTTTGCTGTTTGGGCACCGCATGCAAAATCGGTTAGTGTGGTTGGAAATTTCAATAATTGGGATGCGCAAAAAAATCCTATGGTGAAAGTTTCTGATGGTGAAATTTGGACTACTTTTTTGCCGGCACTCAAACAAGGTGATATCTACAAATATTCAATTGAGCCAAACTGTGGAGGGCAGCGAATCTTAAAAGCAGATCCTTATGGATTCTTTGCAGAAAAAAAGCCGCAGACAGCTTCGATGGTTTGTGATATATCAGGTTATGTGTGGCAGGATGAAGCTTGGCAGCTTAGTAAAAAACAGCAAGCTTCTTACGGCAAACCAATGTTGATTTATGAAGTCCACTTTGGTTCGTGGCGTAGAAATGCAGCAGGTGAGTATCTGACATATCGCGAAGCGGCAGTGCAGCTTTTGGATTATGTCAAAGAGATGAGTTATACGCATATTGAATTCATGCCGCTTTGTGAGCATCCATTTGATGGCTCATGGGGCTACCAGGCTACCGGATATTATGCAGTCACGAGTCGTTATGGAAGTCCGGATGATTTGCGTTACTTGATTGACAGGGCACATCAAATGGGTATAGGAATCATTATGGATTGGGTCCCAGGACATTTTTGCAAAGATGAACAAGGGCTTAGTCATTTTGATGGCGTCAATCTGTATGAATCAGATAATCAGCAACGATCTGAAAACTGGGAATGGGGCACGACTAATTTTGATTACGGGCGCACTGAGGTTCGAAGTTTCTTGATTTCAAATGCGATGTTCTGGTTTGAAGAATATCATATTGATGGATTGCGCATCGATGCTGTGGCAAATATGCTATATCTGAATTATGCCAGGGAAGATGGTGCCTGGGTTCCTAATAAATATGGTGATAGCGGCAATCTCGAAGCGATGGCTTTTCTGCGAAACCTCAATGAAACTATTTTTAAATATCATCCGGATGCTTTGATGATTGCTGAAGAGTCAACTTCGTGGCCGCTTATTTCAAAACCTGTTTACATGGGAGGAATGGGTTTTAATTATAAATGGAATATGGGCTGGATGAATGATATGCTCGATTATATCGTCCTTGATTCTTCCTATAGGAAATACAACCATGATAAGATCACTTTTTCTTTGATGTATGCTTTTTCAGAAAACTTTGTTTTGCCACTATCGCATGATGAGGTTGTCCATGGGAAATGTTCTTTGATTGAAAAGATGCCAGGTGATTATTGGCAGAAATTTGCTGGTTTGCGTGCTTTTTATGGGTATTGGATGGCTCATCCTGGTAAAAAACTATTATTCATGGGCAGTGAATTTGCGCAATTCATTGAATGGAATTTTGATGACAGCCTTGATTGGCATTTAATTGAAGGCTATCCGATGCACCAAAAAATGCAGGAATACTCAAAGAAGCTCAATAAATTTTATCTGGAAAATAAGGCTTTTTGGGAAATTGATTTTGAATGGGATGGATTTGCCTGGATTGATTGCGATGATAATACCAATAGTGTGGTTTCATTTATTCGCAAAGCGGAAGATGAAGATGATTTTATTGTTGCCGTGTGCAACTTCACCCCAGAAGTACATTATAATTATCGCATTGGGTTGCCGGAAAAGGGCATCTATAATGAAGTATTTAACAGTGACGCTGCAGAATTTGGTGGCTCAGATGTCAAAAATAGCGGTGATTTGGTGGCAGAAGATATTTCGTGGCAGGAGAGAAGCCATTCAGTGGCATTGACCGTGCCTCCTCTTGCGACAATATACCTTCGTTTAAAGCCGCAAAAAAAAACGAATCATGAAAAAACTGTTATAAGGGAAAGAAAACAGTCGGAAAGTGGCTTGGCGAGTAGGAAAAAAACAACACAAAGCAGCGATGAAATCGAGGTTCAGGTCAAAAAAACTCGAACCAAGAAGGCTGTGGTCAAAAAAACAGTAGCAAAATCAGCTGGAGCTATTGATGATGAGGTCGTTGTGCCGGTTAAAAAGACAGTGCGAAGAAAGGCTACGGAAAAAACAGATACAGAGAAAAAAGCGAAGGCTTTGGCAAAAACCAAAACAAGTACGGCAAAAAGCGCGACGGCGAAAACGAAAAAAATATTGCTTGCTGAACCGGCAAAAGCTGAACCGAAAAAAACAGTGAAACCGAGAAAACCTCGGGTGAAAAAAGAAACGGTATCTAAAGCTAAGGAGACAACGATGAAAGAAAAATAAAAAAATATATATAGGCGGAGGGGGAAGCTCACATATGTTAAAAGTTTTATTTGTAGCAGCTGAGGCAGTGCCATTTGCAAAAACTGGTGGATTGGCAGATGTCGTTGGCACTTTACCAAAAGAATTAGTGCGGCAAGGTTTAGATGTTCGAATCATTATGCCAAAATATGGATTCATTAAAGAACAATATCGTGAAAAGATGGAAAAAGTTTGCGAATCGTCGATACCGGTCGCGTGGAGACAAAAATTTGTCGGGATAGAAAGCCTGAATATAGATGGTATGACTGTTTATTTTGTCGATAATGAGGAGTATTTTAAACGCGATGAATTATATGGCTATGGTGATGATGCTGAACGTTTTTCTTTCTTTAGCCGAGCTGTCCTTGCTATGCTGCCAGAGATGGATTTCATGCCAGACATCATCCACATCAATGATTGGCATGCTAGCCTTGTCAGTGTCTTTTTGAAGCTAGAATATGGACAAGATGACAGATATAAAGATATTCGAACGGTCTATACGATCCATAATTTAAAATATCAAGGAATATTTCCCAAAGAAATCATGTCAGATGTTCTTGGGCTTGATTGGAAATATTTTAGAAATGGCGATTTAGAATTCTACGGAGCAGTAAATTTCATGAAAGGCGGTTTGATTTATTCGGATTATATTACGACAGTAAGTCGTACATATGCCGAGGAAATACAATATGAATATTTTGGCGAAAAGCTGGACGGACTGTTGCGCTACCGTTCAGATAAGCTCGAAGGCATACTCAATGGACTCGATTATGAAGAATACAATTCTCTGACGGATCCGCGTATATTTGTTCCTTATGATAAATATACACTCAACAAGAAACGTGAGAATAAAGTTCGTTTGCAAAAAGCACTGGATTTGCCAGTTCGCCGGGATGTTCCAATGCTGGCCTTGGTTACTAGGTTAGTACCACCAAAAGGGTTGGATCTTTTTGTCCGCATCGCCGATGAACTATTACAACATGAAGATATACAGATTGTTGTGCTTGGAACAGGCGATAAGGAATATGAAGATTGGCTAAAGGGGCTGGCATGGAGATTTCCCAATAAGATTTCTGTCAATATCTGTTTTGATGAAACGCTGGCTCATCAGATTTATGCCGCAGCTACGATGTTCTTGATGCCGTCTGATTATGAACCTTGCGGCATTGGTCAGCTGATTGCGCTTCGTTATGGCTGCGTACCGGTGGTTAGAGAAACCGGCGGACTGAAAGACACGGTAAAAGCTTATGATAAATATGCAAAAGCAGGAAATGGATTTGTTTTTGTCAATTATAATGCGCATGAATTCTTATATGCTATCAAACAAGCTTTGGGGGCGTATGAGGATATGAATATGTGGCATATTATTGTTCGCAATGCAATGGAATCGGATTTTAGTTGGGGTGAATCTGCTCGGCAGTATAAGGAGCTATATCTTCGTTTGGCAAAATGAGCAGGCGAGGGCAGCTGAAGTCAAACGGCATGACCGTCCCTCGAATTTAAGATAAAAGGTGAGAGTTATGGCTGAACAAAGAGAAATTATCCATGATTCACAAAATCCATATTATCGTTCTCCGCTTGGAGCAGCGAGTAGCGAGCAGCACATCCGGCTCGGACTGGATGTGAGCATGGAAGAGACGGTCTCTTCTGTTATGGTCCGGATTTGGCGGGATAATGTCGGTGAAATATTGATTGAGCTCAAAAAAAAAGCAGGCAGCCACTATGAAGTCTTTGTACCACCGCAAGAAAAAGGCTGTTTGCTTTGGTATTATTTCATCATAAACACGCCAACGGGAACGTTTTTTTATGGGAATAATCCGGAGCATTTTGGCGGGCAAGGCCAATGTTATGATCAAGTGCCGCCGGCATATCAGATCACAGTGGTATATCAAGGATCGAAAACACCAGATTGGTTCAAACATGCAGTGATGTACCAAATATTTCCGGATAGGTTTTGCCGTAAGGGTGACCAGATCATCTACAAAAAAGGTGCTGTCGTGCATGCGGCCTGGGAAGATTCTCCTTGCTATTATAAGGATGTTGACACCAAAGAAATCGTTGCGTATGATTTCTTTGGTGGAAATTTAGCGGGAATCAATGAGAAACTCGAGTATCTCAAAGAGTTAGGGATTTCTGTTATTTATCTGAACCCCATTTTCGAATCGCCGAGCAATCATCATTATGATACAGGCGATTATCATAAAATCGATCCATTGCTGGGAACCAATGAAGAGTTTAGTGAATTATGCAAACGGGCAGAATCTATGGGGATCCGTATTATCATCGATGGTGTTTTCAGCCATACAGGCAGTGATAGCCGATATTTTAACCGAGATAATACGTATGATACCGTGGGAGCGTTCCAATCGACTTCTTCGCCATATTATTCCTGGTACAGCTTCAATAAATATCCTTATGAATACGATTGTTGGTGGGGCTTTCACACCTTGCCGAATGTCAATGAAACGTCGCCGTCTTATATGAGATTCATCATAGAAGATGATGATAGTGTCATGAAGCATTGGCTTAAAGCCGGAATCAGCGGCTGGCGCCTCGATGTCATCGATGAATTGCCACCACTTTTTTCTCAACGATTTTATAAGGTGCTGAAAGAAGAAAATCCGGAAGCGGTAATGATTGGTGAAGTATGGGAAGATGCCTCGAATAAAATCAGTTATGGTGTGCCACGTGAATATCTCTGCGGTAAAGAAATGGATTCAGCGATGAATTATCCTTTCCGCCAGATTCTGCTCGATTTTTTGCTGGGGCGCATCGATGCACATCAGGTGAATCGACAGTTGCTCAGCTTAAAAGAAAATTATCCACCGGAAAATTTTTATGCGATGATGAATCTGATTGGCAGCCATGATGTGGAACGCGCTTTGACGCTTTTAGGAGAGGCTCCTTATTATGATGGAATGCCAGCAATTCGCCAGTCTCGCTTCCATTTGGACAATGATCATTTTAACCTGGGGATTGCGCGAATGATGATGGCGGCATTATGGCAAATGACCTTTCCTGGAGTCCCTTGCATTTATTACGGTGATGAAATCGGTATGCAGGGCTATAAAGACCCCTATAATCGCCGCGCTTACAAGTGGGAAGGCGGTGACTCGTATCTGCAAAAGTGGTATAAAAAATTCATCAAGCTTCGCAATGAACATCCGGCTTTGCAAACGGGTGAATTTTTACCATTGTATGATCAAGGGGATATCTATGCCTACGCACGCCTGATCCGTGACGGACAAGATGTGTTTGGCGCAAGTTCGAAAAATGATGTATTCATCATCGTTTTAAATAGGAATAAAACACAAGCCGCTGAAATCGAAATCGACATGCATGGGCTTCCAAGTGGAAACTATAAGGAAGTCTTTGGCAAAGCAGAAATTTACACGGAAGGAGATCAGCTCAAGGTACAGATACAAGCTTTGCAGGGGCTGGTGTTTCGCCGAGAAAAGGAAAAGTCCATATTTCAAAGACGTGCGGGAATTTTGCTGCATCCGACGTCTTTACCAAGTGAATACGGCATTGGTGACTTTGGTCCAGATGCCTATGCATTCATTGACTTTTTGCATCAGTCGGGGCAGCGTTTGTGGCAGATCTTGCCGCTGAATCCAGTCGGATATGGATATTCTCCGTACCAGTCTTCATCGGCTTTCGCGGGCAATCCTTTGTTATTGTCTCCAGCTATTCTTTATGAAGACGGATTGATCGATCAAGCAGAATTGGCAGCAGCATCTTTTGGCTATCAAAGCGGTCCAATCGATTATGAACGTGTTTGGGCCGCCAAAGCAGCCTGCCTTCGCTGCGCCTTTGCTAAATTTGTGCAACGGGCGGCTAAACACAGTGGATATCATAAGTTTTGTGAGCATCAGGCTTTTTGGCTGGATGATTATGCGTTATTCACTGCCTTAAAAAAAGAATTCGATGATTTGCCATGGATGCAGTGGGAATCTAGCGTGAAAAGTCGGAAGCCGGAAGTTTTAGCTCAGTATCGCGAACGTCTTTCTACTGAAATCGAATATCAAAAATTCCTTCAATATGAGTTCTTTCGGCAGTGGCATTTGGTCAGAGACCATGCAAATCGTCATGATGTAAAAATCATTGGCGACATGCCAATCTTTATTTCGCTCGATAGTGCTGATGTTTGGGTACATCAGGATTTGTTTGAAATTGATGCAACAGGAAAAGCAATCAAGGTCGCAGGCGTGCCGCCAGATTATTTCAGCGAAACGGGGCAGCTTTGGGGCAACCCGCATTATTGCTGGGACAAGATGAAAAAGGATGATTATGATTGGTGGCGCAAACGATTTAAGGTTCTTTTGGAAATGGTAGATATTATTCGTGTGGACCATTTTCGTGGTTTTGAATCGTACTGGGAGGTTGATGGCGAAGCAAAAACAGCTATGGAGGGAAAATGGGTGAAAGGCCCTGGTCGGGGATTTTTTCAGACGTTGGAAAAATATTTTGGGCAAATGCCGGTCATTGCGGAGGATTTGGGCATCATTACGCCGGAAGTCGAGCAATTGCGGCGCGATTGTGGCTTTCCGGGGATGCGCGTACTTCATTTTGCTTTGCAGCTCAATGCAAAAAAAATGTTCGGGTTTGCTTGCGGTGAAAATGCAGTAGTCTACACCGGAACCCATGATAATAATACGACGATTGGTTGGGTCAGACAGGATTTAGATATCCAGACTGCAGACATTTTATCGCGCTTTATTGATGCCAAAGATCCTTCGCCGGAGGCTATCTGCGATAAGCTCATTGAATTTGCCTATGCGGCGCCGGCAGCAACGGCAATTATTCCAATGCAGGATATTCTGCATCTAGGGGATACGGCCCGGATGAATCGACCAGGAACTGTTGGGACGAACTGGCAGTGGCGTGTGGGCAAAGAAGTTTTTTCGGCAGCTTTGGCCCAAAAATTATCGGTGCTGAGTGAAAAATATAAACGTTGAATTACAAAAATAGCACGACAAAAAAGGTTCATCACCCAGTTGCGGTGATGAACCTTTTTTCTTTTATAAGTGCTTTTGCAATTTTTTTGCGGCTTCGGCAGTATCGGCAGCTTTTTGCAAGGTGCTGCCGGGAACAGAAGCTTCGATGGCGGCCATGACTGCTCCTTCGAGCAGTGGTGCATCAGCAATCAAGACGCGTTGTTTAAGCTCAGGTGTCAAAAGGTCGATTGCTAGGTCGGTACTTAAGACGGCACTGCCCAAATCGACGAGGACGAGTACGCCGTCACCACTGTCGGCTGTTTCGATAGCAGTCTGTATTTTAATAGCATCTGTGCCGAGAATATTATCGGCCATTCCTCCGGCAGCGATGATTGAAAGCTCAGGTGCGGCCATTTGCAAAGCCAATTCGCGGACTCCTTCAGCGGCTTTAGCGCTGTGTGAAACAATAACCATGCCAATCATAATGATCCCTCCGCAAAATATCGTTTATTGCTTCGATTTTTTAATAAGGAAGCCCTGCTCTTATTTTAACATAAAAGCAGGGCTTCGTTCTGTATTATTTATCGAGTTTTTTTGTCGGTACCGGCATGACAACGACGAGAAACATCTTGAAATCTTCTTCGGCGTAAACGGCATGTGGCTTTCCTGCGGGCATGACGAGTGATTCGCCGCTTTGCAGTAAATAATCATGTCCGTCGACAGTGAATCGGCCAGTTCCTTCAAGAACGTTGACCATAGCATCGCCATCGGAGAGGTGTGAACTTATTTCTTCACCTTTGGCGAAAGCAAAAAGGGTCAAACTCAAGGCTTCGTTTTGGGCCAGTGTTTTGCTGACGATTTGGCCCGGTGCTGTCTGCACTAAGCCGGATAGATTTGCAATGGTTTCAGGGACTAGGTTTTTGATATAAGGCATATAGATCGCGCTCCTTTAATCGGCAATGATGCTGCCGTCAATTCCAATCGTGACAATATTCCAAGGAATGAATTTACCGCTTTCTTTGAGTGCTACCGTTGCAGCATGGGAAATTCCGCCGCAGCAAGGAACTTCCATGCGTACGATGGTTACGCTCTTGATATCATTTTCTCGGATGATTGCAGCCAGTTTCTCGCTGTAGTCAATATCATCAAGCTTAGGACACCCGATGATCGCGATATGGTTTTTGATGAATTCTTCATGGAAATTTGCATAAGCATAAGCTGTGCAATCCGCAGCGATGAGCAGATGAGCTCCTTGGTAGTATGGTGCGTTTATCGGTACGAGTTTGATTTGTACTGGCCATTGGCGAAGCTGGGATTCTTGCTCGAATTTTACAGCAGCTGCTGGTGCAGCTTTTGGGCTCAATTGGCGTGCTTGCATGCCTGGGCAGCCACCGGCATGAGGGGTATGTGCTTGTGCATGTTCAAGCGCTTTGGCTGGATTTGTTCTTGCAAGATGTGCATCAACAGCTGCTTGGTCATAAGCGGCGGCTTCGCGATCTTCAAAAGTTATCGCGCCGGTTGGGCAAACTGGGAGGCAGTTGCCAAGACCGTCACAGAAATCATCCCGAATAACTTTAGCTTTGCCATCAATGATCTCAATGGCTGCTTCGTGGCAGGCTTCTGTACAGAGGCCACACCCGTTGCATTTGTCTTCGTCGATCTTTATCATTTGTCGAATCATAATATATCACCTTATCCTTTTTTTTTGTTTTGGTAATGAGGAAGCGTTGTTCTTTTCTATATCTGAATTATACTACGCTTGCTTGCCTTTGTATTGTTGCAAAAGCAACATCGAGAAAAAATTTTTACTGTTTATTCACTTAGCATGTGGATTGTTTTTTTACGCTTGATTTCATTATTCGTAAACTTTAATTCTTTTTAGGAAAACAAATGTTGTTTTTATATTGCTATGTATTATAAATGTAGTATATAATATATAGAAAATTACTGTAAAGTCGTAAAGGGGGAGCTGGCTTGGTGATAAATGGAGCGCAAGCTGTAATAGAGAGTTTGAAAAAAGAAGATGTAAGTGTTGTATTTGGGTATCCGGGAGGCGCAGTACTGACTTTATACGATGAGTTATACAAAATGGAGTTTCCGCATATCTTGACCAAACATGAGCAGGGGGCTGTACATGCTGCCGATGGCTATGCCAGAGCGACAGGAAAAGTTGGCGTATGTTTTGCGACATCAGGACCTGGCGCAACTAATCTTGTGACTGGAATAGCTACAGCGAATATGGATTCTGTACCGCTTGTATGTATTACCGGGCAGGTAGCTAACCCGTTCATTGGCAAGGATTCGTTCCAAGAAGCTGATATGTGCGGGATTACGACGCCAATTACCAAACATAATTATCTCGTCAAAAAAGTCGAGGATCTGCCACGGGTATTGAAGGAAGCGTTTTTTATTGCTAGAACAGGGAGACCTGGACCGGTAGTCATTGATGTGGCCAAGGATGTCTTTGCCGCTGAACTTGAATATGAATATCCTGAGACTGTGAATCTTCGCGGTTATAAGGGAGATTTTGTTGGCAATGAAGCCGATATAGAGGCGGCCGTGAAGGCACTGCGACAAGCAGAAAAACCTCTTTTTTTTGTCGGCGGTGGAGCTACGATTGCCGATGTGGCGAATTCTGTTACGCGCATTTGTCAAAACACGGCGATGCCTGTTGTCATGAGCTTGATGGGGCTTGGCTGTGTGCCAGACTCTTATGAAGGTAATCTAGGAATGGTGGGTATGCATGGAACTTATGCGGCGAATATGGCAGTGATGGAATGCGATCTTTTAGTTGGCATCGGTGTGCGTTTTGATGACCGCGTGACTGGTATCGTCAGTCAATTTGCCCCGAAGGCAAAAATTATCCATTTTGACGTGGACCCCGCGGAAATCAACAAGAATGTGGCAGCGGATTATCGAATCTGTGCCGATCTTCGTTGGTCGATGCCATTATTTGAAAAACAATTAACCGCGATAGCTGGTGAACTTGAACTGCGTTTTGGGCCTTGGCGCGATGGACTCATCGCAATGCATGAGGAAAAGCCTTTGTCTTATAAAAAAGATGAAAGTTGTATCATGCCACAGCAGTTGATTGAAAAAATAAGCGAGTTGACACCAGAAGATGCATTGGTAGTAACTGATGTTGGGCAGCATCAGATGTGGACCGCACAGTTTTATAAATTTAATCAGGCCCGCTGCCTGATGACTTCTGGGGGCCTAGGCACAATGGGATATGGGCTTCCAGCGGCGCTTGGAGCTAAACTTGGCCAAAGAGGAAAAAGCGTCGTTTTGATTACAGGTGATGGCAGTATCATGATGAATTGTCAGGAGTTTTCGACTGCCGCGGACTATGATATCGATATAAAGGTAGTAGTCCTGCATAATCATGTACTCGGCATGGTATCGCAGTGGCAGCGAATGTTTTATGGGGAACGCTACTCGCAGTCAGAGCTCAATGGCAAGACGGATTTTGTTAAATTGGCTGAATCTATGGGCGTTAAGGGATTTATGGTAAGTGAGCCGGAAAAGCTGGAGCCTGTACTGCGTGAATTTTTGTCCCATGAGGGACCGGCACTCATTGATGTCATGGTTCCTTCGGTGGAAGATGTTTTGCCAATGGTGCCTGGCGGCAGGCGTCTTGATCAAATGGTATTGGGGGATGCATGATGAAAAAATATGTATTGGCAGTTTTGGTAGATAATAAGCCGGGCGTACTCACGCATGTTGCTGGGCTTATCAGCCGACGTGCATTCAATATTGAAAGCATTGCCGCCGGATACACAGAAGAAGCCGATGTGACGCGCATCAATATCGTTGTTTCAGTTGACAGCCAGCAAGAGCTCGAACAGGTCGTCAACCAGTTATCAAAACTCATTGATGTCATCAAGATCGTCAATTTAAGCGAGGTTGACTCCATCAAGCGTGAGTTGGTCCTTTTGAAGGTTAAGGCAACGCCGGCGACAAGGGCGGATATCAGCAATGTCGTCAATATCTTTCGGGCGAAGATCGTCGATGTCAGCAGGGAGAATGTCGTAATTGAGTTAACGGGCGAGCAAAGCAAGATTGATGCGCTGTGCGAAGTCTTGTCGGATTATGAAATCGTCGAAATAGCACGAACTGGTGCTATCGCCTTATCGAGAGGCCCTGTTGCAGCCAAGGATATGTGAGGATTTGACCGAAAAACAGGGTGCAAAGATTTATTGACTTTACGTGGTTTTGCTATATAATAATGAGCAAGAACCATTGTTAAACAATTGGTTTTTCGTGATTGGCTAAAAAAATACGATTAAAGGGGCGATTTTGGATGGATTTAAAAGGTTCACAGACCGAGAAAAATTTATTAGAGGCGTTTGCCGGAGAATCGCAGGCTCGTAACAAATACACGTATTACGCGTCGAAGGCAAAGAGTGAAGGGTATGTTCAGATTGCCAGCCTTTTTGAAGAAACCGCAGGCAATGAAAAAGAACATGCTAAGATTTGGTTTAAACTTGTTCATGGAATAGGCTCGACTGCAGAAAATCTTAAAGATGCTGCAGCTGGCGAAAATTATGAATGGACATCGATGTATCCAGGGTTTGCCAAAACAGCCAGAGAAGAGGGTTTCACAAAGATTGCATTCTTATTCGAAGGCGTTGCTAAAATCGAAAAAGAGCATGATGAAAGATATCAATTGCTTTTAGCCAATGTAGAAGAAGATAAAGTTTTCCAAAAAGATGACAAAGTCATTTGGCAGTGTGCTAATTGTGGACATGTATATGTAGGGGACAAGGCTCCGGAGATTTGCCCAATATGTGATCATCCGAAGGCTTATTTCCAAGTAAAAGCGGAAAATTATTGATAAAATAACGAAGACTGCCGCATTAGCGAATTTTCGCCGATGGGGCAGTCTTTTTTTGAGCAGATTTTGCCCAAATACATAAGGTAAGGGAAAAGAGGCAGTTGAGGCCAGAAAAAATAAAACCAGACCGGTCTGAGCAATAAAGAGTGAAGAGGCGATCGAATGAAACGCATAGATAAAATATACCAATTTATACAAGAATGGTCTGCGGGTGAAACTCTGCAAGCCGGTGAGCCCATAGGCATTGAAGCTGGTGAAATTGCAGAACGCCTCCAGATCATTCGCAGCAATGTCAGCCGTGAATTGAACAATTTGCATCGCCAGGGGAAAATCGTCAAATTTTCTGGTCGTCCGGTGCGTTATTTTGATAAGGCTGTCTTTGAACAAAGCCATAGTGGTGAAAGCCAAGCTAAGTTGATGCAGGAGGTGGCAGCTTTAACGCCAGTTGAGGGCGTAGCCCGGACCAAGAGCGCCTTTGATTGCCTGATCGGATCCGACGGCAGCCTCAAAAAGCAAATCGAGCAGGCAAAAGCGGCCATTTTGTATCCACCGCATGGTCTTCATACTTTGATCGTTGGGCAGACTGGGGTCGGCAAGACTTTATTTGCCCATATGATGCATGAGTATGGGCGCAGCATAGATCGTTTTGATGATAAAACACCATTTATTACCTTTAATTGTGCGGATTACTATAACAATCCCCAGCTGTTGCTCTCCCATATCTTTGGGCACAATAAGGGGGCTTTCACTGGTGCGGATACGGTAAAACCAGGTTTGGTCGAAGCAGCGGACCAAGGCATATTATTCCTCGATGAAATTCACCGTTTGCCGCCAGAGGGTCAGGAAATGCTGTTTTATTTCATGGATACAGGGACGTTTAATCGTCTTGGTGAGACGACGCGTGATCGTAAGGCAACTGTGCTCATTATCGGAGCCACGACGGAAAATCCAGATTCAGTGCTGACAAAGACTTTTATGCGGCGTATTCCTAATATCATAAAGATTCAGCCGCTGCTCAACAGGTCGATGGAAGAAAAACTCGAAATTACGAAATTGCTGCTGGCCAATGAGGTCCGTTCAATTCATAAACCCGTGAAAATCACAGTCGAGGCCTTAAAGGCTTTGATTGGAAGTATCGGTGCTGGCAATGTCGGCCAAATGAAATCTAATATCAAGCTTTTGTGTGCACAAGCTTTTTTGAATGGTATCGACAATCCCGAATTCATTGAAATCGATTTCAAGCTTTTGCCGGCATCCATTAAAGCCGGTCTTTTGGCGCTAAGTGCCAATCGCCGGGATTTGGCACTGATCAGCGAATACATCACGGAGCCTCTCTTGCTGACGCCGACAGGGGGACGTAAGCTTCCGATGGAAGAAATGGAAGATACGTCATTTAATCTATATCATCTCGTTGATAAGAAAATAAAGGCGATGAAAAGTGAAAATATTGAAAGCTCCGTAATCAAACAGATGATTGCAGCTGATGTGAACGCCTATATAAAATCGTTTTGCAACCAGCAAAGCGATTTCAAGATGTCCGTGCATGATCGTTTGCTCAAAATCATTGATTATGACTTGATTGATTTTACGGAAGAAATTGCAGCTATTGTGCAAAAACATTTAAAGATTGGTTCACTCGATCGATTTTTATATGCGTTCAGTTTGCATCTGGGCGTATTTTTCAAACGAATCCGGGCTAAGCAGCCATTGCTCTCGCATGCAATCGAGGGAACGGTGAGCCAAGATAGTGAAGAATTTCAGCTGGCAATAGAAATCAAGGAGAAGATTGAAGATTATTACCACATAACGGTTCCACCAGCTGAAGTCGAATATTTTGCCATGCTGCTCAGTTCGTTGAAAGAAGATGATGATGAGGATAAGATCATCATTGCCGTAATCATGCATGGCATGCATACAGCCAGCTCCATGACTGATGTCGCGCAAAAATTGCTCAATGTCGATTTGAAGAACCTGATCGTATTAGATATGCCGCTTGAACTTCAGCCACAGGAAGTGTATGAAAAACTCATCCAACAATTGCAGCAACGCGACTGCCAAAAAGGAATTTTATTGCTCACCGATATGGGGTCAATTGTCAATTTTGGGCCGCTTATCAGTGAGCAGCTTAAGGTTTCGGTACAGACAATCGACATGGTATCAACACCGCTTGTACTTGAAGCGATTCGTAAAGCGGATGTCAGCGGCATCAGCCTCAATGCGGTTTATGAATCGCTCACCAATTTTAAGGGCTATGAAAACAGTGTGGCTCCGCTTGCAGCCGGACAGCTAAAAAAAGCGGAGGCCGTTGTGACCATTTGTGCTTCTGGCAAAGGGACGGCAGAAAAGTTGCAGCGGATTTTGGAAGATTTGCTTTTGACGATGGCACCACGGCCAATAAAAGTAATTCCGATTGGGTTGTTTAAGGTCAAAGAATCGATTGCACAACTTACGATGGATTATCACATCATTGCAGTTGTTGGTGTCGCCAATCCTAAATGTGACATACCATATATTCCGCTGGAAAAGGTCATTGATGGAGAAATCGAAAGTATTTTGCAAACACTTCTAGGCATGGGGAGTTCGAGGCTGCCGGTGCAAAATAAAAATCTCGTGCTCAGAAGCTTTTGTGAAGAAAGCTTGATTGAAATGCTCACGTATTTGAATCCTGCCAAGATTATTGACACACTATTGAAATTTGATGCTTGTTTGGAAAAGAATCTTGGCTATCAGTTGAGCAACCCGCAAAGAATAAGGCTTTTGGTGCACTGCGGTTGTGCGTTGGAGCGCATGGTCATGCACAATGGCCTATTATATGATGAAGAGGAGTATCCGCCAATTGACGAAAATAAGCTTATGTGTGTCGATGAAGCGGCTGTGGTTTTTGAGAATTCGATAAAAATTACTTTAACAAGAGATGAAAAGGCATTGATTGCTTCAATGATTTAAGTCTATAATGAAAATCTGCCATTGAATTGAATACTGTGTCAGCGCTGTTTTACAGTGTGCCAATAAACATGATAGTATGTCATATTATTTTATAGTGTGTCATAAACTGTCGGATGTTTTTGTTGGTGCCTTGGAAAACAGCGCTTTTTTTATTGACACACAAGTTGGCACGACACTTGCAATACATAAAGGTGTATATAAAAAAATTATACAATGATAAAGATTTTATTATTGTACGAAAAAGAGGAGGCTGCTTATGCTGGCAATCATTATAGGAACTCATGGTTATTTTGCCCGGGAATTGCTTAGTACGGCGGAAATGATTTTCGGTTCGTCGAGCAATGTAAAATCGATTCATCTTATTCCAGGGAAGGGGGTAGAGGATTTAGTAAAAGAATATGAAGCAGCACTCGAGGAACTCGATACAAAAGATGGTGTAATATTTCTCAACGATCTTTTTGGTGGCAGCCCGTATAATGCAGCGTGCCGTATCGCCATGCAATCCGATTCTTACGGTGTCGTCGCTGGTGTAAATCTGCCGATGCTCATCGAAATGATGAGCGTACAAAGCAGCGGCTCAGAAGAACTTTCCATCGTCGAGCTCACCGAAAAAGCGATCGAGGCAGGGAAGATGGGCTTGAATAATTTTCATCGAACACTTCTAAAAGATAGTGGCGAGGATGAATTATAAGAAATAGATGATTTACTGAAAATTGGACACTTTTGATTTGAACGGAGGAAAAACAATGGAAATCAGTTATGTTAGAATCGATGATCGTTTAATCCATGGTCAAGTTGCAACGGTATGGGTCAAAACCTATGATTGCAATCGTATTATGTGCTGCAGTGATGAGGTAGCACAAGATGAGCTTCGTAAACAGCTCGTTTTGCAAGTGGCTCCGCCGGGTCTTAAAGCTTATATCGTGCCGGTGGCAAAAGCAATTGAGGCGTTTAAAAACCCGAAATACGATAGCTTCAAGACATTCTTTTTGTTCACCAATCCAACGGATGTTCTTCGCATGGTCGAAGGCGGCGTGCCGTTTGACCTCGTCAATCTTGGCGGGATGCGTTATGTGGAGGGGAAAACACAGATATCACCAGCAGTTTCTGTAAATGAACAAGACGTCGATTCACTTAAAAAACTCAGTGATCTCGGTGTAAAGCTTGAGATGAGACAACTTGTAAAAGATCCTAAAGTTGATGTCATCGAAAAATTACAGGCAATGAAATTATTATAAATATCAAAAATCGAAAGGGGCTATTTTTATGGAAACAGGAACTCTTATTTTACTGATTATCGTTGCGGCAATTTCTGGGATGGGAAGCGTCCTTGATGAAGCGCAGACACATCGCCCACTCATCGCTTGTACCTTAGTGGGTTTGGTCCTCGGAGATATCACGACTGGTATTATTCTTGGTGGTACGCTTGAGATGCTCGCTCTTGGCTGGATGAATGTCGGTGCGGCAATGGCGCCAGACGCGGCTTTAGCTAGTGTCATCTCGGCAATCTTGGTCATTATTGGACATCAATCCATCGGTGCGGGCATTGCAATCGCAATTCCTATCGCTGCTGCTGGACAGGTACTGACTATCTTCGTTCGGACGATTACGGTATTCTTTCAGCATTTGGCGGATAAATATGCTGCTGAAGGCAACATTCGCGGCATCGAAATGTGCCATTTCCTCGGTTTGATGCTTCAAGCTATCCGTGTAGCTGTTCCGGCAGCTCTCGTTGGGTTGGTCGCAGGTACGGACACAGTCAACGCCTTGCTCGGCGCTATTCCGGAGGTCATTACAAGGGGACTCCAAGTATCTGGTGGTTTTATCGTTGTTGTCGGATATGCCATGGTCATTAATATGATGAATGCCAAATCATTAATGCCATTTTTCTTTCTCGGATTCTTATTGGCAGTTTTCACCAATATCAACTTGATTGGGTTTGGTGCGGTCGGTCTGATCTGTGCGTATTTCCATGTGAAATCATTGGCTCGTGAACTCAATGCCACGGGATGCGTCAGTGGCGGCAGTATCGACGCGATCGACGATTCAGATTTAATGTGATTATAGAGGAGGAATTTATCATGGCTGAAAAAACATTGACAAAAAGTGATCTAGTTTCTATATTCATCCGCTCGAATTTCTTATTAGGTTCTTTTAATTTTGAAAGAATGCAGGCAATCGGCTTTTGTGTTTCGATGATTCCAGCATTAAAGAAGCTTTATAAAGGCGATGACCTCAAGGCAGCTCTGCAGCGCCATTTAGAATTTTTCAATACGCAGCCGTTTTTGGCTACACCGATTATGGGAATCATAGCGGCGATGGAAGAGCAAAAGGCCAATGGTGCAGATATTAGCGAAGCGACCATCAGCGGTGTCAAAATCGGACTGATCGGTCCGCTGGCAGGCGTCGGCGATCCGATTTTTTGGGGGACCTTGCGTCCGGTACTGGCGGCATTGGGTGCTGGCATTGCTTTGACGGGAAGCCTGCTCGGTCCATTGATTTTCTTTATAGCTTTTAATGTGATTCGTTTGGCGACCAACTGGTATGGTGTCATGTATGGTTATGAAAAGGGAACGCAACTCGTTTCCGATATTGGTGGCAATAAACTCAGATACCTCACAGAAGGTGCTTCTGTGCTCGGGTTGCTCGTCATGGGAGCTTTGGTTGCCAAATGGACAACGGTAAATATGCCGTTTGTTCTTTCAACGTATACGGCAAGTGATGGCAAGGTCGTCATTACGACAGTGCAGTCGGTATTAGACAGCTTGATGCCAGGCATCATTCCACTTCTTATGACTTTTGCCTGCATGTATTTGCTTAAAAAAGGCATCAATCCGTTGCTCATCATTTTGGGTTTGTTTGCAATTGGCATTGTTGGTTATGCCGTTGGCTTATTCGCTTAAAAGGTTGTAAGGCAAGGATATCTTCATAATAAGAGAGCGAGGTTGGTCGCTCTTTGGGGCTTGCTGGATTTTCAGCAAGCCCTTTGTTTTTTCTACGGATATAGATAACAAAAAGACCACCTGCGAGGCAGATGGCCTTTTTTGAAGTGTGATTAAGCGGTAAATTGCAGATAGGCAACGTAAAGAAAGAAAATGAAAGCCAGTCCCATGCAGGCCTGACAAATTCGTTCCAGCCATTGATGAACGTTTTCTGGCAATTCGGCGTGCCGATGAACGTAACTGCAAACAAGTGAAACGCCGAGCATAGAATACATGATAATGTCTATCGTGCCTAGGATTTGCCAGCCAAAAGCCAAAATAGAGAAGGTCAGGATAATCAAGAGAATGATCATGATGTCCCGTCCTGGTTTTACTTTCGGGGGTGGTGCTGGTTTCTTGTTTTTTTGCTGGATGCGTTTTGATAATCTTGCCATGGATAATCACCAATCTTTCCGAAGAGTAGTACGACTGTTATTATTATAGCATGAACCGCAGTTATTCCCCAAAATAATATTTTTGAATGGCCAGAGCCACGCCATCTTCGTCATTGGTACTCGTTACTTTTTTTGCCTGCTTTTTCACATCATTCGGAGCATTTCCCATGGCAATGCCTAGTCCGGCGAACTTGAGCATATCGATGTCATTGTAATTGTCACCGATGCACATGATCGAGCTGGT
Organism: uncultured Selenomonadaceae bacterium; assembly: GCA_965363355.1. GTDB lineage: Bacteria > Bacillota > Negativicutes > Selenomonadales > Selenomonadaceae > CBDTTM01. Next base: position 24 of record CBDTTM010000015.1, on the reverse strand, counting down.
TGGGATATCGAACCTTTGAGCGAT
>CBDTTM010000014.1:0-25545 GCA_965363355.1 uncultured Selenomonadaceae bacterium | reverse complement strand
ACCCGAAGATGATTCTTTGAATTTGACGTTTGTTTTGGATAAAGTGCCAAAGCCAGATGAATTGGCGGCAACACAGGAGTTCATTAAAGATAGTATTATGACATATCATTTATTGGAAGGCTTTTCCCAGGCAAAAATTGCAATTCATTTGGATGCAGAAGACGAAATTTCTTTTTTGCATATCGTCCGTGACGTTGTCACCTTATCACAAGGTGAGATCAGCCTGATCAGTACATTGATGCGAGAACATTATGGGCAGGTACTCATCAGTGATGTGAACCGTGATACGTTAGAAGAAGCAGAAGTTGTTCGCGAAGAAGTCATCGATCATATGATTGGAAGCATGAAGATAAACCATGTGGCAGAGCGTATGATTGGCATACGCGAAGAAGGCCGTGTTATGGTATTCAATAAATAGGGGGATCTCGTTTTGAAAATTTTAATCGTAGGTGATGTCTGCGGTCGTCCGGGACGCAGTGCTTTTGCACAATATGTACCGCAATTAAAGAAAAAATATGCAATTGATGTGGTTGTCGTAAATGGTGAAAATTCAGCTGGCGGCAAAGGCATCACGCGCAAATCTTTAGACGCGTTATATCATGGTGGCGCGGATATCATCACATCAGGCAATCATGTTTGGGATAAAAGAGATGTCCTTGAATTTATCGATCAAGAGCCCTTTTTGATTCGTCCGGCGAATTATCCGGAAGGCGCTCCGGGAAAAGGCTATTGTATATATCCTTTTCGGGCCAAAAACATTGCGGTGATCAATCTGTCGGGACGTGCTTTCATGCCGCCAATGGATTGTCCTTTTCAAAAAATCGATGAGATCTTAAGAGAAATAGATGGGCAGTATGATATAGCCTTACTCGATATGCATGCAGAGACAACTTCAGAAAAAATGGCAATGGGCTGGTATTTAGATGGTAGAGTGAGTTGTGTCGTTGGGACACATACCCATATACAGACAGCGGATGAGCGAATTTTACCTGAGGGTACAGCTTATATAACGGATTTAGGTATGGTTGGTCCATGGAATTCTGTTTTAGGTGTGCAAACGGATCGCATATTAGAAAAGTTTCAAACATGCAGGCCGGTGCGCTTCGATCTTGCCGAAGGCCCGAATGTGTTTTCTGCTGTACTTGTCGAATTTGATGATACAACAAATAAAACGACTGCAATTCAAAGGATTTTATTGCATGATGGGGAAAATCTGTAAAAAAAGCAGGAGATTTTTCCCAAAGAAAGAATATAGACTTGTATTAGGTATTTTTTTATTCCAGGTAGTATAAGTAATGCTTTCTAACTTATAAAAGGAGCGTGCTAATCATGGAAGTTTTAAAAGTATCAGCTAAGTCGAACCCAAATTCTGTTGCAGGCGCTTTAGCAGGAGTTTTACGCGAATCTGGCAGCGCAGAAATGCAGGCCATTGGAGCGGGCGCGCTTAATCAGGCAGTAAAAGCTGTGGCTATCGCTAGAGGTTTTGTGGCGCCGCATGGCGTCGATTTGATTTGTATCCCCGCATTTACCGATATTTTGATTGATGGCGAGGAACGGACAGCGATAAAATTGATTGTTCAGCCTCGATAAAAAGAATAAGAAACCCTGTTCCAAAAGAACAGGGTTTCTTATTTAAGGCATATAGGCGTAGAAAGAGGTTATGGCAAAGTGAGTGGAGGTGGCGAACTTGCCAAGTGATTTGCATATGCATACGACGTTTTCCGATGGAAGGCTATCTCCGGAAAATATAGTAGCGGCAGCAAAAAAGGCAGGACTTTCCTATATAGCGATTACCGATCATGATACGGTCGATGGCATATTGCATTTATATGAAGAAGGACTTTATCCTGCAAAAGGAATCAAGATTATTCCTGGCATAGAATTCAGTGCACATGATATTGGTCATGAAATACATATATTAGGCTATAATATAGATATTTTTTCATCAGCGTTGCAAGAGAAGCTAGATGAAGTCGTAGAGGCACGCTGGACACGCTTTTCACAAATGGTCGAAAAACTGCATGATCTTGGCTATCCCCTTACGGAAGCGGAGGTCTTGAAGCTTGCCGGCGAAAGTAAATCCATTAGTCGTTCACATATCGCTAGAGCGTTGGTCGCGCGGGGGTACTTTTCTACGGTAGGAGATGTATTCCATGCCCTTTTGTATAAAAATGGGCCAGCATATGTGTCACATTATCGTTTAAGTGTCGAAGAAATCGTCGCTTTAATCAAAAAGACAGGTGGCCTTTCAGTTCTGGCCCATCCAATGTTGGTTGGAAATGATGCATTGGTAGAAAAAGTAATCTGTTCTGGAATTGATGGACTTGAAGTCTTTTATCCGCAGCATGATAAAGAAGTTACGTTGAAATATCAGGAAATGGCACAAAAACATAATCTTCTTTTAAGCGGCGGATCCGATTATCATGCAATTGCAACGCGATACCCACAAAATCTTGGAGAATTTACGATAGAAGATCGTTTCGCTCAGGAGATTTATTCTAGAGCGAAGTAAGAAACACTTGTAAGGAGAGAGTAAAATGGATGTTATCGCCTTAGTTGGGCCGAGTGGAACCGGTAAAAGCCATCGGGCATTGATTGTCGCACATGAATATCAAGCGGATGCAATCATTGATGATGGAATTTTAATAAAAGATGGCAAGATCATTGCTGGTTCCTCGGCTAAACGCGAACCTAGCAAAATAATGGCAGTTCGCCGCGCTATCTTCATCTTACCCGGTCATGCGGAAGAGGTGAAAGCGGCACTTGAACGCGAAGCGCCGCAGCGTCTTTTGCTTTTGGGGACGTCTGAAAATATGGTGTACAAGATTGCGAAAATCCTTGGGATTCCGCGCATATCAAAAATTATTCGCATTGAAGATATTGCGACGAAAGCGGAAATGGAAAAAGCATATGTTTGTCGGATGAAAGAGGGCAAACATATTATTCCTGTACCGACGATTGAACTGAAGCCACATTTTTCAGGTTATTTGATAGACCCTATACAGTCTTTTTTCAAAAAATCGCAGACGAAACGTCGCCGTTTAGGTGAAAAATCAATCGTAAGACCAGTTTTTAGCTATTATGGCAAGCTTATCATCGATGATTCAGCCATATCTGCTATCGTTAATCGGATCGTTGTAGGCAAAGAACAAGCAATCAAAACGTCACGGATTCATGTCCGCCATATTTGGAAAGGCGATGAAGATCGTGGCATTGAGATTTCCTGCGAGGTTATCTTGCATTACGGAAAGCATATCCCGACATTGATTCGGGAAGCACAACAAAAAATAAAAGAAGCGGTTGAATATATGACGGGCATGATTGTGCAAGAAGTCAATATAACCGTGAAAGCATTAAGAGTCGGTATTTAGCCGCTTAAAGCTGTGGCGGGAACATTCCTGCCACAGCTTTTTTATGGGGAAATACGAAGAGGCTAAATCATATGAGGTGGTTTTATGATAGAAGTGAACGAGTCCCTATGGATTGACTTGACCCATGAAATCAAAAATAACATGCCGGTGTATCCGGGCGATCCTGAAGTAGAACTTTCGCTGGCACTGACACATAAAGAAGATCATTGCCAAGTCATGCATTTAACTTGCAGTTCCCATACGGGAACCCATATGGATGCGCCGTGTCATTTTATTGTGGGAGGAAAGACACTGGCGCAGTTTCCTGTTGATCGTTTTATGGGGAAGGGCGTTGTGATCGACGTACAACCGACAATCGAGCATATGGCTTTGGATAAAGAGTGCTTTACGCCATATGAACGATCTATCGATGAAGGCAGTTTTGTCATCATACGAACGGGGTGGGACCGATATTTCGCACAAGAAAAATACTTTAGCCATCCGTATATAGAAGAAAGTGGTGCAGCCTATTTAGTCGAGAAAAGGGTTTCTTTGGTCGGTATTGATACACTCAGTGTTGATTCTACTGTGGGGGCAACAGAACATGCACATCGAATCTTATTGGGAGCAGATGTTTTGCTTGTTGAAAATCTTACGAATTTAAGCGCGTTGCGGACAAAAAGTTCGTATTTTTTTAGCTTTTTACCTCTAAAATTGAGTGATGCAGATGGAGCTCCAATCCGTGCAGTTGCCCGTATCGATCAATGAGAAAGCATCTTGTGCCACATTCGAGTCGAGCTCTTTGATATTCGACGTTTTAGGCGGCAAATGAAACCGAAGAGTTATAGGAAAATTGATAGGACCCCACGCTTTAATGCAAGAGATGAAATTTATGGACTTGACGCAAAAAAACTTGGAAATGAGGAGGATTTTTTATGCATATAATCATCGCACCGGATTCATTTAAGGGAAGTTTATCAGCTGCCGGGGTTGCTAATGCTATGGAACGAGGTCTCAGCAAAGTGTTTCCAAAAGCGAAGATATATAAGCTTCCAATTGCAGATGGCGGTGAGGGAACGGTAGAGGCTCTGGTCATGGCAACGAAAGGAAGCCTTGTAACGCAGCAAGTGATGGGACCGTTACAAGAAGATATAGATGCCTGTTTTGGCCTTTTGGGAGACGGAAAAACTGCGGTCATAGAAATGGCAGCTGCCTCAGGCTTGCCGCTTGTTCCGATAAAGCGAAGGGATCCACGTTATACAACTACATATGGAACAGGACAGCTTATAAAAGCAGCTTTAGATAAGGGGATACGAAAACTTATCATCGGTATAGGCGGCAGTGCGACCAATGATGGCGGCGCCGGTATGGCACAGGCTTTAGGCGTGCAGTTTTTGGATAAAGATGGTGTCGAGCTTAAATTTGGTGGCATCCATTTATCACAGCTTAAGCAAATCAATTGCCGTGGAATCGATCCTCGTTTACTCGAAACTGAGATTTTAGTTGCTTGTGACGTGGAAAATCCTTTGTGTGGAGCAAATGGAGCTTCGGCTGTGTATGGCCCGCAAAAGGGAGCAACGGACGATATGGTCAAAGAGCTCGACGACGCACTGTTTCATTTTTCGCGAGTTGCTGATCAAGCGACGGGTAAAGCTGTAGCCATGCTGCCTGGTGCAGGAGCTGCCGGTGGGCTCGGTGCAGGGCTTCTTTATTTTACAAACGCGCAGCTGCGCCCCGGAATAGAAATCATTTTAAATACCATGGAATTTGAAAAACTGCTCCCGGGGGCAGCTTTCATCTTGACGGGTGAAGGCTGCACGGATTATCAGACGGCTTTTGGCAAAGCACCTGTCGGTATAGCTAAGCTTGCTAAGAAATATAATGTTCCTACGATTTGCCTGTCTGGCGGATTAGGAAAAGAATACCAGGCTGTCTATAATGAAGGGATAGCTGCAGCGGCAAGCATGGTATCAGGGCCCTTGGCACTTGAAGAATGTATGGCTCGCGCAGGAGAACTTCTTGAAGACGGGACAGAACGCCTTGGGCGTTTGCTCAAAATAGGAAGCAGTATTAAATAAAAATGATAGTATAGGTAAATAAATGGATTGCATTGTATAGTTAAAAAATAGCTTAGGCCCGTGCAAAAGTTAGAAGGAAAGGAGGTTTTACTATGCTAAATGAAAAGCAGCAGCAAGTGGCAAATACATTGGACCGAAATATTTTGTTAGTTGCTTCCGCTGGAACAGGTAAAACAAGCACTTTAGCAAGCCGTATGGAAAATATCATAGCAGGCAACAAAGCATTGCCGGAGGAAATCCTTTGTATCACGTTTACAAATCGGGCATGCAAAGAATTAGAAAAGAAAATCAAAGGACTCGTTGGCGGTGAGGACGTTGTAATAAAAACCATCCATAGTTTTTGCTATGATATCATTCGTGCTGAAACAAAAAATTCATCTAGTAGCAGCGATTTTGTGATTTTTGATGAAGATGATTGCAAGGAAATTATTGCAGAGCTTGAGCACGGGGCACAAAGACTGGGGCCTTTGCAAAATTTTATTAACTTGGTGAAGCACTATCGCAGCCTGTACGGAATTTATTCAGAAAATCTAGAACTTGATTACCTGGAAGTCGTCAAGCAGTTATTTGAAAAGGAAAAACAGCGTTTATTAGCGCTTGATAGTTACTCGACATATTCGCAAGGTTCTGATTTGCAGAATTATTTACGGGAACATGGCGCGAGTCTTGTCAGTCTTTATGACCGAGAGTTGGAGCGCTTTTGCGCGCTGGATTTTAATGATTTGATCTTAAGGGTCTATGAAATGTTTAAACGAGAAGATGTAAAAGACCGCTGGCGGAAGAAATTTAAATATATCATGCTCGACGAAATGCAAGATACAAGCTTGTTTGAGTATGAGATTCTTTCAAGTCTATTTGCAGGAAATAATGTTTTGCTTTGCGGCGATTATTTTCAAACGATCTACGAGTGGCGAGGTTCCGATCCAGCCATGCTTCTAGAGTCTTTTCGCAAAGAATGGGATCCTGTGGACATCAGTTTTGCAGAAAATTATCGTTCGACAAAGACGCTTCTTCAAGCTTCATTTGCTTGTTTGCAAAGCTTGTTTCCTGAAAAAGTCGCTGCCGTGTATCAGGAACCTTTTTCAGCAGTCAGTGATATCTGTGGTGAGTCTATTGCCTTGAAAAATGCTGAACAGGCAGAAGAAGAAGCTCGGTGGATTTTTACGCGTATACAGCAGCTAAAGGTGGAGGATTTTTCCCAAATTGGCGTGCTTACGCGAAATAATCGCTATAATCAGGTTTTGAGTGAATACTTTAGCCAATTTAATGAGGAACTTTTAGAAGAGAAACGCTTAAAATTTATATTGGTCGATGAATTTAAGTTCTTTCGGCGTCAAGAAATAAAAGATGTTCTGGCAGGTCTGCGGCTTTTGCTCAATCCATATGATGCGAGCAGTTTAAAACGGCTGATAAAAAGATTTTCACCAGGTATTGGGGAGAGGACGTTGGCGGCAGCGGATTCTTTGACTTGCCAAAAAATGGGACTTAAATTAGGGGATTTCATAACGTTTCAGGTGCAGACGGGCCGTGACCCATTTGAGCCGTTGGCAGAGGCATTAGTCGCCGAGAATATCGTGGTTTTTGATGTTGAAAGCACAGGGCTTGATACCGAGCAAGAGGATATCGTGCAAATCGCTGCAGTTCGTCTCGATGGCAAAGGTGCTGAGCTAGCTGTATTTGAACGTTTTTTGCAACCGAGAAAATCAGTGGGAGATTCTGCGGTAGTTCATGGATTTTCTGATGCGTTTTTACAAGAGCACGGAGAACCTGCCGATGTTGTTTTGCAGGATTTTCTTGATTTCGCCAAAGATGCAGTTATTGTAGGGCATAATGTAAACTACGATATTGAAATTTTGCGCAGCCAGTTAAGAAGACAGCATATCGAAGCAGCTGGCTTTGCTTTGTGCGTTTATGACACGCTTGATTTATATCGGCGTTTTTATCCGGGCCTGAAAAACTACAAGCTGGGCTTTCTTGGCAGTACATTTTCAGTGAAAAAACGGCCAGCTCATGATGCTTTGCAGGATGTTTTGACGACAGCAGATCTTTTGATCCATGTGGTCAATGACCGGATATTGCCTGGCAAAGAGCAGCGAAAAGAGCATCTGTCGGCATATAAAGATGCATTTGCAGAGACGGCAATTGGCCTGCAACAGCTTTTCCAGGCGAGCCTAGGCAAAAGAGTTCCGATGATGATTGCCGAGATCGTCGATAAGCTTGGGATTAAAGAATACTATGAAAAACATCGTCAGCCAGAACGAATTGATCGTATCCGTGAAATGTATCTGATGGCAAAGGAAATGGATCAAGAAAAAATGTCTTCACAAAAGGCTTTGATTGATTTTTTAAAAACAGCAGCATTATCAAATAGTGAATTTGATCGCTTGCTCGAAAAACGTCCAAGAATCCCCATTTTGACGATACATCAGGCTAAGGGCAGTGAGTTTGAATATGAATTTTTGGCGGGGCTGCAAGAGGGGATTTTTCCGAGCTACCAATCGCTCAAAAAGAAGAATATGGAAGAAGAACAGCGATTGTTTTATGTTGCGATAACTAGAGCAAAAAAACGATTGTTTTTGAGTTGGAGCAGAAAATATAACGGGAAAATCCTGCAGAAAAGCAGATTTATCGATAGCATTCCGAAAAAATTCATAGAAGCAGCAGAAGCGGAAGGTTCTTTGTTTGCAAACAACTAATCGCTGTTTTCTGCACAAAAAAGCCGAAAGACTTTGCTCGAAGTCTTTCGGCTTTTTATCAGTCGGACAATGGCATTTTCTAAGGAATATATAAGGCAGCTTGCATTTCTTGCCTAGAAACGGTAGAATAACGAAAGAAGCTGAAAAAAGTTTTATCGTAAGAGTCTTTTAAGCGCATGAAAGTAGAGACGGTGACGTTTTGCTATACCTGTCAATGGGGACTTGGAATGAAAATTCCAGTCCTCTTTTTTGTGGGCTTCAATAGGTGGATGAAAAGGTTTTTCTGCAATAGGGTTTAATGGAGGCTAGATATATGTGGAAAAAACCTCTTTCGTGGTGGATGATTTTGCTGAATATAGGGTTGTTGGGGCTGATTCTAAGCGCACTTTGTATTGGTCGATATGGGCTTAGTCCGTTGGATGTGCTTCATATTTTGTTATCAAACTTTTTTTCGGTGGATGTCACATGGACACAGGCTATGTATAATGTCGTGATGGAAATTCGTTTACCGCGTATCTTAGCGGCTGTATTTGTAGGTTCTGCATTGGCGCTTTCTGGGGCAGTATATCAAGCTGTGTTTCGAAATGCTCTCGTATCTCCAGATATTTTGGGGGTTTCACATGGAGCTAGTGTCGGTGCTTGTTTGGGGATTTTACTCCATGTCAGTTTGCCCATGATGCAGTTTATGGCATTTGGCGGCGGCCTTGTTGCTGTGGGATTGGCTTTGGCTATTCCTCTGTTTCTGCGTCGGAATTCTAATATTTTACTTGTATTGTCGGGAATCATTGTCGCTGGCTTTATGAGCTCTTTGATTGGCTTGATGAAGTATTTGGCTGATCCCGATACGGAACTGGCGGATATAACGTATTGGCAGCTTGGCAGTCTGGCAAAGGTAAGCTGGGATACTTTGTGGATGATTCTCCCGCTGATGTTTTTGACGGGGGGGATTTTGCTTGCGATTAGATGGCGAATCAATGTTTTGTCTTTAGGCAGCAAAGAAGCCAAAAGCCTCGGCGTCAATCTTTTTCGTGAACGCGTTTTGGTTATTTTGTGTGCTACGCTCTTGACGGCCTCTGCTGTTTGCCTAAGCGGCACGATTGGCTGGATTGGTTTAGTCATGCCGCATCTTTCAAGGCTTTTAGCTGGCAATGATCATGTGAAGCTGTTGCCAGTTACGGTAGTGGTCAGTGCGGGATTCTTGATTATTGTCGATACTTTGGCTAGAAGCGTAACACAGGCAGAAATTCCTCTTGGGATATTGACGGGTTTCATTGGTGCACCGTTTTTTGCCTGGATATTGATGAAACAGCATAGAGGAGACTAAAATATGGAAGTTGTCTTAGCCGCAGAAAACATAGCATATCAATATGATGAAGAACATAAAGTATTTGAGCAAGTATCTTTTAGCTTAAAAGCAGGTGAGCTTTTGACTTTGCTAGGTCCCAATGGAGTCGGTAAATCTACATTGCTCAATTGCCTAGCCGGCTTCATTTGCCCGGCAGCTGGCAGGGTTCTTTTAGCAGGCCAGGATATAAGAGCGCTTTCGCCGAGGCAGATGGCATCACAGCTGGCCTATATCACACAGGATAATCAAAATCGCTGCCAATATACGGTAAAAGAGTATATCCTTTTGGGCTGTGCTCCTCGTTTAGGCCTATTTGAACAGCCTGGGCGAACCGAGATAGCGTTGGTGGAATCTGTGATGGAAGAGCTCGCTATAGAAGCTTATGCAAATCAGCCCTGTGACCGAATCAGTGGCGGACAGCGGCAAATGGCAGCGATCGCTAGAGCTATCGTCCAGCAGACAAGGATTATTTTGCTCGATGAACCGATGTCAGCTTTGGATTTGAAAAATCAAATCGCCATCATGAAGGTTTTGAAAAAACTGCTGCAAAAAGGCTATGCCATTGTCATTACGACGCATAACCCGGAACAACCGATTTTATTACAGGGAAAGGCGGCATTCCTGACCGATAAAAATTTGGTGATAGGAGCCGTCGATGATATCATTACGGAAAAAAGGCTGCGTGAAGTGTATCAAGCAGATTTGCGATTGCTTTACCTAGAAGAAGCTGGTCGCAAGATTTGTGTGATCGATAAAATATAAAAGATAGAGGTTGATTTTTATGCAAGTGAAAAAAAATAAATATGTAGTCGTATTTCTTTGTCTTATTCTTTTCTTGATAGCCGGCTGTGGAACGAAACAGGCTGCGAATGAGAAGGAAATGAAAACCATTGTCGATGCATCTGGCAAACAAGTTGCAATTCCTAAAAATGTAAATCGTATTGCTGATCTTTGGCATGCGAACAATCAAGTAGTGCTCTTGCTTGGCGGGGCGGATAAGCTTGTGGCTACAACTCAAAATGTACAAAAATTGCCTTGGTTTGTACAAGTCTATCCGCGAATTGCAGAAATTGCAGCTCCGGTTAAGGGCGTGGATGTGCAGATGGAAGAAATCCAAAAACTAAATCCGGATGTCGTTTTGGCTAGCAATGACGAGCAGCTCGCTGCTGTGCAAAAAGCGGGACTGATTGGCGTAAAGGTGGAATATCAAGATTTTGCTGGATTGAAGAATGTGATGCAGATTACGGCAAAAGTCATTGGACCTGATGCAGAAAAACGGGCGGATGCCTATATAAAATATCTAGACGGTACGATGGCTTATGTGAAAAAGCAGACGGAAAACCTTACAGAAGAAGACAAACCGAGTGTGCTTCACATTGTAGGCGGTGATGACCTTTTTAAAGTCGATGGGAAAAATACACTTATTGACCAATGGATCACAATCGCTGGCGGTCGTAATGCGGTTGCAGCCGAAGGTTTCCAGATTACCACTACGATGGAAGAAATCGTAAAAAGCAATCCAGATTATATTATTATAGGTGGAACACAAGCACAAAAGGGGAAAGACGCCATTATGGCAAATCCTGCCTGGAGCAGCATAAATGCGGTCAAGAACAACCGGGTCATCTGTAACCCGGTTGGTACGTTCAATTGGGATCGCTACAGTGCAGAAGCAGCGTTGCAGCTTTTATGGGCAGGAAAGCTTTTGCATCCAGAGTTATTTGAAGAGCTGGACATGACACAAAAAACGCAGGAGTTTTATCAAGAATTCCTTCACTATGACCTGTCAGTAAAAGATGCGGAACGGATATTGGCAGGAAAAATGCCACAATGAGTTAAGGAAAGAACGGCCGAAGAAAAAGGCCGTTCTTTTATATTTCCCAATGAAAAAGCGCCTATATAAGTATAAGCAAGCCTAAGAAAATGCGGATAAAACAAATCTTTTATAAATATGTTATAATGCAAAGTGACTTAAGCTATCATTAGGCTAAAACATTAGATTAATCGAGGGATATTATGTTTGGAAATGAATGTTTGACAAGACCGCGGATGCGGCCTGGAGTGGCTCAGCAATGGACGACGAGAATCCTGTTTTTTATTGCCGGCAGCGCGATTTCAGCTTGGGCACCATTGGTCCCGTTTGTAAAACAGCGCCTTATGCTGACAGAAGATGTACTAGGACTGCTTTTGCTTTGCATTGGTTTTGGATCGGTGATGACGATGCCCTTATCCGGAGTGGTTGCGGCTCGGCTCGGTTGTCGAAAAGTACTCAGTACAGCTGTCGCAGCGTCGCTTGTTTTATTGGTTACCATCAGTGTGGTAGAAGACATCAAGCTTCTTGCCGTAACGTTGTTTTTCTTTGGTGGTGCAATCGGTACAGTCGATGTTGTTTCGAATGTGCATGCACTCATCGTTGAAAAAGCTGCCGGCAGGAGGCTCATGTCCGGATTTCATGGTGGGTGGAGCATTGGTGGCTTTGCTGGTGCAGGCCTTTTTGGCTTGATCATGAATCTCTTTGGGACATCTCCTGTTGTGACGATGTCAGTAATCGCACTGTTCTTATTTGTTTTATTTCTTTTGATTGCACCTCATATCTTGCCTTATGGTGCAGATGGTGCGGGGACGTCCATTTTTTCTTTGCCAAAAGGGTTGGCTGTTTGGATTGGTCTACTTTGCTTTTTATTATTTTTGGCTGAGGGGTCGATTCAAGACTGGGGGGCGGTTTTCCTCGTTTCGATGCGAGGCATGGAATTGTCTTCTGCCGGAATCGCCTATATGATATTTTCCATTATGATGCTTATTGGCAGGCTTGGCGGCGATAAGCTCACGCAATTGATCGGTGCACGGCAGGCGGTTGTTGGTGGGGGAATTGTTGCAGGAATAGGATTTTTTCTTATCGTTCTGACCGATGGCAAGCTGTCCCTTTTGGGTTTTGCAGTCGTTGGACTTGGTGCAGCAAACATAGTGCCGGTCTTATATTCAATATTGGGCCGCCAAACGGTGATGCCGCTCAATGCAGCGATTTCTGCAGTGACAACGATGGGCTATATGGGGATTCTTTTAGGTCCGGCACTTATTGGGTTCATTGCTCATGCGACGAGCATTGTAAAATCTTTTGAAATGCTCGGTGGTCTGATGTTTTTACAAGCAATGCTTTCTTTTTGGCTGTACCAAAAAGGGCATCGTTTTAGCCCTAAATAACGAATTATGGCTTTAACTATATATGGAAATAACAATAAAGACATATTACTATAATCATAATTAATAGTAATATGTCTTTATTGTCTGAAAAAATTGATTCAAACAATAATATTGGTATGACCAATTTTGTGTTGACATTAATATAACGTATATGTATAATAATGATAAATTAATTTAATTTATCATTATATGAGATTTATTACGTGAAATGCCTTTAAAAGAGAACGAAATAGTGAATAATACAATGTACGATATTGGAACAGGGTTTATTTGATTTTGGTTTAAGGGAATTACCAGCGATGCTTATTTTTCAATGGAACAAGCTGTACTGATGTGATATATGTCAATGCAGCTTGTTTTTTTATGGGCAGATAAACTTTGCGCATGGAAACTGAGCTTTTATAAAGTAGGAGAGTGTGTTATGGAAAGTACAAGAAAAAGACAGTTGTTTGTATTTGGTGAAGTTTGGAAAAATCAGATGAAACCGATTGTATTGCATGTGAATCGATTGGATCGTATGGTAGAGAAAGGCGGTGTGATCTGTGAGTAAGATGCAGCGTGGTTTATTGGTTTTAGTTATTGGCATTGCCCTTTGGTTTTGTCCTGTGCCAGCCGGGTTAAAATTGGAAGCTTGGCATTTATTCGCTATTTTTGTTGCAGTTATTGCCGGATTTATTTTGCAGCCAATGCCAATCGGTGCTATTGCCTTTATTGGTATAACGTTTACGGCTTTAAGTGGTATATTGAAACCAGAAGAAGTTTTATCGGGTTTTAGTGGTGATACGATTTGGCTGATTGTTGCAGCTTTTTTATTTGCCAAGGCGTTCACCAAAAGTGGATTAGGCCGAAGGATTGCCTATTTGTTGATTAAGAGAATTGGTGATAGTACACTTAAAATCGGTTATACTTTGGCGCTTACGGAATTCATCATTTCTCCGGCAACACCATCGAATACCGCACGGGGAGCTGGCATAGTATATCCGATAGCTCGAAGCTTGGCGTCTGCGTTCAATTCAGAACCGGGAGCATCGGCAAACCGGGTTGGCGCTTACTTGATGCAGGTTGGCTATCAGTCTAATATCATAACTTCTGGGATGTTTATGACTTCTATGGCAGCAAATCCGCTTATTTCCTTATTGGCAGCGCAGGCGCTACATATTCAACTGACTTGGGGGATGTGGGCCGCGGCGGCGATTGTGCCGGGATTCTTATCCTTATTGATCATTCCTTATTTTTTATATAAAGTATATCCGCCTGAAGTTACGCATACACCAGAAGCCAAAGCTTTGGCGGAAGATGCATTGCAGTCGATGGGCAAGATGACGTTTGCTGAAAAAGTAGTAGCGGTAGTTTTTATTGGGGCGTTGCTTCTTTGGGGAACAGCACAATATACAGAGCTGAATGCTACAATTGTTGCCATGCTGGCCGTTTCGGTCATGTTGATGGCAAATGTGCTCGAATGGAAAGATGTGCTCGAAGAGAAAGGCGCTTGGGATACGTTCATCTGGATGGGAAGCTTGATCAGTTTGGCTGATTATTTGTCAAAACTTGGCTTCATTCCTTGGCTCGCACAGGTTGTTGGAACAAGTCTACAAGGAATTTCTTGGGTTCCGGTTTTCTTGATACTCGTTGCAATTTACATGTATGCACAATATGGGTTTGCCAGTATGACTGCCCATGTGGTGTCTATGTACTCGGCTTTGGTTTCAGTTGCGGCAGCAGCCGGAGCCCCGCCTTTTTTGGCAGCACTGTCTTTAGCCTATGTATCTAGTTTATGCGGTTCTTTGACGCATTATGCTGCAGGTCCGGCACCAATCTATTTTGGGGCTGGCTACATCGAACAAGGTAAATGGTGGCAGCAAGGTTTCATTGTGTCGATAATCAATTTGATTATATGGATTGGTGTTGGCAGCATGTGGTGGAAAGTTTTAGGTTTGTGGTAAATTAAAGAATTTTGCGGTGGATTTTACACGTAGATAAAAGCAGCAAGCTTTTATCTACGTGTTTTTTTTATAAAAATGGGAAAAATATAAGCTGGAACAGGATCAAAACACATGCTGGATTTTGCCAGAATACAAAATTTTTCTTTGCTGGAAAGTGTGGGAATTATTGTTGAAAAATTTTCTAAACGTGATACAATCTAATCATAAAGTAAATAGATAACAAAAACTTATTAATAATGATTATAAAATAAATGGGATGGAAGTGAAATCATATGAACAAAAATTTGAATGCGGATCCTGTTGTTATTGTTCTTTTTGGAGCATCGGGTGATTTATCTGCTAGAAAGGTTATTCCGGCACTTTATAATTTGCATATTGATGGCTTTTTGCCAGAACAATATGCAATTGTCGGTGTAGCTCGCAGTGATTTTCAAGATGAGCTTTTGCGTCAGCGCCTGCATGAAGGGGTCAATCGTTTTTCTCGTCGCGGTCCGGCAGAACATGGAGATTGGGATTCGTTTGCTGAGCATGTTCACTATCTCAAAGCAGATTATGATGATCCTAAGCTTTATGAGCGTTTGGTTAAGCTTGGTGATCCATCATGGAGCAAACCACCGAATATAATCTTTTATTTAGCAACACCGCCTAATCTTTTTTCGGTAGTGATTGAGCAGTTGGGGAAAATGCCTTCGCTGCGAGGGGACAGTCGATATCGTATCGTCATTGAAAAGCCTTTTGGACATGATTATGATTCAGCGTGCGAGTTGAACCATAAATTATTGCAGGTGTTTAGAGAAGAACAGATTTATCGAATCGACCATTATTTAGGAAAAGAAACCGTGCAAAATATTTTGGCATTTCGTTTTGGCAATGCATTATGGGAGCCAATTTGGAACCGGAATTTCATCGATAATGTGCAAATCACCGTAGCTGAAAAAATAGGGATCGGTCAGCGCGGCCGTTATTATGATTCGGCTGGAGCATTAAGGGATATGATACAGAATCACTTGATGCAGCTCTTGTGCTTGATTGCAATGGAAGCGCCTACATCGTTTGGTGCAGATGAAATCCGCAATAAAAAAATTGATGTCATGCATGCGATACGTTTGATCAATAAAGCAAAAGTTCCATCGTACGCCGTGCGCGGTCAATATGGAAACGGTTTTGTTGATGGAAAAGCTGCTGTAGGTTATCGCGGCGAAAAAGATGTAGACCCATCATCGAATACCGAGACGTTTGCCGCATTGAAGCTTTTTGTTGATAACTGGCGCTGGCAGGGCGTACCTTTTTATTTGCGGACGGGCAAGATGATGCCAGAGCGCATTTCAGAGATATCCTTGCAGTTCAGACCGGTGCCGCATCATCCGTTTTCACACCTCAATACCCAGGTATTTCAGCCAAATCGTTTAGTCATACAAATCGAACCGAATGAAGGCATCGTTTTGCGCACGCAGGCAAAAGAGCCAGGCCTTGGCATGCAGTTAAAGCCAGTTGACATGATGTATTGCTATCAGGATGTTTTTCAGCGTCCTTCGCCAGATGCTTATGAAACACTGTTAGTCGATATCATGCGAAATGATCCAGGACTTTTTATGCGGGCGGATCAGGTTGAAGCAGCCTGGAAGGTCATACAGCCGATTCTTGATGTATGGAGTGAATCAAAAGAATTGAATTTTCCAAATTACCAACCAGGGCAATGGGGTCCGGCAGAAGCGGAAACATTGATTGCGCGCGATCGAAAAACATGGCTGATTCCAATATCTTTTGAACCGGGAAGGGTGAAGTGTTAATGAATAAGATTTATGAAAATGTAGATGAACTTTGCACGAAAACAGCCGCATGGTTTGCTGCTGAAGCAGCCAAAGCTATTGAAGCTAGAGGCAGATTCCTTGTGGCTTTGTCTGGAGGCTCTACGCCAAAACGACTGTTTGCTGAGTTGGCAAAAGATGAGTGGAAATCACAGATTGACTGGTCTAAAATTTTCTTTTTTTGGGGCGATGAACGTTTCGTTGCCCCGGAAGACGAGTTGAGCAATCAGAAAATGACGAGGAAAGCTTTGCTCGATCATGTTCCGGTGCCAGAAAAAAATATTTTTCCCATGCCTTTTTTGGCAACCCCGCAGCAATCTGCGGATAAATACGAGGAAACCTTGAAACAGATTTTTTCTAGCTGGCCGGTTTTTGACTTAGTTTTTTTAGGGCTCGGAGCAGACGGACATACGGCCTCACTCTTTCCTAAGTCGCCCGCTTTGCTGGAAAAAACGCGCTGGGTAGCGCCTTCTAAGCCAATCGATCAAGAAGTAGAACGAGTTACTTTGACTTATCCCGTATTGAATCGCGGGCGCATTGTGTGCTTTTTGGTCACTGGCAGTGAAAAAGCGGCAATGGTAAAAAATATTTTACAGGGCAGCGCAGCGTTATCATTTCCGGCAAAAGAGATAAAACCAGAAGCAGGAGAATTGGTTTGGATACTCGACCGGGCAGCAGCACAGCTGCTTGTCTGAATTTCTGTTATTTTATAGGCAGAGAGGAGTTTTGAAATGGGAAATTTATACGATATTGGTTTGATTGGCTTAGCTGTCATGGGACAGAACTTGGCTTTGAATATGAAGAACCATGGTATACGAGTAGCTGTTTATAATCGGACGTTCCAAAAAACAAAAGAATTTACAGAGAAAGTCGGCGATGATGATTACCTTGGATCAGCGGCACAGCTTGATGAATTTGTGCATATGTTGAAAAAACCACGAAAAATCATGTTGATGGTAAAAGCGGGCAACCCTGTAGATGCCGTAATTGAAGAACTCTTGCCTTATTTAGAGCCAGAAGATATCATCATCGATGGTGGAAATTCTTTTTTTCTCGATACCAGAAGGCGTTGCAAAGAACTTGCCTCGAGGCAAATTCATTTCATCGGTTTGGGAGTATCCGGAGGCGAAGAAGGCGCTCTGCATGGACCAAGCCTTATGCCAGGCGGCGATAAAGCGGCATATGAACAGGTCAAAGGCATATATGAAAGCATTGCAGCCAAGGTTCCTGGCGGAATCTGCTGCTCTTATGTGGGCGCAGATGGTGCGGGGCATTATGTGAAGATGGTCCATAACGGCATCGAATATGGTGATATGCAGCTGATCAGCGAAGCGTATTACATCATGAAAATGCTGCTCGGGCTGACTTGCGATGAGATGCAGGCGATTTTCGCCAAATGGAATGAAGGCGAGCTCAATTCTTACTTAATTGAAATCACGGCAGATATTTTATTGAAAAAAGATGAGGCGACGGACAACCCTTTGCTGGAAATGATTTTAGACAAGGCAGGGCAAAAGGGGACAGGCAAATGGACTTCACAAAATGCACTTGATTTAGGAGTGCCGGTGCCAACAATAACGGAAGCTGTATTTGCTCGCTGCATGTCATCATATAAGGAAGAACGCATAAAGGCGGCAGGGATTTTGCCAGCACCGAAATCGGTCGCTAAGCAGGAGCGGGAAGCTTTGATTCAAGCAGTTCATGATGCCTTATATGCTTCTAAGATTTGTTCTTATGCACAAGGTTTTGCCCTTTTAAAGGCGGCAAATGATGCCTATGAATGGTCGCTTGATTATGGGAATATCGCTCTTTTGTGGCGTGGTGGCTGCATCATTCGGGCTAAGTTCTTAGACCGGATCACCGCAGCCTTCAAAGAAAAACCGGATTTGGCAAATCTCATGCTGGATGATTTTTTCTGTGATAGTTTAAGGCTAGCACAAGATAATTGGCGAAAAGTTGTCGCTTTGGGGAAAATGGCAGGAATTCCTTTGCCGGCCTTTAGCGCATCGCTGGATTACTATGACAGTTATCGTCAGTTCGTGCTGCCAGCCAATATGATTCAGGCACAGCGTGATTATTTCGGTGCGCATACCTATGAAAGAAGCGATATGGCAGGCGTATTTCATACACAGTGGGTTCAAAAATAAAAAAATTTAGCAAATAAAAAATAGCTCCGCCAAAAGTCTTATCCTTTGGCGGAGCTGTTTTTATAAACGCATGGCGGCTTCGGCCGCGAGCGGAGAGCGTTCACATTCTTCCGGCAGCATCGTCACTTGGAAGCAAAGCTTTGAACCCATCATTTTTTCGCTGGCATAGCTTAGTCCATTGGATTGACTGTCTAAGAGTGGATGGTCGATTTGTGCCGGGTCGCCTAAGAGGACGATTTTCGTGCCGAGTCCCGGGCGGGTCAGGACCGCTTTTGTCTGTCGGGGCGTCGCATTTTGCATTTCATCGAAAATGACCCAATAGTTTTGTAAGGAACGCCCACGTTGGTAGGCGAGCGCTTCTGTTTGAATGATGCGCTTTTCAAATAACATGTTTACCGTATCTTCGGTTTCAAGAAAAGCTTTTTCTTCATTGCCGTTATGGCTGGAATTGCTTCCTGCCAATAATGTGAATAGGTTATCCTTGATAGCCCTCATATAAGGTTCGATTTTTTCGGCTTCAGTTCCAGGCAAGTAACCTATTCCCTCATCGAGCATTGTGTTTGGCCGGCAAATCAAAAGATGCTGATATGGACTAGGCCTTGTTTCCATATAATTGTGAAGTCCGACGGCCAATGAGTAGAAGGTCTTAGCTGTGCCGGAAATTCCCTTCAAAATGACCAATGGGGCTTCTTTGGCACTCATCATCAGACATTCTTGCATAAAAATCTGCCCGATATTTTTAGGGGTGACACCAAATGGTGTTTGTTTTTGATACCGGAGTTGGACGATTTTTTTTCCGTCGAAACGTCCAAGGGCACAATGTTGGTCATTGTCGGTCGACTTTATCAGAAGAAATTGGTTCGTCACAAATTTTGCATCGGTCAGTGCAGCTGTATCTGGATCAAAAATTTGCAGTGATTCTGGTGAAATGGCTTGGTTGGGATCTTTGTGGAAATCATCGATTACAAGGCTTGAGGTATACGCAGTGGTTCGTCCGGTATATTGTTTGTCGATACGGGAAACCTTATCGTTGCGAAAATCTTCAGCGTGAATATTTAAGGTTGCGGCTTTGACGCGCATATTGGTATCACGGCTGACGAGAATAGTTGTCTTACCGCTTTCGGTAAGGCCTTTTGATATTTGTAAGATGCGGTTATCTGGATTTCGCTCATCCCAGTGTGTTGGCATTTTTGTTGCAGTGTGGTTTGCTTCGAGAATCAGTATACCACCGGTTGGGGTCAAGGGGACACCTTGCAGCAGATTTCCTTTCGTTCTTAAGTCATCTATGATTCGGCTGATTTGGCGACTATTGGCACCACGGTCACTGCCTTCTTTCTTAAATTTGTCGAGTTCTTCGATTACCACTTCGGGAATTACGACGGTATGTTCACTGAATGCATAGAGCGCATGCGGAGAATGCAGCAGGACGTTGGTGTCTAGAACATAATATTTTTTCATAATATCCCCCTTGTCGATAGAAAATGATTTTCTGCTTTTAGCATAATCTTTATAGTGAGAAATCGCGTTAAGAAGCCGTTAAGTTTGTGTTAAAGCGAAAGGTTTTGTGTCTTTTATCCTGCTTTTTAGGTGTTTTAAGCATTAGCAAAATTATGGCTAAATGAGTGCCTTCTTATGATATACTTTAAGAAGGCTGCAGCCCGGGTTATGATTGACAAATATAGAGCTTGAAATTATAATAGTAAATATTAAACGTTCTAAACATATTTTTTATATATGAAAATAAAAAATGATGGGCAATGTCAATAAAACGTAAAGACAGGCTGCTGCGTTTGACAGCGTTTTTAAAAGAACGAATTAGCAGGAGGACTGTTTATGAAAGATACTACGATTCAGGTGCGGGGCAATCAAGGCTATGATAAAACGACGGGGGCAATCAGCCAGCCAATCTACCAAACGGCAACATTCCGTCATCCGGGATTTCAGCAAAGCACAGGCTATGATTATAGCAGGGTGCTCAATCCTACGAGGGAGGAACTAGAAAAGACGTTGGCTCTTTTAGAGCGCGGTGCCCGATGTTGGGCTTTTTCTTCGGGAATGGCAGCGATTGGTGGCTTATTTAAGTTGTTTGTACCGGGGGATCATATTTTGTTGTCAGAAGACTTGTATGGTGGAACGGTGCGTTTAGACGATCAAATCTACGCTCGCTACGGCATTGAATTTGAGTATGTGGATACTTCGAATACGGCGCTGGTAAAAAGTAAGATCAAGCCAACGACAAAAGGGATATTTGTCGAAACTCCGTCAAATCCGATGATGACAGTTTCTGATTTAGAAGCAATCGCTGTGCTCGCACATCAAAATGGAGCCTTTTTGATTGTTGATAATACCTTTTTATCACCGCATTTTCAAAAACCTTTGGAGCACGGAGCCGATCTGGTCGTCCATAGTGGAACCAAATATTTGTGCGGCCACAATGATGTAGTTGCAGGTTTTATTGTCAGTAAAGATATTCCGGCAGTAGTGGATATGATAGATCTCATCTATAAATCAGAAGGTGCTAGTTTGGGGCCATTTGATAGTTGGTTGATGCTCAGAAGCATAAAGACGCTGGCAATCCGGCTCGATCGCCAGGAAGAAAACGCCAAAAAAATTGTCAATTGGTTAAAAACAGTTCCAGTGGTAACGGACGTATATTATGCGGGATTGCCAGATCATCCAGGCTATGCAATCAGCAAACGTCAGACAAGTGGTTTTGGTGCGATGATTTCCTTTAAGGTGAAAAATTCCGTGATAGCCCAAAATACATTAGGCAGAATCAAGCTGATTTATTTCGCGGAAAGCCTTGGCGGGGTAGAAACGCTGTTGACATATCCAATCGAGCAGACACATAAAGAAACGCCGCCGGAGCTCTTGGCAAAAGCCGGAGTAGATGATTGTCTCCTTCGCTTATCTGTGGGGATCGAAGATGTCGATGATCTCATTGAAGACTTAGGGCAGGCATTGGCTCAGACAGGAGATGCAAAATGATGAAATATGATTTTGATAAGATAGTCGATCGAACGAATACGGCTTGTCTCAAATATGATTTTGCTGTCGAACGCGGGCATGCGGCGGATGTCCTGCCTTTTTGGGTAGCAGATATGGATTTTCCTGGGCCTAAGGAAGTTGTCGATGAACTTGTTCTTCGCAGCCAGCATGGGATTTTTGGTTATACGGATGTAAAAAAAGATTATGTCGATGTTTTAATGGATTGGTTCAAAAAGCGCCACGATTGGCAGCCTAAAGATGATTCATTAGCCGTGACACCAGGTGTCGTCTATGCGATTTGCAGCGCTGTGCGAAGCTTGACGGAACCAGGTGATGCTGTACTTATCCAAAGGCCCGTATATTATCCGTTTTCTTTGGCAATCAAACAAAATAAGCGCCGTTTAATCAATAATCCGTTGCTCCTTAAAGATGGTCATTATGAAATCGATTTTGAAGATTTCGAGAAAAAAATAGTAGAAAATAAAGTGAAGCTCTTTATTCTTTGCAGCCCGCATAATCCAGTAGGCCGTGTGTGGTCACGCGACGAATTGGAAAAAATAGGAACGATTTGTTTAAAGCATCATGTCGTTGTCGTTGCGGATGAAATTCATGAAGAATTTGTTCGCACGGGCAAAAAACATACGGTGTTCGCTTCGATAAAACCCGAATTTGCTGAAATTGCGATTACGTGCACAGCACCTAGTAAAACTTTCAATTTGGCAGGTCTGCAAATTTCGAATATCTTCATTGAAAATAAGGATATAAAAAAACGATTCATGTCTGAAATGTATGCAAGTGGCTATAGCCAGCCCAATGCCTTGGGTCTATTTGCGGCAAAGGCTGCATATAAAAATGGTGGGGAATGGCTGGATCAGCTTACAGCGTATCTAGAGGAGAATCTGCAAAAGACAAAGACTTTTCTTCAAGACGAGCTTCCTCTGGTAAAACTGATCGAACCGGAAGGCACGTACTTGATATGGCTCGATTTTAGTGCCTATGGCTTATCTGATGAAAAAATTAACCAAATCATCAAAGAAAGAGCTAAACTATGGCTTGATGAAGGCGAAATATTCGGTCCTGAAGGTCAGGGATTTCAAAGAATCAATACGGCGTGTCCTTGGTCAATCTTAGAAAAAGGATTGCTGCAATTAAAAACAGCATTTACCTCTTTATGATAAAAAATCGAGTATTTTAACGGATACTCGATTTTTTATGTGTCTGATTGAACAACTTATGAATTTCAAAAAAATATGCTATAATGCTAATACATATATAGGCAAGGCTTTGAAAAGACAGCTTTGCCCGTGAAAGGGTGGAATACATGAAGATTGCAATGGCAAACGATCATGCGGGGTATCTTTTAAAGGAACAAATCAAAGAGTATTTGGAGGCAGAAGGCTATGAAGTCGTCGATTTTGGCACGTTCGACGAACTCTCCTGTGACTTATCGGATTTTGTTTATCCGGCAGCATTGGCTGTGGGCAAAGGAGAAGTTGACCGGGGGATTTTTGTTGACGGAGTCGGCTATGGCAGTGCATTGATTGCCAATAAAATCTGTGGTGTTTATGCTGCTGTATGCCAAGATCCTTTTTGTGCCGAATTAGCTCGTCAACATACCGATTCGAATGTGCTTTGCCTCGGCGGCAAAATCATTGGGAGTGCAATTGCAATGGAAACAGTAAAAAAATGGATGCATACAGATGCGCTAACGGATGAAAAATATGTAAACCGAGTCGAAAAGGTCAAAGCCATCAATGAAAAGCATACAAAGCCTTTGGAATAAAATATAGTGAACTAGTGATACGGGACAAAGAATAAAGCTTTGTTTCGTATTTTTTTTTATTATTTTTTTTCAGCTGGTTTAAATGTATGAAACCTCTTTTTTTACAGAAGGAAAAGAGGTATAATTTAAGCGAAAGGACGATACAGTATTTCTTAATAATCTATATTGATATAGTTTCATATGGAGGTGAGAAGTATATTTTCCTGACAGAAAAGGTTTAAGCAAATTATAGTGAGTCGGTATTAGCTGACAAAACATGATTTGATTTTACAGCAAGAGATTGTTTCATAACGGAAGGGAGATAATATGCATGATGAACAAGAAAGTTCAAGCAGCAGTAAATGGACAGATTCAAATTGAGCAGTATTCCTCCTATTTGTATTTGGCAATGTCAGCTTATTGTGAAAGCAAAAATTTAAAAGGTTTTGCCCATTGGTTGAAAATCCAATCGCAAGAGGAACAAACACATGCGATGAAACTTTATCAACACGTATTAGACCGTGGCGGCAAAATAGAACTTAAGGAGATTGCTGCGCCGGGCACAGAATTTGGAGCACCATTAGAGCTCTTTGAAAAAGTTTTGGCGCATGAAATAGAGATTACAGGGAAAATAAATGCATTGTATGAAATTGCATTGAAGGAGAAAGATTATCCACTGCAGTTACTGCTGCACTGGTTCATTGAAGAACAAGTCGAAGAAGAAGCAGCGGCAGCAGAAGTGCTTGAGCGTTTGCGCTTGATTGGCGACAAAGGCGGATCCATTATCTATATTGATAAGGAAATGGGTAAGCGTTCGGCATAAGATTTGATAGAATCCACGTAAATTTAAATTTGGGAGGCGTTTTTATGGGGCACAGTAAAATCAACAAAGTAATTGGTCGGGAAATCATTGATTCTAGGGGCAATCCAACAGTAGAGGCTGAAATTTATTTGGAAGACTGCGCAACGGGAAGAGCAGCTTCACCAAGTGGTGCATCCACTGGGATTTATGAAGCCTTGGAATTACGGGATGATGATAAAAAGCGTTTTGGCGGCAAAGGGGTCTTACAGGCTGTTGACAATATCAACACGGCTATCGGCAAAGCATTGGCTGGAATGAACGCAGCTAATATCTATGCGGTTGACCAGAAGATGATTGAGCTCGACGGAACTGCCGATAAGTCGAAAATAGGAGCCAATGCAATTTTGGCGGTATCCTTAGCCAGTGCCAAGGCTGCAGCTGCATCGCAGGGCGTGCCTTTATATCGGTTCCTCGGCGGCGTAGCTGGTAACACGCTGCCGGTTCCGATGATGAATATCTTAAATGGCGGAGCACATGCAGCGAATAACATTGATGTTCAGGAATTTATGATCATGCCGACTGGCGCGAAGAGCTTCCAGGAAGGTCTTCGTTGGTGCACGGAAGTTTTCCATGCATTATCCGGACTTTTGAAAGCGGCAGGGCTGGCAACATCTGTTGGCGACGAAGGCGGCTTTGCGCCAAACCTAGCCAGTGACGAAGAGGCTATTGGTTATATATTGAAGGCTGTGGAAAAAGCTGGATATAAACCGGGAACAGATTTTGTCTTGGCAATCGATGCTGCTGCCAGTGAATGGAAAGGGGCTTCGACGGGACAGTATTTGCTGCCGAAAGCACAAAAAAAATATACGGCGGAAGAACTGATTGACCATTGGCAGGAACTTTGTGAAAAATATCCAATTGCATCGATTGAAGATGCTTTAGATGAAGAAGACTGGGAAGGCTGGAAACTCCTTACGCAGCGCCTTGGAGACAAAGTTCAGCTCGTTGGCGATGACTTATTCGTCACCAATACAGAGCGACTAGAAAAAGGAATTGCACTTGGCTGCGCCAATGCAATTTTGATAAAACTCAACCAGATCGGCTCGCTGTCGGAAACGCTTGCGGCAATAAAAATGGCACATAAAGCCGGATTTGCGGCGATTGTCTCCCATCGTTCAGGCGAAACGGAAGATACGACGATTGCTGATTTAGCAGTAGCCTTGAATGTCGGACAGATAAAGACAGGGGCGCCAAATCGCAGTGAACGAGTCGCCAAATACAATCAATTGCTGCGAATTGAGGCAGAACTTGGTGCAGCGGCGATTTATCCGGGAGAACATGCTTTTTCAGTAAAATAAAGAATAAAAAAACTGGCTCTATAATAAATGTTGTGGTTTTGATGAAAATCAAAACTACAACATTTAT
>CBDTTM010000013.1:0-26146 GCA_965363355.1 uncultured Selenomonadaceae bacterium | reverse complement strand
ATCTGTACAATCTCTTTTGAACGAGCGATATTCTCTGCCAAAGGAAGTGCTGAACCATCGAACATTACCGAAGTAAAACCTGCCCGAATCGATTTCACGATTGTTTCCAATTGTTTGCTATGGTCAAGATGCAAAACAAACGGTATTTCAGATTTAGTGCAGTATATTTTGACAATTTCAGCAATGACTTCAAGCGGCGCATGCTTCGTATAGGACTCGCCAAATGAGATGATAGCCGGCTGCTGCGCAGCTTCCGCTGCGCGCACAACCGCTTGGACCGATTCTAGGTTATAGACATTAAACGAACCAACTGCACATGCGTTCTTTTCCGCATAGTCAAGCATTGCCTTCAGATTAATTAACATAGATCTTCTCCTTTATTCCGAAAATCTTGATTCAGCGATCATTCAACATATCGACCACTTCACGTAAGGTTGTGACTTCACCCACATTGCCCGGGAAAATAATATAGGACATTTTTTCAAACTTTGCTTCTTTGCCGGTTTGCCAAACAGGAATTCCTGGTTTCACCTGTCCCATGACCAATGCTTTTTTTACGGATAAACCTTTAGTTCCAACATCACTGGAAGTGATCCCGCCTTTTGCAATCAAAAAGCCCGGTTGTACCGAAAGACGCTGTACAATACTGGTAATCGCTTCTGATATCTTTACCGAAACCTGCAAGGATTCTTCCTCTGAGCCTACATCCAGGCGTTCTCTGCCAGTAAATACAGCAACTGTTTGCCCTGCCTTAATGCATTCTTCGGCTTCGGCTATGATGCGCTTTAACTCAGCTTCCAATTTTTCTGGCTGCAAAACCAGCAGATGATTGAACTCAATGAATTTGACATAGGTGCATTTTTGCAATTCTGCCAATTGCTGCGTCGTCTTTTTTACATGGGAACCAACGATGATGAGTCCTCCATTTGCATTGTTTGGGGCGACCAATTGGGCTTTACCGAGTAGTGGCTGATCTTGTACCCCGCCAATGACTTTAGTAAAAGCGGCTGCCGTGCGGAACATGAAGGTTTTCCCCGCTTTCATTGCCTGCAAAAGCGCAATGGCAAAAACTTTGACATCGACATAATCTACCGCATTGACGATGACCTTATTGAAATCCTTGACTGCAAGCAGCTGCTCGGTGATTTTATCGACATTAATCGCTCTTATGTCGTCTAAGGATATGTATGCTGCATCGGCTGCTTTATACGCCCCTTTTGTTTTTTCCTCTATATATTCGCCCATATTTGATGCCGCGTAAGAAAACGTCTTATCTTTGGCAAATTCGGTTTCGCCTGCCGGAACAAGAAAATCTCCTTCTTGTACATAGTGGATATTATTTACGGTGAATCTTCCGCCCTCTTTAAAAAATGGCATCAAGACTTCGCCATCGGTTTTTCCACCAGCAACGCTTTCCAATGTCGTCTTGAGCACTTCGGTTTCCAGTGGATAATGACCGCGCAGCGTCGAATCACTGCGGCTGATGATCATAAATTCCCTGCCGCATTTTTTTGCCTGTGCCGCAACGCGATTGGCAATCTCACGATGGACTTCTTCTGTTTCCTTCGCTGAAAAAGCTCTGGAATTCGTCAAAATGAAAAACATCGCATTTTCTTCGGCAAAGCCTGCCGCAATGCTTTCTTCTGACCAATCTGTATATACAGAAATGTCGTGTACGGTCTGTACACCCGTTGGATCATCATCGAGCACTATGATTTTTTTATTGAAATCAAGTAACGCTTCGGTTAGCTTTTCATTTACTAAAGCCTCATCGACCGCCTGAATTTTTTCAAATACTTCACTTTTTGCTATCTTGCCCATGCTATGCACCTCTTTCTTCTATTGCCTGCTGCTTTGGCAGCGAAAGGCATTCTTCTAAAACCTTTCGCCAGCCCAAAACAGTTTTTATTTTTCAAATGCCTTTACTTCAACCCCGGAAATTTTTTCGTAGAACTGGACAATACCGCTGTGATCATCCATGATATGACCATCTGCCTTTAAGCTCAACATGATCTGTTGAAGCTGGCTCGTCAGAATCAATGGAACTTCAAGGCTCTTAGCTGAATCCATGACATTTGTGATATCCTTCAAATTAATCGCCAATGTACCGCCTGGTTTGAAATTGCGTTCATACATCATCGGTGCTTTAGCATCGAGTACTGTACTGCCAGCCAAGCCGCCGCGAACAGCCTGATATACTTTTTTCGGATCTGCTCCAGCTTTTTGTGCCAGAACCAACGCTTCCGATACGGCCGCAATATTAAGGTTTACCATAATTTGATTGGCTAGCTTAGCAACTGAACCGCTGCCGTTTGGCCCAACGACCGTAAGTGAAGTTCCCATCGCATCGTAAACATCTTTGATTTTGTCTGCAACCGCTTCGTCGCCACCAACCATGAAAGCTAAGGTCGCATTGATTGCACCGGTTTCGCCGCCACTTACTGGAGAATCGAGGAAAGCGCATTCTTTCTCAGCTGCCAGCTTAGCAAACTTTTGTGAATCGACCGGTGAGACTGAACTCATATCAACCAATACCGTACCTGGCTTGACACCAGCTAAGATGCCATTTTCACCTTCAAGCAATGCTAAAACGATCTGTCCGTTTGGAACCATCGTGATGACTACATCATTTCCTGCAGCTAATTCTTTCGGGGAAGCTGCTGCTTTAGCTCCGGCTTCGCACAATGCTTCCATTGCTTTTGGGTTGACATCGTAAACCGTAGTTTCAATACCAGCTTTCAACAAATTCAACACCATCGGCCGTCCCATGATCCCTAAACCAATAAACCCAACTCTTGACATAAAAAGTCCCCCTTATTTTTTGATTTATATTAACTGAAATATGATTCAGAAAATTCAACCTGTGCGTAGCACACTACTAAATAATCAACTTGTATGTAGCATACTACTAAAAATTCAGAATAAAACACCTTTTTATATTTTATTCTGCTGTGCTTAGTCCAATCGACAATGTTTCATGATTTTTTCGGTAACATCCATGTGATGCTCAAAAGCGATATATGCTGCTTCAGCATCGCCAGTTCGTATATGCTCGATGATCTGCTCGTGTTCTGCCAGTGTCATTGCTGTACGATTCTTAAGCTTCAAAGAACCGACTGTGGCCTTCTCTAGACGCGAGCGCAGCATATCTATAGTTTTGCTAAAATAATCATTGCGCATGAACCCTATGCCAAGGCCATGAAACTCAACATCGGATTTCATGAATTCATAGACATCAGCACCTTTTGCCTGGATATCTGCTTCATGAACAAGACAAGCTTCCATCTTTTGGAGTACTGCCTGCGCCTCAGGCGTTTGGATCCTTTGCGTCAAATAACGAATACTATAACCTTCAATAGCAATTCTCGTTTGAATGATCATCTGCACATCTTCAAACAAGAGCGGCTTGACCATGATACCGCGGTTGTTATACACCTCAAGCATGTTTTCATGTTTAAGCTGTAGAACTGCTTCTCGTACCGGAGTTCGTGAAATATCTAGTTGGTCAGCAAACATCTGCTCCGAATAAATCTCTCCAACTTTCAAGTCGCCATTTACGATTGCTTTTTTTAAGTATTCATACACTTGATCCTTAAAAGAAACTCGCTGTAATATGATAGTTCCCCCTGTCTTTCAGTCACCTAAAAAACTTGTGATCATGTTCCTGTGTGTAGCATACTACGTGTAAAAATCTAAGTCAATAGTTTTTCAACTCCATGATTTAAGTTATTTTTTTCTCAAAACTACTGCATCGAGTCAAACAAAATACCTTTTTCCCCGGCAAAGCCTATCCTCATTGGCTTGTTCAAACTTTCAGCTATATCTATTTCTTCAATAATCAATGAAAAATTTATAAATTCAAATAATTTATATAGAAAATATAGCCAGCAATAAATTTCCTTTATTTAGGAAAAATCACTGGCTAAAAATTTAAAACATCAATAGGATTGCCCCGATAAAAAGACTTATGCAAATTCCCTGCAACATATTTCTGATAAAAAATGCCAACCTAGGCCTCAGTAAAACAGTCAAGACCCGCATCTGCCAAAGCAAAAACGATGCAGCTAAAAAACACACAGAAACATCTTTTTCAGTCAGGGCATATAAAAGAAGGATCCCCGCCAAAATAGCGCCAGTAAGCTCGCCTCTGGACGCCCTTTCTTGTATTCGTAATGATGGCTGGATTGCCTTTTTTCTATCCTCATCTTCCTCATCGAAATCCATCCTGCAACGCAAAACAAGCCCCTCCTCAGGTTTTATATAAGAACAAGCTTCCATTGTCCGTCGCCAGACAATTTCAGTTGTTTTTCGTGATGCATCAACAAGGTGCTGCGATGCCCTACGCTGATTACCGACATTTTAGGCAAGCACTGCTGCAAAAGACCATACATGTACTTTTCTAGCGGTTCATCCATTGCGGACGAAGCTTCATCGAGAAAAACCCATTGGGGTTTCACGAGCAAGATTCGGGCAAAAGCCAAACGTTGTTGCTCACCTAAAGAAAGTATTCGGCTCCAATCATCGACAACATCCAAACGATCTATGAATTTATCGAGTTGGCACTGCTCCAACGCGCGGCAAATATCCGATGTCGCCATACATTCTGCTGGTTCTGGATAGCAGATAGCTTGCCGCAAGCTGCCAAGTGGTAAATATGGTCTTTGCGGCAAGAAAAGACTGCTTGCATCAGGCAGTACGATTTTACCTTCGCAAAATGGCCAAATTCCCGCGATTGCACGCATCAACGTTGATTTTCCCGCACCGGACTGACCGGTGATGATCAGTCGTTCTCCGGCTTCGAGTTCTAAGGAAAAATCCGTCAAAAGATCATGCCCATCCGGCAATTTGAGCTGCAATTCTTCAATTGCAATACGTTTTCCTTCACACGTCATATTGGTTTTGGCCTCGAGTCCTTCGACAACTTGCATCCGTTGATTAAATCCAGTCAAACGTTTGACTACAGCCGTCCACTGTGCAATAGAACTGTATGAATTCACGAAAAATGACAGCGAATCCTGCACATTGCCAAATGCACTGGATATTTGCATCAAGCCACCAAGCTGGATTGCTCCGCTAAAATAACGTGGTGCAGCCATAAGGAGCGGCATAATAATAGCAATCTGCGAATAACTCGAAGTAAACCAGGTCAAGGCTTTTTCCCGGCGCATCAAGCCCCAATAATTGCTAATAACCTCACGAAATCGCGTATGAAAAGCAATCTGTTCTGGTTTTTCTCCACGATAAAACGCAATGCTTTCACTATTTTCTCTGACCCTCATCATACTGAAACGAAAATCCGCCTCAAAACGCTGTTGATCATAGTTGAGCGAAATCAATTTTCGTCCAACTCTGTGCGTGAGGAATGTCCCAACAATAGCATAGAGCAAAGACAACCAAACCATATATCCGTATACAGTGAATTCATGGCTGCCAATTGGCACCGTTAGGATTCCCGACAAATTCCAAAGAATCAAGACAAAGGCAATGAGCATAGCCGCCTGTTTCAAAAAACCCATAGCCAGCTGCAGCGTCAGCGCTACGAATTGGTTGATATCCTCAGAAATACGTTGATCGGGGTTATCGGTATCATCTTCTATGACTTGCATCTTATAATATACCTGAGCGTTCATCCAACGCTCCAAATACCGATTCGTCATCCAGGTCCGCCACTTTATTTGCAGCATCTGCCGCAGATAAATCGCATAAACCGCAAACGCAATATAGATAAAGGCCAAAACCGTAAACTGCCCGATAAGCGGCCAAAATTCTGCATAATTGTATTCTTGCAAAGCATTATAAAAAGTATTGTACCATTGGTTGAGCAGCACAGAAATAACAACGCCACCCAATGTAAACAAGACAACCAGCGCTAAAAGTCCACGCGCTTTCCATTTTTCTTCACTCGTCCAATATGTTTTAAATAAATGCCAGAAACCGGAAAAAAATTTTCTTTTCATTAGTATCTCCCCGAACCTTTTATTATCTGAATGTTTTCAGTATAACCTCATTTTGAGGCCTTAGCAAGAAAAGCAGGAAAAAATGCCAGTACACCTAAAAATATGATAAAATAGAGACATTAATATCTTGGCTAAAGGAGCTTTTTATGGAATATCTCACATCGATTCCTGTGAAAATGACACTTTCGATTGCCGTCATCCTTTTTCTGATCATCGGCTGGCGTTATTTTCCTAAAAGAAAAATATTTGTTTTATTTTGCCTCATTCTTGCTGGTGCAGGATTTTTTCTCGTGACTGCGCATCGCCAAGCCCCAAAACCAGCGATTTCCGAAGAGGCCAAATATACAATTTTACAGCAGCAAAAGATTTTTACCGATTGGTATACCGATTACAAAAAAAACATAGACCATATCAGCCATTACTGGCAACGATACCATTCGATCATGCAATCTTTCAAACAAGATGATATCAGCATCCAGACCGTCTATACGAGACTCCAGCGTTTACAAGAAGAATCCGGCGATTTGAAGAACAAACTGAGCCAACTTGAGCCTCCACCTGGACTAAACGACGAAAACTATGCGTTGACAGCTAAAATCATCCAAAAAACACGCGACTATGTCAATCGCGAACAAGAAGTCATTGCCAAAACAAAGGACGCCGCTGATCCAGCAAAACTCAAAACCAATGACCAGCCTGAACAAGTCCGCCAGCTCGATCGCGTCATGATCTTATATTCACCAGTCAATCTTAACATTGCCGATGAAATTTCACAGCTCAATGCAAACTTTAGCATTCCCGATGAAAGTTGAATTGCATCAAAAAGCCGCAGCTTCCGCTGCGGCCTTTTTTTTAAATGTATTGCATTTTTCGCTTCTTAAAATAGACTGGTTTGATTCCACAAGCACTAAGCAAATCCTGCGCAGCCGCAAAATTTTTGCCGATGGCACTTTCCCCATGGGCATCTGAGCCAAGCGTCGCATATCTGCCACCACAATCAAAATAAGCTTTATACAAAGGAAACAACGCTTTAAGTGCCGAACGATTTTGCA
Source organism: uncultured Selenomonadaceae bacterium (assembly GCA_965363355.1). Taxonomy (GTDB): domain Bacteria; phylum Bacillota; class Negativicutes; order Selenomonadales; family Selenomonadaceae; genus CBDTTM01. The sequence goes on along the minus strand of CBDTTM010000013.1, from coordinate 19,137 downwards.
GTCTTCTTGTATTGAGCTCAAGAATGATATCTCGCTCCAAAGCCGCTTGAAATACAGCACGGATGGAGTCGGTAAATTCATGATAGTAAATATCCGGTTCACGATAGGTCGCATAACGGGCAATATAATCAATATGCCCCAGTATATCAATAAAGTCATGTTGTTTTAAACAATCTTCCATAACTTGAAAATACTCCTGATATACATCCGGCTTCGTGCGATTTTCGTAAACAGATGGTTCAAAAAGATCGACTCCAGCCAAAAGATGGATAGAGCCTATTACGCAATCAAAATCATTTGCCTTGACGATCTGACTGTTCCGCTCTGCCGCTGCTGCCTGCATGCCAAGCTCAACTCCCAGCAGCAGTTTTTCGCTGTGATACGCTTCATACTGGTTAAAATAATCCTTCGGTTCAAATAAATATCCCCCGCCAGGAAAATCAAAATCGATATGTTCGGTGAGTACCATGCCGAGGCCCACTGCCTCCGCCGCCGTGATTGCATCTTCTATCTGCATTTCTGAATCAAAGGATACCTTCGTGTGGATATGACTGTCAAAAATCATTTTCTCAGCTCCCTATCAAGAGTTGCTTATTGCTGTACCTGTTCTGCATAAGCCGCCTGCAATGCCTTTGCCAACTGATCCGGGCAAGACGTCGGGCGAGCACCGCAAGGATTCCCCGAAAATTTTTCGATGACCATATCGATATCCATGCCTTCGACCAATTTTGAGATACCGCCCAAATTCCCATTACAGCCACCGACAAAATTTACATGTTCAATTTTTTTGCCATTCAACTCTACTTCAATCTGTGTAGCACAAGTGCCACTCGTTTTATATATGTATTTGCTCATTTTATTTCCTCCAAACATTCGGCATGAGTCAAGGCCCAAAGCCAACTCTCCATAAATATTATTATAATCGAATTTATCCATTTGTAAACAAATAAAGGACTCAGCGGCTGTATAGATGCGCTGAATCCTTTATAGCAATTTATCTTATAACTGCGATTTTTTAATTACATCGACGCCCATATACTTGCGAAGAGCTTCCGGTACTATGACAGAACCGTCTGCTTGTTGATAGTTTTCAAGAATAGCTGCAACGGTACGACCGACAGCCAAACCTGATCCATTGAGCGTATGCAAAAATTCCGGTTTTTCCTTTGGACCACGGCGGAACTTAATATCAGCACGACGTGCCTGATAGGCTTCCGTATTGGAACATGACGATATTTCTCTATACATGCCAGCGCTAGGCAGCCAGACTTCAATATCGTATGTTTTTGCTGCTGTAAAGCCCATATCCCCTGTACAAAGAAGGATGACACGGTATGGAAGGCCTAAAAGCTGCAAAACATGCTCTGCATCATTTGTCATTTTTTCAAGTTCATCATAAGACGTTTCCGGTTTGACGAATTTAATCAATTCAACTTTGTTGAACTGATGCTGACGGATAAGTCCACGAGTATCTCTGCCTGCTGAACCTGCTTCCGCTCTAAAGCAAGCAGTGTAAGTACTATAATATTCTGGCAGCTGCGCTCCGTCGAGAATTTCGCCGCGATGATAGTTCGTCGTTGGCACTTCAGCTGTCGGCACTAAATAATAATCCAAACCTTCAAGTTTAAACATATCATCAGCGAATTTTGGCAACTGTCCAGTTCCCGTCATGCTTTCCTTATTGGCGATGAATGGTGCGAGCATTTCCGTATAACCATGTTCGCCCGTATGCAAATCCATCATGAAATTAATAACCGATCTTTCTAGGCGTGCTCCAAGACCCTTATAAAAGGTAAAACGAGCCCCAGTCACCTTAGCCGCGCGTTCTGCATCGAGGATATCAAGATCTTCACCAATTTCCCAATGAGGTTTCGGTATGAAATCATACTGCTTTGGTTCACTCCATTTGCGGATTTCAGGATTATCATTTTCATCTTTTCCGACCGGTACACTTGCATTCGGGATATTCGGTATATTCAGCATGATATCACGCAAGCCTGTTTCGACTTCTTTTAGGCGGGCATCGAGGGCGCCGATCTTATCGCCGACTTGACGCATCTGGGCAACGATTTCATCTGTATTTTCTTTATTTTTTTTCATTTCACTGATTTGCTTCGATACCGCATTACGCTGGCTTTTAAGCACTTCTACTTCACCGAGGATATCTCTGCGTTCTTTTTCAAGTTCCATGAACCCGTCCAAAGTCAAGGAATTCCCCCGATTTTTCAAGGCGGTTAAGACTTCTTCTGGATTATCTCTGACAAACTTAATATCTAACATTCATTCGACCTCCATATAATAAGCGCAATGCGCATCAGTTCCTAATATATCCTATCAATTATAATATATCTATGCTATTTATACAAGCTAACAGACCCTTGTATTTAAGTCCTATTTCATTTTGTCTTTTTCTTATATGTTTCAGGGTTAATCATTTGCAAATAGCTTCGTTCGATTGTCTCATTTATATTTTGTTTATACTTTTTGCTATGCTAAAGTGATATAATACATAGGATTTGTTGAAAATAAATGAGGCGCAAATATGGAATGGATTTATGTGGTCGTAGCTGGTGCTTTAGAAATCGTTTGGGCTGTCACATTAAAGTACACCGAAGGGTTCACTTGTTTTTGGCCATCCATACTGACAGGAGCTGCTATGTTGGGCAGCGTTTTTTTTCTGGATGAAGCAGTAAAAACGATTCCCGTAGGAACCGCTTATGCTGTTTGGACCGGAATCGGCGCTGCCGGAACTGCCGCTGTCGGGATGTTTTTCTTAGGAGAACCCAAGGAGATTGGCCGTGTATTTTGCATTTTTTTGATTATTTTAGGTGTTGTGGGCCTAAAATTCAATTTATTTCAAAATTGAAGAATCAAAAAGCAAATAATTTATAGGAGTGTTTATGTTGAACGAAACTACCTTTTCCAATGAAAATGCCAACAAGGATGTTTGGGGTTTTCAATCATTTGTCGAAAATGCTGTTGATGAAGGATTTTTTTATGATTTGTTGACGACTACTAAACCAGTAGGCCCGACAATTTGCTATAAAAATCAAGAAATGATCAATTTTGCCAGCATCAATATTTTAGATTTACACAACGAACACGATGTTCTCGATTACTTCCACGATGCCTGCACCAAATATGGGCTGACAACAGGGGGATCCCGTGTTACACAAGGGATTTGCCAGGCACATGCTGATATGGAAGAAGCACTTTGCCAGCTTACAGGAAAAGAACGCTCCATCTCTTTTGCCAGCGGTCTATTGGCTAATATCGGTTTCATCAATGCCATGAGCAGCAAATTCCATTTTAGTGCGACTTGCAATATCGATAACAGCGATACCGTTTTCGTTTTAGACAGAGATTGCCATTGGAGCCTATGGAAAGCCGCTTCGCATCTGCAATTTGGCAAACAGCTTTTCGCTTTTCGCCACAATGACGTCAAAGATTTAAACAAAACTTTGGCAAAACTTCATAAAAAGCACAAGAAAATCGTCGTTGTTTTTGAAAGCGTTTATTCTGCAGACGGCTCGATTGCTCCAATCGGAGAAATTCTAGATACCTGCGAAAAATATGAAGCCTTGAGCTTTGTCGACGACGCCAACGGTTTTCTTATCTATGGACCTGAAAGCAGACTGTTCGCAGAAGAGTTCGCTGCGATGAAACGAGCAACCTTCATCATGGTTTCCTTTTCAAAAGCGGTTGGTTTAGAAGGCGGTGCCATTTCTGGGCCCGCAGAGTACATCCACGGCTTTGAAGTATTATCGGGAACTTCGCTCTTTACAGCAGCGATTCAGCCGCCAACAGCCAGTACGATACAATACATTATGAATAAACTTACCAAACAACCCGAAATCATGGACTCCTATCTGAGCCGTTCCTTAAAATTGCGTCAGACATTAGAAGAAAAAGGCTTCATTTTAAATGACACGCCATCTTATATCATCTCCGTAATGATCGGCAACGATGAAAAGGCTGTACATGTACACGATGAATTTTTACAAGAAGGTTTGATTGTTCCAATGTTCCGCTACCCAGCGGTAAAACCTGACCACGCATTGATACGCATCATGATCAACGCCCATCATACCGAAGAACACCTTCAAAAGTTAGTTTCGGTTCTCGAAAACGTAAAAATCAAATATCAATTTTAATTGTCTAAGAATCTCCTCGATTTCTGTCTTTATAAATACAGCATCCTTCTCTTTCTTTAGACAATCGATAAAAAATCCGCACACTGCATGCAGTGCGCGGATTTTTTTATCGATTACATGCTATTTATTTGTAAACCCGCGGAACTCTCGCCCCAACCATACAAACGATTTCATAATTGATGGTGCCGATCCAAGATGCAGCTTCATCCGTTGTAAGCGTCTGGCTGCCAAACAAGACGACTTCATCATCAAAGGTCGTTTCTTTTATATCGGTAACATCTACCATGCACTGATCCATACAGATCCTGCCGACAACGTCAGCACGTTTTCCATGGATCTCAACTTGTGCCTTACCGGCAAAAAGTCGCGTATACCCATCGGCATAGCCGATCGGTAAAGTTGCAATCCTGCTCTGGCGTTTCACGGTAAAAGTACGTCCATACCCAACCGTTTCTTCTGGCTGCATGGACTTGACATAGGCGATGCGAGCTTTTAATGTCATAGCCGGACGAAGATCGGTTTCACGGCTCACTTCATCCGATGGCCAAAGACCATACAAAATGACTCCAGAACGTACCATATCAAAATGTGTTTCCGGCATTTCTAAGGTTGCCGCACTGTTGGCCAGATGCTTGATCGCAATGTCTATACCGCTCGCCTTAACCGAGGCGATTGCCACCTTGAACCGAGCCAGCTGCTCATAAGCAAACGTTTTGTCGGAGCTATCGGCGAGCGCAAAATGAGAAAACATCCCTTCTAATTCCACATTTTCTAAGCTCGTAATCTGTTTTGCCATTTCACCAGCTTCTTCAGGGCGCACTCCAATGCGGCCCATTCCCGTATCCACAGCCAAATGGACCTTTACGTTTTTATGTTGACGAACAGCTTCCTTCGAGAGCGCCTCTGCCGCCTCAATCGAAAAAACCGTTGCCGTAATATCATAATCGACAATTTCTTTAGCCTGCTCTAATGGCGTCAGTCCCAAAATCAGAATCGGCGTCTTAAACCCTGCATCTCTGAGTTCAATGGCTTCTTTTAAGATTGCCACGGCAAAATAATCCGCCCCGGCAGCAGCGGCAGCTTTAGCTACAGGGATTGCACCATGCCCATAGGCATTAGCCTTGACCACTGCGCAAAACCTCGCGTTGCCATGTATCTTCTCTTTTATCACTTTAATATTGTGTTCAATTGCTTTTAAATCAACCTCTGCCCAAACTGCACGACTCGACATTTCTTCACCCTCCAACGCAAACAATGCAAAATAAAATCCAGCACCGGGAATCCCCGTTGCTGGATCTCGCTTTGATCTGTTCATTTGTAAAAACAAAATCCTTACTAATTCTACACCTTTACTAACAAAATTAAAAGCATCTTATAAGATAATCGTCTTTATTCGGCTTTAAAAGAAACCGTAATCACGGTTCCTGGATCTACAATGCTATGAAGAGCGATACTTTGGCTGACCGCAACGCCCGATCCATCTGGATCAAGAGTCAGTCCAAGATCTGCTAGAATATCCGCAGCTTGACGCATAGTCTTGCCCGTTAAATCTGGCACAAGAACTTTCCCCGCCGGAACGACCGGCGCTGCCTCAGTTATTACGGGCATTGATTTTTCTCTTTCCTCTTCAGGTTTCGGCTGTCCGGCAAAGGGATCGCTAGATGGTTCAATGTGCAAATATCTGAACAACTGTGAAAAAATATTTTGCGCAATTGGTGCCGCAATCTGTCCGCCGTAATAAACTCCATTTGGATCATCTATCATGACCAAAACAGTGATCTGCGGATCTTCTACCGGGGCAAAACCGCAAAAGGAGGCAATGTAACGTCCATCCATATAGCCACTGCCATCTATTTTTATTTTTTGTGCCGTACCTGTTTTCCCCGCTATGCGATAGCCCTTGACAGATGCTTTACTGCCACCGCCACTGGCAACAACCTGTTCAAGCAGACTAACCAGGGTCTTATCGGTAGATGAATCGATTGTACGCCGAACTTCTTCTTTTTCAGTTGCCTTAAAAACCGTCCCATCGGCGTTTTGAATAGATTTTAGAATATGCGGCTTAAGCAGTACCCCATCATTGGCAATGGCTGACATCGCCGTGACAAGCTGCAATGGTGTCACAGCGATACTCTGTCCAATTGACATCGTTGCTAAATCAGAATCTCTCATTTCTTTAGGATCGAACAACAAACCTTTTTCCTCGCCAGGAAGTTCGATCCCCGTAGTCTGTCCAAAGCCAAAAAGCTTGGCATAAGAGGTCAATCTTTCCGCCCCAACCTGCATGCCGACTTGAACAAAACCCGTATTGATCGATTGTTTGACGACATCGACAAAAGGAACCGTCCCAAAACTATCACCACTCCAGTTTTGTATGCGACGTCCCGATACCATAATGTAGCCTGGGTCGACAAACATTTGATTTGGCGTGACTAATTTTTCCTGCAAAGCTGCAGCTGCTACAACTGCCTTAAAGGTAGAGCCTGGTTCATAAATAAATGAAACTGCTCTATTCTTCCAATTTTCCGCTGGAAAATCCGAAAATTTATTCGGATCATACGTTGGACGGCTCGCCATGGCCAAAATATCACCCGTTTTCGGATTCATGACAACAGCGGTGACCGCCTGTGGATGATTTTCTACCATTGCTTTATCAAGCGCTTGCTCTACGATAAACTGCATCGTACTATCAATTGTCAAAACCACGTCTTTACAGTTATTTTCCGATGGTGAGCGATGCAAAAAAATAGAATCAAAAATCGGTTTATTCTTCATGTCCGTCAAAACAAACGATTTTTCTACTTTTCCTTTGATCTGGCTGTCAAAAGCCTGTTCAATTCCGTCGAGTCCAATGTCATCCGTTCCAACAAAACCCAATACATTTGCTGCTAGCACGCCATTTGGATAAAAGCGTTTGCTCTCTTCTTTAAAGCCAAGGCAATTGAGATTTTTTTCGCTGATTAGCTGGGTTACCTGCTTTTCCTCTTGGTAATCAAGATAGCGTTTCACCCAGACAAAACCTCCGCCCTGTGCAATATCGGCTTTAATCTGCTCTTCTGTCAAATGGACCAATGGAGCCAAGTCTCGCGCAAGCTGATCTGCATCTTGCACATGGTTTGGATCGATGAACAGCGATTTGGTCATCATACTGACAGCCAGTTCACGCCCATTGCGATCTAAAATCGTCCCTCGCGGTGACTGCACGACAAGCTGTTCGCCGCTTTGCGATTTCAATCGTTTTTCCAGGCTATCTCCCTGAACCAGCTGCACCCAAGCATACCTTCCGCTCAAAACAAAAATCAGCGCTATGATAGCACCGATAAAATACACCAACCGCCGCTGGACCTTGTTCACTCTCCGCATTAACTCCACTCCTAAAATCACGCTGAAACATTTTCTCCATTTTAACATATTAGATTCCAATAACCAAATCTTACAGGTATCAACTTACTAAATTTTACAGTAAAATCAATAAAAATACTTACACATTGCATCTATCCTGTTATAATATAGAAATGAACCTCTACATAAACTATAGAATGGCGGTGTCTCTATGGATGATATCGATAAGCAGATTTTAAAAAACTTACAGCAAAATGCCCGCATAACAATTTCCGATTTAAGTTCTGAAATATCCCTGTCCATGCCAGCAATAAGCGAACGACTCAAAAAGCTCGAAGCTTCTGGCGTCATTAAACAATATACAGTTATTCTTGAACCGACATTGCTCAACAAGCACCTTATGGCATTGATGCTGCTTCGTTTCGACAAACCTTGCAACGGCGATACCTTTGCTGAATTTGTCAAAAACGAATCTGAAATCAAAGAATGCTTCTATATCACAGGGGATTACGATTACTCCCTAAAAATCCTCACCGAAAATACGCGTACCCTCGAGTTATTGCTGACACGCATCAAAAATCAGCCTGGTATCGTAAAAACGCAAACCATCGTAATCTTATCAACAATCACGGACAGCCCATCCATCATCTTGGACTGAAAAATGCCGCCAGCGTAAAGCATGGCGGCATTTTTATCGTCTATAAACGTTTTTTGGTTCTCAGACCTGGAATTTTTGAATAGCTTCCTGCAAATTCTGTGCCATATGGGCCAGCGATTCACTGGCGTCCGCTATTTCATGCATAGAGGCTGTCTGCTCTTGTGTAGCTGCCGATACCGTCTGCGACTCAGCTGCCACGCTTCGGCTCATCGTATTGATTTCATTGACCGCACCCACGACTTCTTGTGAGCCCTGCACTATGCGGGCAATCATTTTTTCGGCTTCGGAAGACTGCGCTGCTACATCCTTTACCATAGCAGCAATCGTAGCAAAAGAGTCGCCGGCATTACGCACAGCGGTTGTCCCGCCCTCTACCTGTTTGGTACCATCTTCCATAGCATTGACTGCATTTTGCGTATCGGATTGAATTTGCCCAATCAACGATTCTATTTGTTTTGTTGCTTCTTGAGACTGCTCGGCGAGTTTACGGACTTCTTCGGCAACGACCGCAAAGCCACGCCCCTGTTCACCTGCTCTAGCCGCTTCGATTGCCGCATTCAAGGCCAAAAGATTTGTCTGGCCGGCAATGTTTCCGATTGTATCGACAATCATACCGATTTCCTGTGACTGATTGCCAAGAGCGGAAATAACCTGCATCGAACGATTCACTGCCTGTTCGATCATCGTCATTTGTGCAACAGCATTATGGACATCTTCGCCGCCCTTATTGGCCGCTAAAGTCGCTTCATTTACTTTTGCTGAAGAAGCCTGCAATTTTTGACTTACATCTTTGAGATCCGTTGACATTGATGCTACTTTGCCATTGGCCCGGTCAACTGACATAAGCTGGCTGTTACAGGAACCTGCGACAGAAGTTATCGATTCCGCCACTTGACCACTGACCGTAGAAGATTGCTCGGCACTAGCCGTGAGTTCTTCTGATGAAGATGCCACATGCTCTGCCGAAGCCGTGATTTCGCGCATAAGATCTCGGATATTGGACTGAACTGTCGAAAGAGCAGTTACCATGATACCAAATTCATCCTCGCGCTTCATCAAGTCTTCTGGAATTTGCCCCGTGAAATCACCTTTAGCAAAATCATCCAGCTCTTTTGTCGTAAATACGATCGGCGCTGCAAATTTTTTGCCGATATATCTGGCAAGCATAATAAACAGTGCCTGAATTACGACAATATACAAGACGATCCGTAAAAGGCCTGCTCTTAAATTCGCCGAAGCAATATCTGCCTGTTCCGCTACTTTGCCATCAATATAGTCAATCCACATGCCCGTACCAACGACCCACTGATAAGGCTTGAATGCCAACGAATAATTGCGTTTTGGCAAAGGCGTGGTTTCTCCCGGTTTGGCAAACATCAAATCCGTATAGCCGCCCCCATCTTTTTGCCCATTAGCGATGATTTCCTTTATATAGTAAACACCATTGGGATCGACTGCATTAATCCGGGATTTTCCTTCCACATCGCCCCGCCCCAGCAAAGCGACATTTACACCTTCATACGTATCGATGTAAAAATATCCCTTACCATCATCATAATGCATATTTCTCACATAATCTGCTGCTCTTGCCTTAGCCTCAGCTTCTGTGATCTTACCTTCCTGCTGTTCTTTATACGTTTTATCAAGAATACTGATTGCGCCTTCAACCTGAATTCGCAATTCTCTCTCTGAACTAGTAATCAGAGACTGCCGATAGTTGTCTAGCTGCCGGGAATTTTCACTGATTAGATTATAGATGAAAAATCCACCGACCGATAAGGTTGTCAATAAGGACACAGAACTAATGATCAATACAAGCTGTTTTTTTATAGATTTCATATTGCATTCCTCTTTTCCCCAGATTTAAACCCGCTGACCTCCTATGTAATAAAAAATATATATCATTGTACCTCTTAATTATATCTCAAAATGTATTAAATTTCAATATTATTCAAAATAATCAATTTTTTCCCACTACTAAAGTACTATTGCGGTCATACTTTAGTACCATTTCTTCTATGTTCCTATTCTGCAATAAATCTTTAAAATCCTCTAATTCCTAATGAGATTCAAAGATTTGCTTTCTATAATAAAAAGTATTAAAGGAGTGGATTTCTATGAAAAACTCGGCGTCTCGATCAATTTTGCTTGGGTTGACTCTTATGCTCAGCACAGGCTTTGCTGTGTGCAGTGCCCAAACCAGCGATTTGACAAACTTACCACCAGACGGTATTTCCCAGCCAGCTCCAGGTGAAAATCCTCCGGGCCCGCCACCGGGCGGCATGCAGCCAACAAAAACAGCAAATGATTTCACAGGATCATATGTACTCGATCAAGCAGCGGAGACATCACAAGGTCAAAATTTTTCTGCAGACACAGCTGATCAAAATACCATCTTGCTAAAAAACGGTGCCAGTCTCAATATGAACCTAGCGACACTTACCAAAATCGGTGATACGACTAGCGATGATGGCAGTAATTTCAATGGACAAAATGCTGTATTTCTCGCCTCTAACAGCACAGCACTCCTTCGAAATACAAGTCTCACATCTTCTGCCGAAGGTGCCAATGCCGTTTTCGCCACTGGCGACAAGAGTAAAATCATCGCCGAGCACTTAAAAATCCATACGACAGCAAACTCCTCACGCGGCCTCGATGCCACCTACAATGGTACGATTATCGCCAGTGATGTAGATATAAAAACCGAAGGTGCCCACTGCGCTGCTGTAGCTACCGATCGCGGTGAAGGCAATGTAACCGTCAGCAATAGTAAATTTGCTACCAGCGGCGAAGGCAGTCCTTGTATCTATTCAACCGGAAACATCAGCATAAATGAAAGCCAAGGAAGTGCTGCTGGCAGTGAAATCGCCGTCATTGAAGGCAAAAATTCCATCATGCTCGACCAGGTAGACCTAACGGGAGCAAAAAAACACGGCGTCATGCTCTATCAGAGCTTTTCTGGCGATGCGGCCGAAGGAACTGCGGTATTTCGGGCAAAAGATTCACGTCTGACCACGACATCTTCCGGCCCTATGTTTTATGTGACCAACACCAATGCCAGAGCTGTCCTTGAGAACACCAGCCTAAACTTTAGCAGCGGCATCTTGATTCAAGCCGCCAGCGACCATTGGGGCAATAGCGGTTCAAATGGTGGACATCTGACTTTCACGGCGGTCAATCAAGAGCTAAAAGGCAATATTATTGCTGACAATATCAGCAGCGTAGATTTGAGTCTCACACAAAAAAGCACACTGTCCGGCGCAATCAATCAAGACCAGCAGGCCCAAAAAGCTGCCCTGCATCTTACAAAAGCTTCGGCCTGGGATGTTAGCGCTGATTCTTATTTGACTGAGCTTAGCGATGAAGACCAAACCTTACAAAATATCACAAGCAATGGACATACTGTCTATTACCAAAACAACGAAAAAAACAGCTGGTTGTCAGGAAAAACGTACGACTTAGTCGGCGGTGGCAAGCTCACTCCGCAAAATTAAAAAACAGCAAAAAACAGCCCTGCAAAAGTCCGATTTATCCGATCGAATTTCTGCGGGGCTATTTTTGTGCAGTCTACTTTTTATCTAAACTCAAGCGCCCCAAAAAAACAAACCAAAATGGTAAATCACAAACGTCAGGCTCCAGGCCATTCCGAGCTGAAAGGCAATAGTCAGCCCCAACCAGCGCCAACTCTCCGTTTCCTTCTTAATCGTCGCTAAAGTAGCCATACACGGTACATAGAGAAGACAAAATACCATAAGCGCATAGGCATTGACTGCCGAGAATCCTTGATCTCCTAGAATCTGTGACAAGGCCGCCATACCGCTATCTGAATTGATATTGCCAATGCCAAAAAGCACGGAACAGCTCGATACCACAACCTCTTTGGCTGAAACCCCAGCAATAAGCGCTGCAACTAACTGCCAATACCCAAGCCCAATCGGAGCAAAAATAGGCACAACCAGCTTGCCTAACCACGCACCAAAACTATCCGTCATATCTAACGTATAGCCTGCCGGACCAAAATTCAGCAAGAACCACATGACGACTGATGCGACAAAAATTGTCGTACCAGCCTTCTGTACATAATCCTTGACCTTTTCACTCACGTAGATGAAGATACTGCGCATACTCGGCGCCTTATATTCCGGCAACTCGATCAAAAGCAGATTGCTGTTATCTTTCGCATCGAACAAATGCAAAGCATATGCCGTAAGACCGGCGACTACCATGCCGAGCAAATACATCGAATACGCTGCCAGCATCGCATATTCGCCAAAAAACATTCCCGAGAACAAAACATAAATCGGCAAACGGGCACTACAAGACATAAAAGGCGTCACGAGCATCGTCTTATAACGATCCCGCTTATCCTCTAAAACCCGCGACGCCATAATCGCCGGCACACTACAACCAAACCCTAGGATCATTGGAATGAACGCACGCCCTGACAAACCTAACCTCGACATGATGCCATCCATGATAAAAGCAACCCTGGCTATATAGCCGCTGTCCTCTAAAAAAGCCAATGCCAAAAACAAGATGCATATATTCGGCAAGAATGTCAGAATACTGCCAACCCCCGCAATGATCCCATCAACGACCAAAGAGATGAGCATCGGCTGAACCGATAGAGATGCGAGCCCCTTCGTTGTCCCATCCGATAGCGCGGTCAAGAAAACCTGAAAATACTCTTTGATCCAATCGCCAATAATAAAAGTCAAAAAGAAAACACACGCCATAATGCCGAGAAAAATCGGCAGTCCCAGCCAACGATGCGTCAATATTACATCAGCCCGATTGGTCGAAGCCATTTTTTCATCACGATTGACCATGACTTCATTCATGATTTCTTCGATGAAATCATATTTTTGATTGATGATTTCCTTTTCATAGCTTCGATCCAGGACCTCCGGTAGATTCATCGGATATTCTTTCATGATTTCACTGTCGGCTTCCAATAACTTGATTGCCAGCCAACGATATTTCAAGTCCCCTGTATACCTTTGCTTGAGCTCTTCCATGATGCGATCGATCTTATCTTCGATCAAATCACTATAAACCATCACATAATCTTGATGATGGTCATGGCGATGCAATAAACGACGCCCTTGTTGATGATGATTGTGGATAAGATGCGGTTTTTCTGACAAATCCCGATGATGCGCTACCGCATGGATCAAAACCTCCATCCCTCGCTTCTTCCGAGCCGAAACCGGAATCACTGGAATTCCCAGCATTTCCGGCAAACGATGGATATCTATCTCCAAGCCGCGCTTTTCTACGATATCAATCATATTCAAAGCCAAAACAACCGGTTTGCCGAGTTCCAATAATTGCAGCGTCAAATACAAATTGCGTTCAAGCGAGGATGCATCTGCTACATCGATAATGACATCTACATCATCGCTGAGGATATACTGACGCGAAACTTGTTCTTCCATCGTATACGATGTCAAACTATACGTACCTGGCAAATCAACCAATTTATATAGATGGTCATGAAAACGCATGGCCCCTTCTTTTTTTTCAACGGTTACCCCCGGCCAGTTTGCAACTTTTAGATTTGCCCCTGTATATGCATTGAACAACGTCGTTTTTCCACAGTTGGGATTGCCGACAAAGCCAATCGTAATACTATCTTTCATTGAAGCGCCTCCTTGACCTGAATATTTTCTGCAATACCACGGCCTATTGCAAAACGCGTGCCTCGGACGAAGATCACTAAAGCGCCATGATCCTTACGATTCAATACTCGTACGGTCGTTCCACTGATAATCCCCAACGCTTCTAAACGACGTTCCAGCTGTAATGGCAAATCTATGCGCTCAACCACATAATCGTGGCTGACTTTTCCCTCTTGTAAAACCATGTTGACCCTCCATTATCTTTGAGCTCTTCTTATTATAACAAATGACAATATGACAGCAACTTAAAAACAATCGATTTCATTGAATTTTAAATATTTATTTTCCCATCAAAACATTTACGCACTTATCCACATTTTTCAGCGAATAACTCTGTATATTCTGTGGATAACCTGTTGTTTTTTTTAAGTTATGCACAGGAAATTAACATTTTTACAAATTCATTATGTTTTTTGCAGGAATACATTCTCTCTAAGCGAATATAAGTACTTTATATATAAGTGCGTCCTGGGAGCCATTTGAATTCCCAAACGAACTTAGCTCAAGTTTATGAAGAAAAGGCTTTGTTCTTTTCAATCATTTACAAGATAAAACAGTGTAGCATGGAAGGATGGTAATTATGTTGAAATCAAAAAAAGGAAAAGCTCTGGCCCTCTGTATGGCAGCAGCGCTCTCACTTGCCGCTTTAAGCGGATGTGGCAGTGAAAAAAGTGCCGAAAAAAAAGTGGTAAAGGTAGGTATTGTCCAGCTTGTCGAACACAACGCACTTGATGCAGCCAATAAAGGTTTTGTTGACGGTTTGGCAAAAAGAGGCTATAAAGAAGGCGAAAATATTGAGTTTGACCGGCAAAATGCCCAAGCAGATCAATCAAATCTTCAAAATATAGCGCAGCGTTTCGTCAATAACAAAGTGGATTTGATTTGCGCAATCGCAACACCAGCCGCACAGGCTGCAGCAAATCTTACAAAAGACATCCCGATTGTAGCAACTGCTGTCACCGATTATCAACAAGCCAAGCTCGTTGCCAGTAACGAAGCCCCTAAAGGCAATGTCACCGGCACAACCGATATGAACCCAATAAAAGAACAGGTTGACTTATTACTGAAACTCGTTCCAAATGCAAAAACAATTGGAACCGTATATTGTTCGAGTGAAGTCAATTCTGAAACGCAGGTCAAGCTTATGAAGGAATATGCTCAATCAAAAGGCCTGACCGTCGTTGAAGCAACCGTATCAACCGTAAACGACATCCAGCAAGCTACCCAGAGCCTTGTCGGAAAAGTCGATGCAATCTATGAACCAACCGATAACATCATCGCCTCGGCAATGCCAACACTCGCAGCTATCACCAATCCAGCAAAGATTCCCGTAATCTGCGGCGAACCGAATATGGTCAAAGCCGGTGGCCTTGCCACCTACGGCGTTGATTACTACCAGCTAGGTCTCCAAACAGGAGAAATGGCCGCCGATATATTATCTGGTAAAACAAAACCTGCCGATATGCCGATTCAGGCATTAAAAGAAATGAAATTGACCATTAACGAAACAAACGCGAAATTGCTTGGCATCACAATTCCAGCAGACATGCTCAGCTCCGCTGACCTCGTACAATGACTCAATAGACAGGTGCGTTGATCGCGCCTGTCTGTTTTTCTTCTCAAACAAAATTCCCTTCAATATGTTTTATATTTTATAGGAGGTTTTCTTATGTTAGATCTTATTATCCCGACTATATCCCAAGGGCTTCTCTGGTCAATCCTCGCCCTAGGTGTATATTTGACGTTCCGCGTCCTAGACATTGCCGATCTGACCGTTGAAGGAAGCTTCCCTTTAGGTGCTGCCGTAGGCGCATCTTGTCTCGTCGGTGGATTCAGTCCCGTCAGCGCAGTTTTTGCTGCCGGAATCGCCGGAATGCTCGGCGGAGTCATTACCGGAGTTTTACACACAAAACTAAAAATACCGGCACTTCTTGCCGGCATCTTGACTATGATTGCCCTATATTCCATAAACTTGCGCATCATGGGAAAAGCCAATCTTTCGCTGCTTCGCATCGATACGATATTTTCACTGTTCAGCAATTATGGAATTGATAACCAAACTGCAACACTTCTTGTCGGCATTGTCAGCACTTTATTTTTTATGCTGCTCATGTATTGGTTCTTCGGTACAGAAATCGGGGCTGCAATCCGTGCAACCGGCTGCAATCAGCAAATGATCCGTGCCAATGGCGTGAACACTGACATGACCATCATCTTGGGCCTTCTGCTCAGCAACGGCCTGGTAGCCGTTTCTGGCAGCCTCGTAGCACAAAGCAACGGCTTTGCTGACGTCGGTATGGGCGTTGGCACTATCGTCATCGGCCTAGCCTCCGTAATCATCGGCGAAGTCCTCTTTGGCACAAAAAGCTTTAAAAACTGCTTGATTTCTGTCGTTCTCGGCTCCGTCGTCTACCGCATTGTCATCGCCATCGTATTGCAGCTCGGAATGCCACCAAACGATTTAAAACTCTTTACGGCAATCCTCGTAGCTCTGGCACTTTCCCTGCCGCTCTTCCGCAGCAAATGGAATGACAAAAAACGGAGGTCTCAATACTATGCTAAAGATTGAACATATCTCAAAAACGTTTAACCCCGGTACCATCAATGAAAAAGTCGCCTTACAAGACTTCAGCCTGCATCTGGCTCCCGGTGAGTTCGTCACCGTCATAGGCGGCAACGGTGCTGGAAAATCAACTTTGCAAAACTCGGTAGCCGGCGTATTCTTCGTCGATGCGGGCACGATCCAAATTGATGGCGATGACATAACTAAAGTTCCCGAACATAAACGAGCCAAATACATCGGCCGCGTCTTTCAAGACCCCATGCTCGGCACCGCCGGTGACATGATGATCGAAGAAAATCTAGCAATTGCCTCGCGGCGTGGCAAGCTCCCAACCCTGCGCTGGAGCTC
Organism: uncultured Selenomonadaceae bacterium; assembly: GCA_965363355.1. Classification (GTDB taxonomy): domain Bacteria; phylum Bacillota; class Negativicutes; order Selenomonadales; family Selenomonadaceae; genus CBDTTM01. The sequence goes on along the minus strand of CBDTTM010000013.1, from coordinate 2,391 downwards.
TAAACACAACGATCAAAAATATTTTATTGAACTACTCAAGGAACTTGACCTCGGTCTTGAAGACCGCCTCACCAGCAAAGTCGGTTTGCTTTCCGGCGGACAACGACAAGCACTGACTCTTCTCATGGCTACGATGGGAAAACCAAAACTACTGCTGCTCGATGAACACACAGCTGCCCTCGACCCTAAAACAGCCGCCAAAGTTCTTGACCTTACCGATAAAATCGTAAAACGTCATAAACTCACTACCTTGATGATTACACATAACATGCGTGACGCACTGCGTTTTGGCAATCGCTTGATCATGCTTGACAGTGGCAAATGCATCATCGACGTAAGCGGCGAAGAAAAAGCCAATCTCACCATTCAAGACTTGCTTAAAATGTTTGAAGAAGCCAGCGGCAATGCTTTTGCCAATGACCGTATGCTTCTTGGCTGATGAACAAAAGGGGATGTAACAAAATGAGAAATCATTTTCGCTACATCCCCTTTTGCCATGGATCGGCTTTATTTATGTCCTCCTAAAGAGGATTATGCATTGCCCTTTATAAAAAATTGAACTATAATGAACTAGTCTTATGAACCCAATAAATCCCCTATCTGCTTGATAAGGAGTGTTGTCTTTGAAAAAATTTTCACTGCGTTTTCTAAAAATTCTTCTCCAATGCACGAAGTGTATATCTTTAAAAGACCGGATTTATTACTCACTTATGATTATAGGATTGATTGGCTCCCTTTTAGGGCTTATAAATACTTACTATATCGGAGAAACCGGCTTAGGACTGCTGGCTGCTGGCGCTTGTTTTTTATACCTGCTCTTGATTGGCAGCTATTCACTGATATCGCATAATATCGATCGCTCCATCATGGCAATTTGCCTTGGCATCAATTTTTTTATCTTCCCCTTAAATTACTTTGGCTCCGGTGGCATTAAAGGAGGCATGCCGCTTTATTTCTTGATTGGCATATACTCCATTAACTTGCTTCCTAAAGTTTTCCCTCGCTTCTGCTTATCGTGTCTTTCCCTTTCACTCTACAGTGGATTGATCCTATATGGTTATTTCCATCCAGAAACTATTACCCCCATGCCATCTGACATGGCAATCCATATCGATATCATCATTGCATTGATTCTAGTTTCCTTTATGATTTGCAGCAGCATAAACACTAGCTTATTTGCCTTTAATTACGAACAAAAAAAAGCCTTGCGACTCACCCATAGGCTAAACAGTTTTGCAATCAAAGATCCATTGACATTATTATATAATCGTCGTTACCTAAATGAACAATTATCAATTCACACTCGCTTGGCCCATGAACATGATTTTCAACTATGCGTCATCATGTTTGACGTTGATCATTTTAAACAAATAAACGATTCTCACGGTCATCTTGCTGGAGATGCGGTTTTACAAAGTCTTTCAAAAATTCTTCTTCTAGAAACGAGACGTCAAGATATTGTCGGCCGCTACGGTGGTGAAGAATTTCTCGTTTTACTATTCGACACTAATCTAGATGAAGCAAAATCCACCGCTGAAAGAATTCGTTGCACGATTGCCGCCAGCAGATTCACTGCCGTAGATTTACAAGTAACAATAAGCGGCGGAATAGCCGCTTATGACAATAACATGCAGCCACATGACCTCATCGCAATTGCCGATGAAAATCTATATAAAGCAAAACTCAATGGCCGTAATAAAATCGTATCACAAGATCATACTGAATATATACTAGATGTCCAGACAGCACAATAGAAATAAGCAATACCAGCCTCGAGCTGACTGTATTGCTTATTTTTTTGCACAAAATCTTCGAATTGGAACATTCTCTCACCTTAAAATCCATAACCGCCAGCCAAATAAATATATCCTGCAACGCCCTACGCCAGCCCCCAGCGACCCGCTAGACAAAGCAGCGTGCAAATCTTCTATTCATCAAGCCTAAACCCATAACACCACGCAAATCTATTCCGCAACGCTCCACGCACGCCACCCAGTGACCCGCTGCGAAGAGCAGCGTGCAAATCTTTCGTTCCTCTTCGCTAAACCTAGCACCTTCTCTTTCGCCACCATACCTCAAAACGGAAGGCGAGGGCCAAAAGAAAGCCATTGCAACCAAGCAGACAAGGCAAATGCTATTTCGTAGGGAACATCTTAACTGTCTGAGCGTACGCGAGTTTTAAGATGTTCCCGGTCTTGGAACTGGTATGAATCTCATTTGCCTTCTGCGACTTGCCTGGCCTTTCGTTGGCCCTCGCCTTCCGGCCCGCCTCGAACCGTATCCCCGTCTCTTCGTTCTCCGTTCTCTATCTTTTCGTCTTCGTGCTTGCTCGCTTCCCCTTTTTTGCGCACGAAAAAAGCCCTCGCTTTTCAGCAAGAGCTTCGCTTAACC
>CBDTTM010000012.1:0-26405 GCA_965363355.1 uncultured Selenomonadaceae bacterium | reverse complement strand
GAGTGGTTCAAAAATTCATTGCCAAGTGGTTCACTTTTTCATTGACATTCACATAACAAATTCTATTTTCTGTTGTATAATGACTTTGGAATGTTGTTTTCTAAGGTATTAAGCCTTAAGTTTCCGTAAGTTTTGGAGGAATTCACATGCTAATCGACCATATTCGGGTTACCATAGAAAATGGTCTGCTTGAAGAAAAAGAGATCCAATATTATATCGATGCAATCCGACACAGCGCCAAGGGAAAAAGCCTAAAAAATCTTTCTTTCCGAATAGCAGACGACTACATGGATTTGCGTTACTCTTTCCAAGGATTTCCCTTCGAAAGGATTCGCCGCGTATCGACGCAAGCGGATTATTCCGCCAAGCGCTACATCGGCTGATTTTTTGTCCAAACACATCGATTTCTGTCGGCAGCAGCCTATAGCAGCTCATGCCTTTTATATTCGTCAAAAAGGAGTATTTCGTAATGAAATACTCCTTTTTAGTGAAAACGACACAACCAAATGCTGGTTGTGTCGTTTTTTCTCAATTAAATTCCGGTTTTTTCTCCTCGGGGCTATCTGTGACCAATTCTTTGCCGCAATGAAATGCGACAGACAGGCCAAGCACCAGCAGCATGATTGCCAAAATCAACTGCAAACCATCCACCATAAAGACAAAGCCGCCATTGACCAGCTTGCCATATATACCATAGACAGCCTGTACTAATGCCGTCAACGTTACCGCAAACATCACAAATACAGGTACGTAAAGCATCCAGCCCTTGCGTCCAGTAACCTTGAGAAATACTGCTAAGGCGATAAGAACCAACGCACAAAGCAGTTGATTTGCCGCACCAAACAACGGCCAAATATTCATATAGCCGCCAAGACATAGCAGATAGCCGCCCAAAAGCGTGATGACCGTGGCAAAATAACGATTGGTACAAACTTTTTGCCAAGCACTCATATTCCCGCTCGCCTCTCCATCACTCATGCAAAGTTCTTGAAAGGACATTCGGCCGATACGGGCTACCGAATCAAGTGTAGTCAATGCCAAAGCCGAAACGCACATCGTCATGATGCATGCAGCGACATCACGCGGCAAGCCGAACATCGCAAAGAATCCACCGACCGCTCCGGAAAAGATTTGAAAAGGTGTTCCTGCTGGCAGAGCACCATCTTTGGCTGCCGAACAAACAATGACCAAGGCAACGACGCCGAGCAAAGATTCAATGAGCATTGAACCATACCCAACACAAAGCATATCCTTCTCATTTGAAACGGTCTTCGAAGATGTCCCCGAAGATACCAGACTGTGAAAGCCCGATACTGCCCCGCATGCAATCGTGATAAAAAGTATCGGAAATAACTGTTTGCCGCCGACTTCAAATCCGACAAAAGCTGGCATATTGATCGTCGGATTCGCCAGCAATACGCCAACAACGGCACCTGCGACCATGCCTAAAAGCAAGAATACACTCAAATAATCCCGAGGCTGCATCAAAAGCCACATCGGCATGACTGCTGCCGCAAACATATAAGCAAATACGACATAAAGCCAAACCGTCCGGTCGAAATACAGTGGATAGGCTATGCCGACACCAAGCATCCCTATGATAAGCAGGATTGCTACGCCAAACTGCAGCTTAGCCGAAGGCTTTACCTTCTTCAAAAAAATACCAAAGAACACGGCAACGACTATATACAGCATGGATATCGAAGCTGCTGCTGCATTAGGAACAACCATTGTGCCATCCTTGCCAAAGCCGTTGAAGGTATTGGCCACGATATCGGCAAAAGCCGCGATGACAAGCAACGTAAACAACCAGGAAAAAAGAAGAAATAAACGGCGTCCTGTTTTACCGACATACTTTTCCATGATGACGCCCATCGATTTTCCATCATTTTTAACCGATGCGTAAAGTGCCAAAAAATCTTGAACCGCACCAAAGAATATGCTGCCAAGCAAAAGCCACAAAAGAGCCGGCAGCCAGCCAAACATCGCCGCGATAATCGGGCCAGTCACTGGTCCTGCGCCAGTAATCGAGGAGAACTGATGGGCAAATACGGTAAACTTCGATGCTGGTGTATAGTCCTGTCCATCTTCAAATCGATAGGCCGGTGTCTTCGCTTTAGGATCTATCCCCCAAGTTTTCACCAACCAGCGACCATATCCGGCATAGGCCGCAATCAAGATGACGATCGCCGCACCAACAATTGTTAAACCATTCATAATAAATCCCTCTTTCCTTTTCCTTACAGGATCAGCAGGCAAAGCATCTTCTTAAAATAAAAATAAGTACAAAAAAATCTTCGTCCTCCTATATACATCGAAGACGAAGATTTACTCCGCGTTACCACTTCATTTGCTGCAATTTGCAGCCGACTCATTCCAGGTTTGAACCCAGATCCCGCTAACGGTGGACGGCCGGTCTAGCCTACTATAACTTCAGCCAACTGCTCTCGGGTGATGGACACACGCTCTTTTGCTCGTCTTCTCAGCTGCCGACGATTCTCTGACAAAAGCTTCACGTGGGTTCGTATCCCGATTCTCTGCATCATCTGTATCCTGTTGAAGGATACTATATCATTTGCAGAGAACATTGTCAATAAATCATTGTAATTTTGTAACTACAGTGGGGATTTACATTTCATTTTTTACTTCTGAACAAGGCAAGCAAATTGTAAAAACAGTGCCCTCTACCTCGCCATTTTCGGCCCGGATGGCACCCCCGTGATTTTCGACGAATTGCCTGGCCAGTGCCAAACCGATACCAGAACCCCCACTTTGGCGGCTGCGCGATTTTTCGCCGCGATAAAAATGATCAAAAACATAAGGGAGATCCTCCGGTGCGATCCCCGGGCCAAAATCTTGTATCTGCAAAACCAACCAAGATTCCCCTGCAGTGCCTCTACTTTTTTCACTTCGCAGGATAATTGCCGTTCCTTCCTTTGTATAACGGACTGCATTGACCATGATATTATAAAACACCTGGCTCATGCGATCGGCATCAAGCATAATGGACGGAAGGCCCTCTGCCAAAGAATATTCAAATTGCAAATTCTTTTCTTCGAGCAATGGCCATAGCATGTCAGCCGCCCGGCACATGAGCCGATTTACATCACAGGGCTCTTTATGCAGCTGTAATTGCCGCACTTCCGCTAAAGACAAGTCCCTCAAGTCCGCCACCAAACGAGTCAACCGCATCACCTCTTCCTGCATGGAAAACAACTTTTCCGGTTCAGGTTTTATGACGCCATCGAGCATGCTTTCAAGATTGCCATTTAAGATGGCTAACGGCGTCCGCAGTTCGTGGGCGACATTGGCCAGAAGTTCTCGCCGCAGCTGTTCATTTTTTGCGAGCCCTGTTGACATCTGATTGAAAATCTCCGCCAATTGCCCGACTTCATCTTTCGAAGACACGGGCACAGTCTGCCCGAGATCGCCTTGGCGGATGCGTTCAGCTGCCTGGCTAAGACCTCTCAGCGGAACAGTTATGTTCCTCGCCAATACATAGCTGGCAAAAAAACCAAGCAGTGCAAAAATCATCCCCACCCACACAAGCGATTCATGTACTGAATGAAGAAAACCTAGTTCCAATGACCCCATCGGCCCCATATGCATAATGGCCTCCGCGCCTGGCTGCATAGCCAAGTATTCACGAAAAAGCTCTTCCATCTGCCAATTCGCCAAGTAGATCAAGCTCAGGACCGCCACCACGAGCAATAAAAAAGTCAACCCGGTAATCCGGTACATAAGACTATTAATTTTCTTCATTGGCTTCACCGGCAAATTTATAGCCAACCCCATACACCGTCAAGATATATTGTGGATTCTTGCTGTCTGGCTCGACTTTACGCCGCAGGTTACGGATATGCGCATCAATGGTCCGTTCATAGCCATCAAACGCGAAACCATGTGTATTTTCCATCAGCTGCAATCGGTTGAATACCCTTTTAGGACTTCGCATCAAAATTTCAAGCAGTTTGAACTCAATCGGCGTAAGCTCCAAAACAACATCCCCTCGCCTGACGGCATGTTGCTCAAGATCGATGACCATATCGCGAAACCGAAGGATATGCTTGGGTTCAACCACTTCACCGTGGACTCTTCGCAAAATCACCTTGGCCCTGGCAATAACTTCTTTTATGCTGAATGGCTTTGTGACATAATCATCCGCTCCGATTTCCAAGCCAACGAGGCGATCCGCCTCATCATCTTTTGCCGTGAGCATGATAATCGGCAAATCATTGTCACGCCTCACCCGGCGACAGATTTCTTTGCCATCCATGCCCGGCAGCATCAAATCAAGTATCATGATGCTCGGCTTATGCTCACGGATCAACTGCAGTGCAGCTATCCCATCGCCAGCCGTATACACGATAAAATTTTCCTTGATAAAATATGTTTTAAGAAGCTCCACGAGCTTTACGTCATCATCTACAATAAGCACTGAATACTGTATCAAAAAAACACCCCCTGTATTACATACTAAACGAAAGCTGTCCATTTGCAAATAAGATAAAAGGCGAAGCTGCTCATAAGCTCCGCCTTTTATCTTATTGTTGGTTCATTTTATGCCCTTCCGGCATCTTATGCTCCATATCCATCATCTGTCCACTGTGATTTGTCATCTCTTCCATTGTATTCGCTGGTTTCCATCCCGTAATCTGCGGGTTGACCATTCCAAAAATCATAGCGATATGACTGACCACCAAGAATCCAATCAACAAAATGAAATGCCTTTTCATGCGATCTCTTTGTGTCAGATTCTTACCAAAAACGCCCAGTTCAAGCAACGCAATGCTCAAAAGAGGAACTACACCCAAAAGATAAGCTCCAACCGCTATCACGTCCGCATAACCGCGCCACTGAATCGACGGGACTACCTGCGTTACCAGATATAAAAGTACTCCGGTAAAATAAAAGCCTACTGCTATTCCCAAATACCGATTCCAGCTATGCCAGGCACTATTTTTCTTATCCTGCAAAAACACCGCAAAAAATTCGGTTGCAACTAAGGCTTCTGCAAGCCCCACAGGAATCACCATAAATAAAATCAAATTCCAAGGCTGATTGACAGCAAGCAGCTCCATATAATTCGTCATAACCATAAAAAAACCTCCTCGTGATCTTTATCTTCATTATAGCTATAAAATATGCAGATATGATGCATGAAATGTGAATATCTTATGAAGATTACACGCCGTACAGAGGTTTTTACAGATACGACAAAGGGTTGCTTCGATTGCAGCAACCCTTTGTTTTTATTTTTCAGCTACAGCCTTTATCGCTTTATAGATATGGATACACTCCAAGGCCAGCACTTTATAGTTTTCTGAACTCATCAATTGATCTTCCGCATGCAAAATCAAAAGATTGACTTTATCGGTCTGCCCGGAAGCCTCAAGCTGCAAAAGCTGGGTATGCGCAGCATGGCCGCTGGTATAAGCTCCATCACCTTTTTCTATCAAGCCTTCTGCTAACGAAAACTCCCCGCCTCGAGCTGCCTGTACAGCTTGTAGATAAAGATTTCTCGCCTCATTCACCGAGGTCACCATCTGAAAAGCAATATTTTCCATCATTGCATTATGTTCCATAAGGCATACTTCCTTTCAGCAATATACGTGAGAATTCCTCATAATCGTCAATAAGCTCACGCCGATTTTTTCTTTTTGAAATACAGATCCGCCGCTACCGCCACGAGCAAGACCATGCCCTTGACTACACGCTGAACATCGACAGACCAGCCAAGGAGCGACATGCCGTTATTGAGCACGCCCATGATGAACGCACCGACAATGGCACCAGTAACCGTACCAGACCCACCAGCTACAGCCGTCCCACCAATATAGCAGGCAGCGATAGCATCCATTTCAAACATGTCGCCAGCTTTTGGCGTAGCCGAAGCATTACGAGCCGAAAGTACGATACCAGCCAAAGCCGCCAAAAGACCCATATTCGTATAAATCCAGAACATGACCCTATCGGTCTTGATGCCAGAAAGAGCTGCCGCTTTGCGATTACCACCGACAGCGTAGATTTGGCGACCAGGAACCGTACGAGTCGTCACAAACGCATAGATGAGAATAAGTGCCAACATAATCAAAAGAACCATTGGCAAACCCATGTACATAGCGAGTTTGATACTGAAGAAGTTGACGATACCAATAATTACAACGAGTTTGAAAATCGTCATCGGCAGTGCCGGCAAAATAAAGCCTTGTTTTTTCTTATTCTGACGAGAGCGAATTTCCATCATGATAATGACAATCGATAGAAGCACCCCTGCCGTCAAGGCGAGCATTTCAATTTTCATGCCGCCGATATTCACAAATATCTGAGGGAGATAGCCCGCACCAACAATCGTGAAATCAGCTGGCAAAGGACCTTTTGTCTGCCCATTCAGTGCAACCATTGCCAAACCGCGGAAAATAAGCATATTGGCCAAAGACGCTATAAATGGCGAGACACCCAGCACGGATATGAAGAAGCCTTGCCACATCCCTATGATGACCCCGATAAAAAGCACGACGATAAACGTAATCGGAATCGCAATGTGGTAGTCAATGACCATTATAGCCGCTACCGCACCGCAAAAAGCAACTACCGAGCCGACAGATAAATCAACATTCCCCGTCAAGCAGCAGAGCAGCATACCTAGTGCTAGAATAACAACATAGCTGTTTTGCATGATCAAATTATTGACATTCATTGGTGCTGCATTTTTGAAATCCGTCAAAAATGCAAATATCGCATAGATAAGTACTAAAGCAATGATCATGCCGTACTGCTTGAGCTGCTGGATATGTTCCTTCATCTGTTTTTCGTTTGACACGTTTGCCGCTGCATTGCTCATTGTAAACTCCCCCTCTTAGCGGAATGATCCATGATGATTTTCATGATCTGTTCCTGTCCCATATTATCCCCGCTGATTTCCCCGGCAATTTCACCCTCATTGATGACATAAGCCCGATCTGATATACCGAGAAGCTCTGGCATTTCCGACGAAATAACGATGACAGCCTTCCCCGCTTCCGCCAAAGAATTGATGATCGTATATATTTCATACTTAGCTCCGACATCAATGCCGCGCGTAGGTTCATCCAAAATCAAGACATCTGGTTCTGATAACATCCATTTAGCCAAAACAACTTTTTGCTGATTGCCGCCAGATAAGCTTTCGACTTTCTGATTGACCGAAGAAGCTTTTATATTGATACGCGAGCGATAATCTTCGGCTTGATGGATTTCCTTGTCTTGATTGATAACTTGACGGTCTGAGAATCGATCGTTGAGACTAGCGAGTGTCATATTCCATTTGATATCGTTGATCAATACCAAACCATAGGTTTTCCGATCTTCCGGTACATAAGCGATTTTTTGGTCGATGGCTGTCTGCACATCCGGGATGCTTATCTCCTTGCCGTCTTTATAGATATGTCCCGAAATATTAGAGCCGTACGTACGCCCGAATAAACTCATCGCCAGCTCGGTACGGCCAGCCCCCATAAGTCCGGCAAAACCAACGACTTCTCCTTTTCTGACCTTGAACGACACATTTTTAATGACTTTTTTACCGGCATCTTCCGGGTCGCATACATTCCAATCCTTGACCTCAAAAACAACTTCACCGACTTTAGCGTGACGCTGCGGATAGAGATTGGTGATTTCGCGGCCAACCATGCCTTTTATGATGCGGTTCTCATCAATTTCTTCATTATTGTTGCGTTCAATCGTTTCAATCGTGTGCCCATCGCGAATTACCGTGATATTGTCAGCGACGCGACTGACTTCATTGAGTTTATGAGAGATCATGATGCTGGTGATGCCCTGTTTTTTCAAATCCAAAAGCAATTCGAGCAATATATTGCTTTCTTCGTCATTGAGAGCAGAGGTCGGCTCATCCAAGATGAGCAGTTCTACATCTTTGGCAATAGCCTTCGCGATTTCAATCAACTGCTGTTTGCCTACCCCAAGATCACCGACAAACTGATTCACGTTTTCATGTTCAAGCCCTATGATCTTCAAGACCTCCATGGCTTTTCTCTGCGTCACATCCCAATCGATGACATTGCCCATCACTGTGTTCTCGTTGCCGATAAAAATATTTTCAGCAATCGTCAGCCGTGGGATCAAGGCCAATTCCTGATGGATGATGACGATTTTTTTGTGTTCGCTTTCCTTGATATCATGAAATTGACATGTTTCCCCTTTGTAAACAATATCTCCCGAATAACTTCCGTATGGATATACCCCCGATAAGACATTCATCAATGTTGATTTACCTGCGCCATTTTCGCCGCAAAGAGCATGGATTTCTCCTTTTTTGACAATCAGATTGACGTCATCCAATGCTTTCACACCGGAAAAATCTTTTGTAATATGCCGCATTTCCAATATAGTTTCGGACATTTTGTGCTCACTCCTTTCTAAAAAAGGCCAGGCAGCGATGACGTTCCTCACCGCTGACCAGCCCCTGCTAGAAGATTTGTCTTACAAACCTACATCTGCTTTCTTATAGTAGCCAGAATCGATCAGAGCACTCTGAACATTGTCCTTGTCTACTGGTACCGGCGTGCAGAGATACGAAGGAACTACTAATTTATGATTGTTATAAGAGGTCTTGTCGTTGATTTCTGGTTCTTTGCCTTCAAGAACAGCCTGAACCATCGTCACGCATTTATCAGCCAAAATACGAGTGTCTTTGAATACAGTCATCGTCTGCTTGCCAGACAAGATGTTTTTAGTTGCCATGAGTTCAGCATCTTGACCAGTGATTACAGGCCAGTTCGAGCCAACCTGATAGCCTGCCCCCTGAAGAGCTGCAGCTATACCATAGCTGATTCCATCGAACGGGCTGATGACGACATCAAGTTTTTTGCCTGTGCTATAATAACCTGAAATGATATCTTCCATACGTTTTTGAGCAGTTTCTTGCGACCAACGCAATGTGCAGATCTTGTCAAAATCAGTCTGACCAGATACGCAAACGAGCTGACCTTTGTCTAAGTAAGGTTTCAAGACTTCAAATACACCATCATTGAGGAAATGGGCATTGTTGTCATCTGGCGAACCAGCAAAGAATTCAATATTGTATGGTCCTTTGCCTTCTTTTAAGCCGAGTTTCTTTTCTACATACTGACCGATTGCTGTACCGACACCTTTGTTATCGAAGGTAGCATAATAAGATACGCTATCTGTATCCATCAAAAGGCGGTCATAAGCAATAACCGGAATATTGTGTGCTTTTGCCTGAGCCAAAGCGTTGACCAATGCGCTTGAGTCAATTGCTGCTACAACGAGGCAGTTAGCTCCATTGGTAATCATGTTTTCGATCTGAGAAACCTGTGCTTGTACGTCATCTTCTGCATATTGCAAATCGACAGTATAACCAAGTGCTTCAAGTTTCTGTTTCATATTCGCGCCGTCTTGAATCCAACGCTGTGAGGACTGTGTAGGCATTGCCACACCGATTTTCTTGCCATTTGAGGCAACCTTTGCCCCATCGCTGCCACTGCTCTTCGATCCTGAATCGGAGCTGCCGCAGCCAACCACCGAAAGAAGCATTAAACCCGCTAAAACAATCGCTAAGATTCTCTTGATATTACTCATGTTTTCCCCTCCGCAATTAGAAAATATAAACCCTTGTAAATCTTTTGAATTTTCCGTTTTCATTTGTAGAAGCTTTCACCAGTAAACGTTTTCTCCCAGTTGTTGTACCTTCACCTCCCAGTGTTGAATCGCTGTTGAAATGACATACTTTTATTTCGCCATTATCATACAACTTCGATTTCACCGTCTGATTACATCATACAACTACTGGTAGTTTTTTTCAATAGTAATTTTTAAAAATTCAAAAAATAATTATTTCACAAAATATTTGAGCGAATAGAATCGTCGGTCGGCAAATTGCTTTACCGCCCGACCACCCCAAAAACATCGCTGATCAAACCATCATGATTTTGCCGAGGCTGCATGTTCTGCATTCCCCGACTCCATTGAACTCTTGGACGACATCTTTTTTTTGCGTTCAGTGATGATCGCCTGCATGATGATGAACACACATAAAAGTGCACCGATTACGATCTTAGTCCACCAAGCCGACAAAGTTCCCTGGAAGGTGATAAACGTCAATATGACCCCTTGGATCAATACCCCGAATAAAGTTCCCGGGATGAACCCGACACCACCCGTAAGCAGTGTTCCGCCAATTACCGAAGAGGCAATCGCATCCATTTCCATGCCAAGTCCATGAAGCGTATAGCCCGACAACATGATCCATGAATAGACGACCCCACCAAGGGCTGCACAAAAACCACTGATTACATAGACACAGATTTTTGTCTTGAATACCGGCAGCCCCATCAAAGAAGCCGAATTCTCATTGCCGCCGATAGCAAATACAGTTCGTCCGAATTTCGTATATTTGAGAACAATCGCAGCGATGACCAAACCAAATAGTGCCACGACAGCACCGATTGAAATAAAGCCCACACCGACGTCGATGCGCTCACTGGCAATGCTGACATAAAACGGATTCGTTATGCTGATGGTCTCTCTTGAAATAACCGCCGTCAACCCACGGCAGAAGAACATTCCCGCTAATGTGATGATGAAAGGCTGCATGTCAAATGCCGTAATCAGATAGCCCTGAATGCCTCCGATGACAATGCCTAAAAGCAGTACACCTGCAACGGCAGCAACAACAGGAATAGCCGTATGCTCAAGCAGATACGCTAAAATCATACAACAAAGGGCAACGACAGATCCCACGGATAAATCAATGCCACCGATCAGAAGCGTGAACGTAATTCCAACCGTCACGATGATCAAGGCCGCGTTATCGATGAACAGATTCAAAAAGACCTGTGGCTGCATGAAGCCGTTATAGCTCATTACGCCAATAACGTACAAAGCCAAAAACAAAATAACCGTGACAAAAAAAGAAAAATACTGTGAAGCGACCGCTTCATTCACTAATTTTTTCATGGTTCGGTTCATGCTTTATTCACCACCTTTCCTTGGGAAAAATCCTGTTGTCTGTCTTGCCGCTTCGATTTCCATTCACTAAAAACGCGTTGAAAACGTTTGGATTGGATGAGGCAAATCAAGATGACCGCGATTGCCTTGATGACCGGCAATTGATCGGAGGCCACACCAACTGCATACATCGTCGTCGTCAGCGTCTGTATCGTAATCGCACCGATCACGCTGCCACCGATATAGAACTTACCGCCGCTGAGGAGCGTCCCGCCAAGGGCCACTGCCAAGATCGCATCCATTTCCATATTAAGGCCCGCATTGTTGGCATCTGCTGCCCGAATCAATGAACTTTCAATAAGCCCCGATACCGCGGCACAAAATCCCGAAAAAGCATAGACCAAAAAGATGACCTTAGTGACGTTGATACCTGAGAAACGACTGGCCACCGGGTTGATACCAACGGACTGAACAAATAGGCCTATCGAAGTCTTCTTCATGATAAACAGCACGAGCAGCACCATAGCCGCCGCGATGAAAATCGTCGTCGGCAGTATATTTCCAGGTATGGTCCCGCCGATATAGCTGAACGGTTTATAATAAACCGTAATGATCTGTCCTTCGGTCAACAGCTGCGCTATGCCGCGCCCTGCCGTCATCAAGATCAAGGTCGCTACAACGGCCTGTATCTTGAACCTGGCCACCAAAAGACCATTCCACGCCCCGCACAGAAGACCGACTCCTATCGAAGCGAGCATTGCTAGAACCATCGGCTGTTTGGCAATACCATCACCCGAACCACCAATCAATGTGCAGACGACAGCAGAAGAAATCGCCACAATGGCACCTACCGAAATATCAATGCCGCTAGTCGCAATGACAAAGGTCATGCCAAGCGACAAGATAATCAAAGAAGAGGAACGATTCAATATGTCGATGAGCCTGCCATAGAGTCTGCCATCTTCTGTCATTTGAATCGACAAAAAGCCATCGACAAAGATGATATTGAAAAGCAGCAATGCCGCAAGCGCCACCAAAGGCAGAAAGAGCGAACTCGACGTCAGTTTTTTAATCTGCTCCATTATGCATCACCTCCTGCAATTGCCTGCATCACGCGTTCTGAATTGATATCCTGGCCTTCAAGTTCAGCAACCTTTTTGCGATCACGTAAAACGATAAGTTTTGAACAAGTTCGTATCATTTCATCCATTTCACTCGAAATAAAGACAACCGACATGCCTTTTTCCTTCGCAAGCTTAACTGCCATTTTTTGGATTTCATTCTTGGTTCCTACATCGATGCCTCTCGTTGGTTCATCTAGAATCAAAAGTTCTGGATTCGTTGCCAACCAACGGGCAATGATTGCCTTTTGCTGATTGCCGCCGCTGAGGTTCTTGATGAGCTGCTCGCGATCTGAAACCTTGATTTGCAAAAGCTTGATGCTTTCATCAGCGATTTTCACCTGTTCTTTATAGGGTATATGAGAAAACATGCCTTCTTTGGCCTGCATTGCTAAGATAATATTTTCTCGCACGCTCAGATCGCCGACGATGCCTTGCTGCTTGCGATCTTCCGGGCAGAATGCAATTTTTTGCTGCATCGCTGCCATTGGATCTGCCACATGCAGTTTTTTCCCCGATACTTGCAATTCACCTTTTGTTATTTCATGGACACCAAACAACAGCTCTGCCGTTTCAGTTCTGCCCGATCCCAGCAAGCCTGCAAACCCTAGCACTTCACCTTTATGAATTTCAACATCCATCGATGCCAGCCGACCGACACAGGCAATGTTTTTCGCGGTCATAAAGACTTCGTCCGACGGAACGCTCTTATCATCCATTTTACCAAAGTCCTGCATCGCCGACAGGTCCTTGCCTATCATTTTGGCAACAAGTTCGACCTTGGGGAGCTTTTCGACATCATACGTTCCAATAAGTTCACCATTGCGCAGAATTGTCACCCGATCGCATAAATCGTAAATTTGTTCCAAAAAATGTGAAATAAAAATAATTCCCATACCTTGTTTCTGTAATTTGCGAATAATCGCAAACAACCGCTGCGTTTCCTGCTCATCAAGACTTGATGTTGGTTCGTCAAGTATCAAAATCTTCGCCGAAACATCAACCGCTCTCGCGATGGCTATCATTTGCTGGATCGCCACAGAATAATGATCGAGAGTCTTGGTCACATCGATGTCGACATTGAGTTCCTGCAATAATTTCTTTGCCCGGCTATTGATTTCTTTCCAGGCAATGAACCCATGCTTGCGAGGTTCTCTGCCAATAAATATATTTTCAGCCACAGTCAGGTTTGAACATAAGTTAACCTCCTGATACACGGTCGAAATTCCACATTCTTGCGCTTCTCGCGGAGTAGCCGGATTTATTTCCTTGCCCTCAAGTTTTATGGTACCGCCATTTTTGGGATATACACCCGTAAGGACTTTGATCAATGTAGATTTTCCCGCACCGTTTTCGCCCATCAAAGAATGGATTTCTCCCGCCTTCAACGTAAAATCGACTTTCGACAAAGCTTTTACTCCCGGAAATCGCTTATCGATTTGCCGCATTTCCAACAAAACCGTTTCCATAATTTCACCTCATCTTCAAGCAAGTAGCTATTTTAGAAAAAAATAACCACACCCTAACCTCCGGGGCAAAGGTGTGGTCATCCGTACCTATGAAAATCTTAATATTTTCTTTCTGGCAAAGTCTTTGCTGCGATGTCAGCAGGGAAGATACCTTCTTCTACATAAACATTTTTCGCAACTTCTTCTTTATTCAAGATTTTTTTGGCTGTTTCCATGAGAAGAGGTCCTTGTAATGGATTGCATTCTACCGTGCAGTTTGCTTTACCATCGATCATTGCCTGGAACATGCCTTTGACGGAATCAATCGAGATAATCGTAATATCTTTGCCTGGTTTGAGACCAGCTGCTTCGATTGCCTGAATTGCGCCTAAAGCCATGTCATCGTTATGAGCAAAGAGGATATCAATTTTATCGCGATCGGATTTGAGGAAGGATTCCATGACTTCCTGACCTTTTTGGCGAGTGAACTCACCAGTCTGAGAAGCTAAGATATTATATTTACCAGCATTTGGTGATGCTGCCATCGTGTTCTTGAAACCATCTTGACGGCCGATTGCTACGGAAGAGCCTACCGTGCCTTCAAGGATTACGATATTGAATTTATCGCCGCTGCGCGGTTGTTTGTTTTCCTTTTTCATGTATTCATCGATCCAGTTGAATACTTTCTTGCCTTCAGCGAGAGAATCTGTACCGATTTTAGCTACATACAAGGATTCATCACTGAGTTTTACATCTCTATCCACAATGATTACAGGAATTTTAGCATCTTTTGCTTCTTTTAATACGGTGTCCCAACCGGTTTCAACGATTGGCACAAAAGCAATGATATCAACCTTCTGTGCAATGAAGGAACGAATTGCTTTGATCTGATTCTCTTGTTTCTGTTGCGCATCTGAGAACTGCAGTTTCACGCCTGCATCCTTAGCTGCCTGCTTAACAGATTCGGTATTAGCTGTTCTCCATTCAGATTCTGCCCCAATTTGAGAGAATCCCATGGTGATTTGTTTTTCCGTACCGGATCCTTTGGCCGCATCGTCTTTCTTGGCCTGGTCCCCACTACCGCAACCGACAGCCAAAGCCATCAAAGCGATTGCCAATAGCATTGAAATGATTTTTTTCATTTTCTCGACCCCTTTTGTAATAGAATAGACAGACCTCGTGCTAAAACAAGCTCACCTCGCCTTTGCCTTTCATCTGATGCAGATGATTTTTTGTCATACAACTTAGCGTACTGTGTTCAACTTCATCATACAACCGTGTGTGATTTTTTTCAATACATTTTTTCAAAAATTCTAAAAATATTTTCTATACACAATATTTGCGTTATATTTTTGTTAATAAACCTTACCAAGAAGCAAAAAAATTGCACTGTTTCGCCTCAGCAAAACAGTGCAATTTAAATTAGTCTTCTTTTTTCTTTTTTAATTTACGCTGAAATACGCAGCGCAGGCCCGGCTTTATATGCGGCAGAGCAAAGCAACGATTACAAGACATGCATTGCGATTTTTCCTGTTCACCCGATAAAAGCTTCTTGAAAATATCCGGCTCGCAAATGAGCGGACGCCCCAATGAGACCATATCGATACCAGCTGCCAAAACCGCTTCCATATCTGCTAGTGAGCGAACTCCGCCGACTAAGCTCAACGGAATATCGACTTCCTTTCGCAGTGCAGCTACACGATCTAGATAATAAAGCGTTGCGGTCCGTTCCATGGAAATGAAATCGACACCGCTGCATTCGACAAGCTCGACACCGAGCAGACGACACTGTTTGAGCATGTAGACCATATCTTGCCCATAGACTTCATCTTCCGTTTTGCTGTCGTTGTTGATCTTGACAAAAACCGGAAAATCCTCACCACAGGCAGCTTTGATGCCCTCGATGATTTCAGCACAAAGACGAAAACGGTTTTCAATGCTTCCACCGTATTCATCCGTTCTCTGGTTAAACGTAGCATCGATGAAACGCGATAACAAATAGCTATGCGCCGCATGGATCTGAATGCCATCGACGCCTGCTTTTTGCAAACGCTTCGCCGCTTCGATAAACTGTTGACGAATCGATGCGATCTCAGCCAAAGTCAATTCTCTGGCATGATGATTCTTTTTCATTTCTCGTTCTACAACATCGGCTAGATCCTCGTTGTGGATGGCTCTCGGACCAGCATGGCTGATCTGAACGACAAATTTGGCTCCATATGGATGGACCTTAGCGGCCGCTTCGCCAAACTGCTTAATATACTGGTCATCATAAATCGCGATTTGCTCTTCATTGGCCTGACCAAGTGGAGAAACATGACAGTGTCCCGTAATGATCATCCCGACATCATTTTTTGCCAGGGTTTCATACATATCAAATTCTGCTGCGGTCATCGTCCCATCCGGATTTCCCAAAAAACTGTGTACAGCCGACCGAATCAGACGATTTTTACAGCGTATATGCTGCAGATTTATTTCCTGCTCAACTTTATTCATACAAAATGAATCCTCCATACTGCGTTAATAACGATTTAATTATACCATAGTGCTCTGTATTTTTTATGAAAATTTTATCTTTTTCTGTTTTTTCGCGGCTCGACAAACCGCAGAAAGACGCTGCAATATAAGCATTGCAGCGTCTTTGATCTATCCGACAAAAATTCCGTTCAGCGATGGTCCTATTTTTCTGTACGCTGGATATCCGCACCAAGGCAGCAAAGTTTTTGAACGAGATTATCATAACCTCGATCGATGTGATGGATATACCCAATCTGTGTTTCACCATCGGCTACAAGTCCAGCCAATACCATAGCCGCACCAGCTCTCAAATCGGTCGCTTTGACCTGGCAGCCTGTAAGCGTATCGACGCCTTCAACCACAGAAGTCCTGCCATCGATTTTGATGTTGGCACCCATGCGTTTGAGTTCATCGACATGCATGAAACGATTTTCAAAAACCGTCTCCGTTACAAGGCCCGTCCCCTCAGATACCGCAAGCATAGCCATGAACTGTGCCTGCATATCCGTAGGAAAGCCCGGATACGGCATAGTCTTCACATCGACTGCCTTGGTTTGTTTATCGCAATAAACACGAATTCCCTTAACATCTTCTTCAATCGATACTCCAGCTTCTTTGAGTTTGGCAATAACTGGTTTCAAGTGTTCACTGATTGCATTTTCAATATAAACATCGCCGCGCGTCATCGCTGCCGCCACCATATAAGTGCCCGCTTCAATGCGATCAGGAATAATCGTATAGTTTTTACCTGTGAGTTTTTTTACGCCGTCGATTTTGATTACATTGGTTCCAGCACCGCGAATCTTTGCCCCCATAACATTGAGGTAATTCGCCAAATCGATGATTTCCGGTTCTTGTGCCGGATTTTCAAGAATCGTCTGGCCTTCCGCCATGCTAGCAGCCATAATGATATTTTCGGTTGCGCCGACACTTGGAAAATCAAGATAAATACGAGCGCCCTTGAGACCATTTGGTGCCTTTGCCAAAATAAAGCCATGCCCGATCTCGATTTCTGCGCCTAACGCTTCAAAACCCTTCAAATGAAGGTCGATTGGGCGCGTCCCAATCGCGCATCCACCCGGCAATGAAATTTTGGCCTCACCACAGCGCGCCAATAAAGGCCCCATGATGAGAAAAGATGCTCTCATTTTGCGCACCAAATCATAAGGTGCTGCACAACAAGCTATTTTCGAACTATCTACCAATAATGTATTTTTAACGGCATCGAATTCCGCTTTTACACCCAACTCAAGTAAAACTTCAGAAATCGTATGTACATCTTCTAATGCTGGAACTTCGTCGAGAAGACTCGGCACATCCTGTCCTAAAAGCGTTGCAGCAATAATCGGCAAAACTGCATTCTTGGCCCCGCTGATTTTCACACGGCCTTCAAGTCTTCGTCCACCATTTATAATTAACTTTTCCATTATATCCTCCCGCAATGTACTGCTAAGTATCAATCCATAGTTTATCATTAACACTGTCTTCCCGCAATAGGCAATCGGACTTTCCTTTCTTTCACATGCAAAATTTCCTCTTTTTTTTGCAGGACTGCGCCTCGCCAACGCCGAATAAAACTCTCACAAAGTAATTTTTCAGAAATCAGGTGCTCTTTTGTACTTCAAAAAAGAAATCGAAGCCTATACACCGATAAATGCACAAGAAGCAAGCGATCAGATCGCTGTCTTAAAAATGATCGATGCTTTCCCGCAAACGATACTCTTGCGAGAAAACCACATCGCCCATATGACCAGTTCTGCTTTTATCGTCAATAAAACCCTGGATAAAGTCCTCTTTATCCATCACAATATCTATAATTCTTGGGGATGGACCGGTGGTCATGCCGATGGCGAAAACGATATGCTCGCCGTCGCCTGCCGCGAAGCACTTGAAGAGACTGGACTCACCAATATCTCACCGCTTCTTTTGACGATGGCATCACTTGATATCTTGCCCGTCTTCCCTCATCTGAAGCGACAGGCCTACGTCGGTGCCCATCTGCATTTTTCACCAGCCTACTTGCTGCTCGCTGACGAAAAAGATTCCCTCCGACACAAAGCGGATGAAAACAGCGGCGTTCGCTGGATTCCCTTTGCCGATATCCCGGCCGTTTGCTCGGAAGCGCACATGCTTCCAGTCTATGAAAAATTGCGGCAACGAGTCCTGTCGCTTGAGCAGGCATAGCTTCATTTTCTGCCCTAACTAGGATACCAAAGCTGCAAAATACATTCAAGGATGTGGTTATGATGCATATGCACGCTGATAAATTTGCCTACTTTCTCATCGCCTTTGCCGTGTTTATCTTGCTAAAGGCATTGGCTTTCTACAAAACACTGCCCGTCGTGAACATCCTGTTTTATGTATCCATGGCAATTTCACTTCTTTGCAGCAACGTTCCCCGCGTAATGGATATCCCTTATCAATACGCCTATCCGGTCAAACGGGTAGAATATTTCACTTTTTTTACATCAATTGTTTGTTTTCTCGCGTTATGCATACGCTATATCATCCGTTAAAAAACGGGATCGCCAAGGCGGTCCCGTTTTTCTTATCTAACGCCGATCATTATCCACTAAGTTCTGATCAAGCTCTGCCCCATACTTAGGTCTCCACCAGGAAATGCTGCGCACAGCATCAATGTAATTTCTAAGCGATGCATCATTGAGCGTCGGTGTATCTGTATGGATCGCCTCCGGCTCAAACTGGGCGACATCGGCTTTGCCAATATAATCACTCGTAATCCAAAAACCATAGTTGACTCCCGTCTGATTGCCGCAAGTCAGGCTGGTTCCCAAAGAATAATAAGAAAAATCCTTCGGTGCGATGAGCTCGAGCAAAGTCGGTACGACATCGATCTGGCTTCCCGCGGCACCGGCTGGCAAGATTCCCTTATGGACGCCGTTCCCCGTAATGATGAACGGTATTCCATAACGTTCATACATCGATGGTGTCTTATCTATATTATAGCGGTCCGCATGATCGCCTATGATGATAAATAAACTGTCTGGATATTTCTCTTTTGCCGTGCGAATGAACTCAGACATCATTTTATCTTCATACCAAAAATGGCCCAGCTGCTTGATTAATTGTGCATCGCCTCGCGCCTCTGGCGGAAGTGCTGCCGCGACTGCCGCTGCATCAAATCCTTCTTTATCAAGGTCCACGGTAAACGGCGAGTGATTCGATACATTCAAGATCACATTGAAGCTAGCTTGACCAGGGTCGATTCCTGACAAGACGGCTTGATATAAATAACGGTCATCACAGCCCCAAACACTGCCTTCACTGGCATTGGCAAAATCGCCACGGCTGTAGAAATGCTCATAACCCTGCGCTGTCGTGAATGCGCCGATGCGCTCCCAAGTAGATGGCCCGGCATACCAAAAATTCGTCTGATAACCAAGCTTTGCCAATTGAGGTGCACTAGCCGTCGGATATGGTGCCGCAAAAGCTTCCGGCATGGTCGTCAAATAGAGATTGGCATCCGCAAAACCGGTAACGACTCCGGTAACCGCTGAAACCGTACTCGGTCCATTTGGTAAAAACGTACTGCAATAATCACTGTCACCTTCATTGATGATGGATTTCATTCCATCGGCGATATGAAGGTCTTTATATTTATCGAGAAGCGGCCAGTTTGCATAGCTTTCACCGATGATGATGAACACCTGCCTCGGCTTTTGAACCTGGGGCCCTCGTGCTGATTTTTGCAGATAAACATCAAGATTATCACTGACTGGCGGTTTTTTGGATAAGCCCGCCGCCAAAGACCGTATCTGGGCAACGTCAAAGTCCAATCCATTGCAAGCTTCTAAACGATTGTTCATCGAATAGCCTCGCCAAACAGCTTGAACATCATCTAAAATGGCCTCATTTAAAAAAGCATCCTTCGTCACGCCAGCGTTTTCCCAGTCAACTGCGGTCATCCAGTTCAAACTGCCGCCAAACGTCGCTATCGTGACCAAAAAGTAAACCAATCCTAAAAAAATCGCCCGGCCTATGTATTTGGCAAACAAAGCATCAGAAAAACGAAGCTGTACCTTATAAGCCAGCCACCGCCGCAAGATGCGATATAAGATAAACGTCAGGCAAAAAGCTGCCAGCAGCCGAGCCGGCAAATAAAATTCCTGCACGAGAGAAATGCCTAACGCGTAAATATCTTCATTGAAGGTATTGAACATCAACTGATTGAAACTTGAATGGAATTGCCGATAATACGGAAAACGAGCCGCGAAAAAAACCGACAAAACCAAAAGAGAAATCGTATTGGCCGCCAAGCGAACCTGATTTTCCTTTCGCCAAATAAAAATATTGGCCAAAAGACTGCAGCCAAGCGAAAATAAAGTCAATACACCTGCGCTTTGGCAACTCAGCCTAAGCCCCAGCCACAAACTCAGCAAAATATCCGCCCACGCTGTTTGCTGACTGATATAATCATGCATCCAAACAATGAAGAACAAACGAAATGCACTAAACACCATCAACAAGAAAAAAAACACCTTGATCTCTTGCAGCATAAAACGATAAAAATTCTGCCAGCTAAATAATCGAAAAAAAGTATCTTTCATACAAAATAAACCCTTGAATACTGCTCCAACAGTCCCCAAAAGTTTCCTCCGCCTCCTAAATACCGCAATCTGGACCAGTCCCTTGTTTACGGCACAATGATTTCTACACCATAGCTGGCAGCAGCTTTTTGCAGCTCCAAGCTTGGCAGCTCGTCGGTAATCATCCCACTGAGCGTATCGAACGTCACATAATTGTAGCTGCCATCGCTGCTGAGCTTACGTGCTTCTGCCACGAGATAGGCACGCCTGCTGGCACGAATGATAGCCGCCTTGTTGACACCGTCTTCGATATCAAATGTAGATACGCTGTTTTCGGCAACATCCACACCTACCGCCCCGACAAAAGCGATATCCGGCTTCAATTTCGAAATGAAATCGAGCGTGATCCCGCCCCAAAAACCATCGCGGCTTTTATTGATGTTTCCGCCGGCAAAAACCAAACGGATCTGCGGATTTTGCGCCAAAATCACTAAGATATCGATCATATTCGTCACCACGGTGATATCTTTTGGCCGCTGCACCAAAAGTTCCGCAATAGCGAGATTACTCGTTGAAATATCCAAGAACACCATGTCTTTATCATGAATCAAGTCTATCGCAACTTCAGCAATGCGCCTCTTTGCTTCAACATCGGTATGACGCCGCTTGCTAACTTCCATATTATGAAGGTTTTCTCGTAAAACGACTGCACCGCCATATGTTCTTTTCAATTTCCGCTGTTTTTCAAGAGCTCCCAAATCTTTACGGATACAATCCTCCGTAACTTTAAAGACATCGCTGAGTTCTTTGACCTTGACTTTGCCGTTACGGTTCAGCATATTTAAAATGCTTTCTTGCCTTTCTTCCAAAAACATAAAAACACCTCTATATTTTTCAAAATTATCTAAAACATCCATCGGCCTCTTATTGTAACATGTCTGTCAGATTTCGACAATTGCATTACCGCAGCCTGCCGTAGCCGCACAATCACGCCACGCCGCCATCTCTTCTCTCGTATACGGCGGCAAATTTCCCTGCACGCCATAAACAAAATCCACATGTCCATACTTTGCCCTCGCCAATGGATTATAGTTGAGCAATTCATATTGTACTTGCGGGTACAGACGCGACAACCACCCGGCAATCGCTGAAATATTTTCCCTATCTGCCGTATAACCTGGAATCAAAGGCGTCCGCACCGTCATACGATCACGATATTTCGATTCTAACACCATTTTTATATTCGCCTGAATGACTTGAGGCTCTACCCCAACAGCAGCTTTGTGCTTTGGCGCTGAAAAAATCTTGCAATCGGCAAAAAGATGATCGATAAATGGCAGCACCGTTTGCAGATATCCCCCATCTACCTGCAAAGAACTCTCCACTGCCGTATGGATTCCAGCTGCTTGAAACCGTTTTAAGAGTTCCATCGTGAATTCCGGCTGAAAAAATGGCTCACCGCCCGAAAGTGTTATGCCGCCGCCCCGAGCAAAAAAAACCTGATCGGCAAGAACCTCGTCGACAAGCTCAGCTGCCGTATATTCACGGCTATCAAGCCGCAATGCTCCCGCCGGACAAATATCTTCATAGGCTGCGCCATCGCTGACCTTATTCACATCGAGCTGCAAACCCCCGTCAAACTCACGCATAGCTCGTTGTTCAACGGCTAGACAATGCCCGCAGTGCAAGCACTTGTCCTTAAAGTACACCAGTTTTTGCTCCAGGCAGATTCCCTCTGGATTTTGGCACCAAACACAGTGCAAGGGACAACCCTTCAAAAAAATAGTCGTTCGTATTCCCTGCCCATCGTGAACGGAAAAGCGCCGAATATCAAAAACTCGCCCCTTGATCGGCTCCGTCATCAAACCAGTCCTTTCTTGTTTATTCTTATTTATTATTATTTTACCTATTCAAAGCTCTTTTTTCAAGTCAACGCACAATATCTTTCCTAAGAATATCTTACCATTTTTTTCGAGTATTATGTATACATAATACCTCATGCAAAATTATTGTGTTTTCTACCGTATAATAATAAAATGTTACTTGTGCTTCTAATAACTTAAACAGGAACACATTCTGCAAATAGTATTTTCTTTAAGCACTCATATCAATAATGTTTTAGGAGGTTTTTCCATGGAACAAAGAAAAAAAAGAATGGGGCTCAGCACGCAGATCCTCATTGGCTTGGTTATCGGTGCTCTCTTCGGCTATTTCTTGCCGGATGTCGGTGCCAAACTCAAACCGATTGGTGACGGCTTCGTCCGCATGATCAAAATGATCGTCGTGCCGCTCATATTCAGTACCCTGGTCATGGGAATCGCCGGAACCGGCGACTTCAAAAAACTCGGCCGCCTCGGTGGCAAGGCTATTATCTGGTTCGAGCTTGCTACGACAGTAGCATTAGCCGTCGGCCTCATCGTCGTAAATGTTTCCCAACCAGGCGTTGGCGTAAATATTCCGATTTCAGCCGATGCCAGTGCCCAAGCCGCTGCTTCTGCACATAAAGCCATCAACATGGTCGACTATGTACTTCATATCATTCCGACGAACATCGTCGATGCCTGCAGCCGCAATGACATGCTGCAAATCATCTTCTTCACCTGTTTCTTCGGAGTCGGAGTTGCCCATATCGGCAAAGACGGCGACCACATCGTAACCCTTTGCCGCAGCATTGCAGAAACCATGTTTAAAGTAACTGGTTACGTCATGAAACTTGCACCACTTGGCGTTTTTGCCATGATCGCTTATACGGTCGGCAGTTTTGGTATTGCGATGCTGATTCCATTAGGAAAGTTGATTTTGGCAATGCTTTTTGCGACACTCATCTTCATCGCCATCTTGCTTTCCGTGGCTTCCGTACTGACCAAGATCAACTTCTTCCACGTACTCAAAGGCCTTAAAGATCCATTGCTGCTCGCATTCTCAACCGCCAGCAGTGAAGCTGCACTGCCAATAGCCATGCAGCGCCTGGAGCAGCTCGGCGTACCAAAGAACATCGTAACCTTTGTAATGCCGACTGGCTATTCTTTCAACCTTGATGGTTCGACGCTCTACAGCTCCGCTGCCATCATCTTCATCGCTCAGATCTATGGCATCCCACTCACACTTGGGCAGGAGCTTTTGATCATGGCAACCTTGATGCTCTCAACTAAAGGCATCGCAGGGGTTCCTGGTGCCGGCTTCATCGTCGTGGCCGCTACCGCAACTGCTTTCGATCTTCCAGCCGATGGCGTGGCCATCATCCTCGGCATCGACAGAATCCTTGATATGATACGCACATTCTGCAACGTTTGCGGTAACTGCGTAGCAACGGTTCTCGTTGCTGTTTGGGAAAAAGATTTGTCCCGCGATGTTTTTGCTAAAGCATACCAGGACAATTTCGTAAAAGATAATATCTAAAGGGGCTGCAATAGCCTCTTCTGCAACGCAGCAGGACTCTTATGTCCTGCTGTTTTTTTGTGTATTTTATACAAAAAATATGCAAAGCTATATGGTTTTTGTATATATTTTATGTTATACTAGCTATAACGTTCGGGAATATTGATGTTTTTGACGATTTTTCTTATATTTCCATTTATACCAGCTATTATAGCTTGTCCTGGCCTTGATGAAAGAACTCCTCTTTTTTTCTCTTAGGAAAAAGCCTTCTTCATTTTCCGGCCCGACGATACAATCCATTTACTCATAACGTATATTTATTTACTAAAATTCAAGGAGGCTTTCACTATGCCAGAAAAGAAATCCAGACTACCGCTCAGCTCCCAAATCCTTTTAGGTTTGATCCTCGGTGCACTCATCGGATATTTCATACCAGATATCGCTACCAAACTAAAACCAATCGGTGACGGCTTCGTCCGCATGATCAAAATGATTGTCGTACCTCTTATTTTCAGTACCCTCATCATGGGAATTGCCGGTACTGGTGACTTTAAAAAACTCGGTCGCCTCGGCGGCAAAGCAATCCTTTGGTTTGAAGTGGCTACTACGGTGGCTTTAGCAATCGGTCTTATCATGGTCAACGTCTTTGAACCAGGTATTGGTGTAAACATACCGATTCCAGCCGAAGCAAGCGCACAAGCTGCCGCTACCGCTGGCAAGCACATCGATATGATCCAGTACCTCTTGAATATCATCCCGACGAATATCGTCGATTCCTGCGCCCGTAACGACATGCTCCAAATCATTTTCTTCACCTGTTTCTTTGGCGTCGGCGTCGCTCATATCGGTAAAGATGGCGATCATATCGTCAACCTCTGCCGCAGTATCGCCGAAACGATGTTCAAAGTTACCGGTTATGTCATGAAGCTCGCTCCATTCGGCGTTTTTGCCATGATTGCCTACACCGTCGGCAGTTTCGGCATCGCCATGTTGATTCCTTTAGGAAAACTGCTCGTAACAACGCTCGGGGCCATTCTTCTCTTCTTGACACTTCTTCTTTGCACTGCGACCTTCCTCACTGGAATAAACTTCTTCCACATGGCTCGCGGCATCAAAGATGCTCTCTTGCTTGCATTTTCTACCGCTAGCAGTGAAGCTGCCCTCCCTATTGCCATGCAGCGGCTTGAGCAACTCGGCGTGCCAAAAAGCGTCGTAACATTCGTCATGCCGACGGGGTATTCGTTCAATCTTGATGGTTCTACCCTGTACTGCTCTTTGGCTGTCGTCTTTATCGCTCAGATTTATGGCATTGATTTTTCCCTGAGCCAACAGCTTTTGATCATGGCTACTTTGATGCTTTCTTCGAAAGGGATTGCCGGAGTTCCAGGCGCATCCTTCATCGTCATTGCCGGCACGGCAACTGCATTTGGGCTGCCTGCTGATGGCGTTGCTATTATTTTGGGCATTGACCGTATCCTAGATATGGCTCGTACCTTCTGCAACGTTACAGGAAACTGTGTCGCTACAGTCGTCGTCGCTTACTGGGAAAAAGATCTGACCCGAGAAGGTTTTGCCAAAGCTTATAAAGAAAACTTTCTAGACGATGGAATTTCACAAGAAGCATAATTAAAAACAGCACTTGGCTAAATGTACTGACCCCCATAAGTTAGACCTAGAATTAGTCTAACTTATGGGGGTATTTTTATGGCTAAATATAGTACTGAATTCAAGAAAAAGATTGTAGCTGAGTATTTGAAAGGGAATATTGGTTATGGAAGCCTTGCCAAAAAATATAACATTCCTAGTACGAATCCAATAGCAACCTGGGTTGCTGCTTTTCAACGTCTTGGTACAAAAGGAATTTCTCGTTCTCGCCAAAAGAAAAGTTATTCTTTTCAATTTAAGCTGCATGCGGTAGAGTTATACCTAAGTACAGAGATTTCCTACAAAGATTTAGCATTGCAACTCGAAATCAATAATCCAGCTCTAGTAACGAAATGGGTTCAGAGGTACCGTGCTGTCGGCGTAGATGGTCTTAAACCAAATCGGAAAGGCAGGCGTCCTAAAGTGCCAGATAAACCTATCGTCGTAACACCTACGCAATCAAAAGAAATTCAGGATGAACGGCTTAAACAGCTTGAAGAAGAAAATCTTAAACTTCGCATAGAGGTAGCCTATTTAAAAGAACTGAGGAGATTGCGCCTGGAGCAAGAGGCGCAGAAACGAGAGCAAGGATCGTCCACAGTCTCCGAGGATCCTTCAAACTAAAAGATATCCTTGCAATTGCAAAACTCCCCAAAGCAACGTACATGTACTGGCAGGGCCGGTTTAACCGACCTTCGCTAGATGCTGAATTAGAGAATCAAATCAAAACAATTCGTCAGAGCGATAAGGATTTTGGTTATCGTCGTATCTGCGGAAAACTT
>CBDTTM010000011.1:0-26487 GCA_965363355.1 uncultured Selenomonadaceae bacterium | reverse complement strand
CTTGATTCGTAGTCAAGTACTCTAATCCAACTGAGCTACAGAGTCATTTAAGTTGTTCTCACAACCAACAGATATTATCTTACCACTTCCATCAAACTTTGTCAAACTTATTTTGTTATTTTTTATGAGTTTGTATTTTTTCTGTATAAATTCTCAACAGAAAAAAATCGGGGCAGACTCAAATGCCTGCTCTACTTATCCACAAGAATATATGTTTTGTGGATAAAAATGTGGACAACTTCTGATTTTCCTTGTTTTTTAGCCTTTTTGAGCACAGATATATCCACAACCTGTTCGCAAAGTATGTGCAAAACTATTTATTTCTTAACAAAAAAGAACATCATTATCATTTGCAGCTGCATTTATATTTTATTTAGGCAAAAAATCATCGACATTATCGACAGTCACGGAGACAAACGGCAAAATAATTTCTTTTGGTATTTTTTCGCCGCGTTGCATCATCTGTACGACTTCATAAGCTTTTTCAGCTTGCCCAAAACCATCTTGATAAACAGACTGACTCAACTCCCCCGATTTTATCAATTTACAAGCTTCTTCGGTCGCATCGATCCCGCCAACAATGACGCCTGATTGGCGCCCCGTAAGTTTTAACGCGTCAATTGCCCCAAAGGCCATCTGGTCATTTGCCGCAACGATACCATCGACTTGTGGATATAACGCCAGCCAAGACAGCGTCAATTCTCTCGCCTTATTTCTGACATAACCGGCATCTCCACTAGCAAGTATTTCTATATCAGGCCGTTTTGCCAGACAAGCATCGACAAAACCCTGTATACGCTCTACCGAATGATATAGGCCCGCAGTTCCTTTCAAGTAAAAAATCTTAGCGTTTTTAGGCAGTTTTTCTGCCATGTATTCACCTTGCAATTTACCGGAATCATAATTTTTAGAGCCAACAAAGATTGTTTCTCCACCAGCGAGTTTAATATTCAAGGCAATGACCGGAATTCCCGCTTCAGTAGCCGCTTTTGCGACCGGAACAAGCCCTTCGTAATCGGCCGGATTGATTATGATGACCTGCACTTTCTCTTCTATGAACTTGCGTACTTGCTGCGACTGCAGCTCACGGTCAAACTTTCCATCAGCAAACTCCACCTTAATGTGTGGATTATTTTGGCTGATTTCCATAAAATGATTCTTTATGCGTGCGCAAAAAACATCCTCATCTGACATATTTGCATAACCGACAACAAAAGGATCCGGGGTCTTTGCTTTTTCTGTA
Source organism: uncultured Selenomonadaceae bacterium (assembly GCA_965363355.1). Classification (GTDB taxonomy): domain Bacteria; phylum Bacillota; class Negativicutes; order Selenomonadales; family Selenomonadaceae; genus CBDTTM01. The sequence goes on along the minus strand of CBDTTM010000011.1, from coordinate 25,244 downwards.
TAATCCGCAATAAAACTACAACCAGATACCAGCAGAAAAATGAACACCATGAAAAAAAGTTGTTTTCGCCGTTTTTTCATATTGGCCTCCTTTTCTAAGCGCCACCATCACCTAAAAAAACTCAATTTCTCAATGGCTTTACCCCAATCTTTTCAATCCAAAAAGCAATCGCTTCATTTTCCGGTAATGGCTTGCTAAAGAAATACCCTTGTATGCAATCACAATTTTTTTGTGCTAGGTATTGCAGCTGACTTTCTTCCTCAACGCCTTCCGCGATGACACTTTTATTGAGCACATGTGCCATATTGATAATGGCCCCTATGATTTCAGCCCCATCCGGATCGACACCAATCAAATCAACAAACGATTTATCAATTTTCAAAGTATCTACTGGGAGCTGGCGTAAATAGGTAAGCGAAGAATAGCCTACGCCAAAATCATCAAGGGACAATTTAATGCCTAAAGCCCGAAGGTTTTCAAGTTTTTGAATGCTCTCATCTACTGAGGAAAGCAACACACTCTCGGTAATCTCGATTTCTAATTGATCCTTTTCCAAAGATGCCTGTGCTAAAATCTGTTTGACCATGTCGACGAAATTGTCCTTAGAGAGTTGCTGCGCTGAAACATTGACCGCTACATACATGCCATGGTAGCCTTCTTTTTCGAGGCGTTTAACAAAGCGGCAAGCCTCCTGTATGACCCATTTACCAATAGACTGAATCAAGCCGCTCTGCTCTGCCACAGGGATAAATCTGGCCGGGGAAACCAGTCCATGCTGTGGGCTGTTCCATCGAATCAAAGCCTCAAAGCCGCTAATTTTGCCACTCTTTATATCCATTTGCGGCTGATAATGAAGCACAAATTCATTTTTTTCAAGTGCTGTACGAAGGCTATTGCTCAAAAGAATTTTTTCATAGACTTCCACCTGCATATCCGAAGCATACAAACGCCAACAATTCTTGCCATCGCGCTTGGCGGCATACATAGCATTGTCAGCATTTTTCAAAAGTTCTTGAACCGTATCACCATCTTGTGGATAAACAACAAAGCCCATGCTCGCGGTCACATGAAAATCCGTATCGCCAATCTGATATTTTTTCCCAATCTCCAAAATCATATGCTGCGCAAGTTCACCGATTTTATCCGGCTCTTCGATTCCGGGAAAAACTGCGGTAAATTCATCCCCACCAATTCGAGCTACAAACGCATCTTTGCCTGCAACTGCAGCAACTCGTTCACCAGCAAGGCGGATAATGGCATCGCCGCAACTATGACCAAAGCTGTCATTGATCATTTTTATATCATCTAAATCAATGAATGCCATTGCCCCCGAACGATGATTTAATGCCAAGTACGAAAGCTCACCGGTTAGCCACTGCGTCAATCGCAAGCGGTTGGGCAGACCAGTAAGAGCATCAAAATAGGCAATGCGAAAAATCTCTTCATTTTTATTTCTAAGTTTCGCTTCGGTTCGCTGCCTTTCGAGAATTTCTTCTTCCATCTCCTGATTGAGAGTTGCCAACGATTCATTCATCGCAACAAGCTCTGCATTTGCTTCCGACAGCTCGCTTGTCCGTTCTTTTACCTGTACTTCCAGATTATCATGCGCGGTGCGCAAAGCTCGTTCTGCAGTCTGCTGCCAACCGCTCACACGCAAGAGTATATAGATAAATGTCAATATCGCCAAGGTCACCAGCGAGGCGACAAAACCATAACTGAATGTACGATCACGGATTCGTTCAAGGACTTCTTCCTCTGAAACGCCCACAATAACGGCAAACGGATAATTTTGCAATGCCCGATAGCTGTAAATGCGGCGAATTCCATCAATTGGACTTTCCACGATATAGCTTCCCGTATCACCATTTTCCAACAACCGGTTAAATTCAGAGTTTTGGATTGCCTTGCCAACAATCGTCGAATCGCCAGACTGGCGCGTCCGTATGATGCCATCTCGGCCAATCAACACAATGGAAGAATCTTTCCCCAAATCGATTTGTTTATAAAAATCTGAGAAATAATAAGAATCCACATAGACTGCCACAACGCCAGCAAAAGAACCATCTGCGTTATTGATGCGCCGCGTCATCGGAATTACCCATTTTGCCAAATCCGCTTCCCATAGAGGCGAGCCGATGAAAATCTGACCGCTATCAATATAACGATGCACAAAAAAATACTGAAGGCCGCGTCCATCGACTGGCATTTCTCCAGCTAGACTGCTGGCTACACTATAACCTGTTGCATCAAATACCCTAAGTCGCAAAAAAGGTGCACCTAAAAAATTCCCCTTTTTTACATAGTCCGGCATATCCTTTGGCACATCATTGCGCTCATACTGCTGTTTTATGAAAAATGCCGTCTGATCTGCATTTTTTATCGTCCGCAGCGTATGTTCCTCAAAAGTTCTGGCAAAATTAGCCGTCTCTTTCAAGGCCCCTTGATATTCTGTCTGTTGTTCCTGCCCCATGGCATAGTAAAAGTCCACCCAAATATAACCGATCAAGCATAGACCAAAAAACATAATGACCCGACTCATCCTGGCCGCTGCTGAAATTTTATCGAAAATCTTTTCCATCAAATGAATCTTTTCCACTGGAAGCCCCTCCCCAGTTTAATCCTTTCATGGCTCACACGATAAAACACCTTATGTTGTATATTTGCCAAAAGATATGCCAGCTCCTGCTTATTTTCAGAAAAATTCATTAAAGCTTTTTTCTAAAAAAAGACAAAAAAAAAGGATGCTTCCCGAAGGAAACATCCCGTTTTTTTATAATTGCTTAGTTGCCGCCAAACGTGCTTTAGCACGTTCTAATGCAGCTTGCGCTCTTTTCCCATCGATATCCACATTCGGTGGAACCTCTTTATGGAAAAGCTCTAAACGTTCCTGCGCTCTGGCATAAGCTTCTTTTGCCCGATTAATATCGATATTAATCGGAAGCTCTGCAGCTGTTGCAAGGACCGTAATCTTATCTGGCTGTACTTCCATGAATCCACCGCTTACCGCGAGGAGTTCTTCACGGTCGTCAATCTTCACACGCATAGCATGTGGGATAAGGCCAGTGATAAGTGGCGCATGGTGCGGCAAAATGCCGAGTTCTCCACCAGTTGAACGCACGATGAGCATATTGATATCCGTCGTATAAACAACCTGATCAGGAGAGACAACTTCCAGCTTAATCGTAGCCATGGATTATGCCTCCTTTTTCATTTTGTTTGCCGCTTCAATTACCTCTTCAATGCTTCCCATCATGTAGAAAGCAGCTTCTGGCAGATCGTCGTATTTACCTTCTAAAATTTCTTTAAAGCCACGGATCGTATCTTTGAGCGATACGTATTTCCCCGGAGAACCGGTGAATACTTCAGCAACGAAGAACGGCTGGCTCAAGAATTTCTGGATTTTACGAGCTCTGGCAACTGTAAGTTTATCATCATCGGAAAGTTCTTCCATACCCAAAATGGCGATGATATCTTGCAATTCCTTATATTTCTGGAGTACAGCCTGTACGCCGCGAGCTACTTCATAATGTTCTTCCCCAATTACATGCGGGTCAAGAATACGCGAAGTTGAATCAAGCGGATCCACAGCTGGATAAATACCAAGTTCTGCGATTTGACGAGAAAGTACTGTCGTCGCATCCAAATGCGTAAAGGTTGCTGCCGGAGCCGGGTCAGTCAAGTCATCGGCCGGCACATATACAGCCTGTACGGATGTGATGGAGCCTTTTTTCGTAGATGTGATACGTTCCTGCAATGCACCAACGTCTGTCGTCAAAGTTGGCTGATAACCAACGGCGGACGGCATACGGCCGAGCAATGCGGAAACTTCCGAACCTGCCTGGATGAAACGGAAGATATTATCGATGAAGAGCAGTACGTCCTGTCCCTGCACATCACGGAAATATTCTGCCATCGTAAGACCTGTAAGCGCTACACGCATACGAGCTCCTGGCGGTTCATTCATCTGACCATAAACGAGAGCTGTCTTATCGATAACGCCCGATTCTGTCATTTCTGACCAAAGGTCATTACCTTCACGAGTACGTTCCCCAACACCGGCGAATACAGAGTAACCACCGTGCTGCGTTGCGATATTGTGGATAAGTTCCATGATCAATACGGTTTTACCAACACCGGCACCACCGAACAAACCGATTTTACCACCACGGGAGTATGGAGCGATAAGGTCAACGACCTTGATACCTGTTTCCAAAATCTGCGTGGAAGTTTCTTGTTCGTCAAACGATGGAGCTGGACGATGGATTGGCCAAAATTCCTTGTTGCCGACTGGAGTCGGATTATGATCTACGGTTTTACCGAGAACATTGAATACACGACCCAAGGTTTCGTTGCCGACTGGAACTTTGATTGGCGATCCTGTATCCGTAGCTTCCATACCCCGAGTCAATCCATCGGTGGAGCTCATAGCGATACAACGCGTGATGCTGTCGCCCAAATGCTGCATGACTTCAACTGTCAATGCAATGTCTACGTCACCTGCTTTGCCTTCGATGGTGATCGCATTTAATATTTCCGGCAGAGAGCCTGCGGGAAATTCAATATCTACGACAGGTCCAATGACCTGTACTACTTTACCATTAGCCACTTAATGAAAACCTCCTTACTTCAAGGCTTCAGCACCGCCCACGATCTCTGTGATCTCGCGGGTAATGTTTGCCTGACGCACTTTATTATAATGCAAGTCCAATTTCTGGATGAGTTCCTGCGCGTTGTCCGTCGCATTGCTCATCGCGGTCATACGGGAACTCAGCTCACTTGCAGAAGCCTGGAGTAACGCCGCATATATAGTTGTTACCAAGTACTGCGGTAATAAGAATCCTAACACTTCACCGGCGGATGGTTCATAAATGTACTCCGCTCCGGCTGAGTTTGACTCACCGTCTCCGAGACCGCCAAACGGCAATAACTTAATCGTCGTCGGTACGGAGTTTATTACTGAAACAAATCTGGTATATACCATGTGGATTTCTTTGTATTCACCTTCTGTGAAGCGTTGAACCAAATCCAAAGCAATCTTACGGGCATCATCATATTGAGGACGTTCGCTGATTCCGATGTAATCTTTAACGATGGTATAGTCACGGTTGCCGAAATGTTCACGGGTCTTTCGACCAACCGTTACCAGATCTACTGCCGATTTATCTTCGATATGGGCAGTAGTTTCTTTAAATACACTGCTGGCATAAGCTCCGGCTAAGCCTTTATCGGACGCAATGACCAGATAAAGACTTTTGCCTTCTTCGCGAGATTCGAGCAGCGGATGATTGAAATCGCCCGCCTTGCCGGCAATATCGGTGATAACCTGACGCATTTTAGCAGCATATGGCTGATTGGCCACAGCCGCTTCCTGTGCGCGGCGCAGTCGGGCAGCAGCTACCATTTTCATGGCTTTTGTGATTTGCTGGATACTTTTTACACTTTTTATCCTACGGCGTATATCTTGTAAATTAGCCAATTAAAATCACCTCACTGCCTTATGCTTTTTTGTACGAAACAGTTTCCTTGAATTCAGCGATTGCGTCATTGATCTGTTGTTCAAGCGCATCATCGAGTTTTTGCTGTTCGACAATTTTTGCACCGATTTCTGCATGGTTCGAATTCATGAATTTCAAGAAATCCTGTTGGAAACGAACGACATGTTCAACTGGTACATCAGAGAGGAATCCTCTGACTGCCGTATAAACTACCAAAACCTGATCTTGAACCAAGAGAGGTGCGTACTGCGCCTGTTTCAAGGTTTCGACCATACGAGCTCCGCGATCGAGCTGAGCTTTCGTAGCTGCATCCAAATCCGATGCAAACTGGGAGAACGCTGCAAGTTCACGATACTGCGCTAAATCCAGACGCATCTTTCCTGCAACCTGCTTCATCGCTTTGATCTGTGCGCTACCGCCTACACGCGATACCGACAAACCAACGTTGATAGCTGGTCTTACCCCGGAATAGAACATTTCTGTTTCAAGCATGATCTGACCATCGGTGATGGAAATAACGTTTGTCGGAATGTATCCAGAAACGTCGCCTGCCAAAGTTTCAATGATTGGCAAAGCTGTGATGGAACCAGCGCCAAGATCATCCGAAAGCTTCGCTGCACGTTCCAAAAGGCGGGAATGTAGATAAAATACGTCCCCTGGATATGCTTCACGTCCTGGTGGTCTGCGAAGAAGCAAACTCATTGCACGATAAGCAGCCGCATGTTTGGAAAGATCATCGTATACACAAAGTGCATGCTGGCCTTTATACATGAAGTATTCGGCAATAGCAACACCTGCATATGGTGCAAGGTACTGAAGCGGAGCGCTGTCAGCAGCCGTAGCTACAACAACGACCGTATAAGCCATAGCGCCATGATCTTCAAGTGTCTTAACAACGCGGGCAACCGTAGAAGCCTTCTGGCCGATTGCTACGTAAACGCAGATACAATTCTGGCCTTTCTGATTGATGATCGTATCGATTGCGATAGCTGTCTTACCAGTACCACGGTCACCGATGATCAATTCGCGCTGTCCACGACCGATTGGAACCAAAGCATCGATTGCTTTGATACCCGTTTGCAACGGTTCATGTACAGACTTTCTATCTGCAATACCCGGAGCCGGATATTCGATAGGACGATTTTCTGTCGTTTCGATTGGCCCTTTGCCATCGATTGGACGGCCAAGTGCATCAACTACACGACCAACCATGTTTTCGCCGACCGGAACCTGCATGATGCGGCCCGTACGTTTTACCGTTGCGCCTTCTTTGATATGCGTTTCACCGCCAAGAAGAACTGCACCGACGTTATCTTGCTCAAGGTTTAAAACTAAACCAAATATGTCATTACCAAAATCAAGTAATTCTCCCGCCATAGCTTTTTCTAAACCATGGATGTGAGCAATACCATCACCAATTTCGATAACAGTTCCAACATCATCAACATTCAAATCAACATTATAATTCTTGATTTGATCCTTGATAATGGCTGTTATTTCTTCTGGATTCATCTTCATACTACTCTGTCACCCCAATCTCATAACTTAATTTGCCATTAATTGTTTCTGCAAAGACTTCATCTGGCTGACTACACTGCCGTCGATAAGCTTATCGCCCATCTTGACAACAAGTCCTCCGATGATGCTTTTGTCTATATGCGTGCTGATCAGGACCGTTTTGCCGGTAACCTTTTCAAGCTTCGCAATCAAACTTTTCTTCTGAGCATCGCTTAGCTCAGAAGTCACTGTAACTTCTGCTTCGACGATATTGCGGGCAGCATTGGACAGAGCCTGATATCTCCCTGCAATTTCTTCCAATAAAGATTCGCGACGTTTATCAACCAAAAGCATGATAAAGTTGTAAACCGAAGAAGCCAAGTCTTCTTTAAACAGTTTACTCAAAAGTTCTTTTTTCGCCACCGGCTGAATCTGTGGGTTGTTGATAAAAGCCTTCAAATCAGCTTGTGCTGCAACGACCTGGCTGACCTGGGCCAGCTGCTCGCCATATGCTTCAAGCTCATTTTCTTCTTTTGCCAATTCAAAGATCGCCACGGCGTATTTGTTTGCCAGCTGAATGTTTAGCATGACAAACCACCGATTTTATCATTATCAAGCTTTTCGATGAATTCACTGACAAGCTTTTCGTTGCCAGCAGCATCGAGATTTGTGCTGATAATTTTGCTGGCTGCTGCCATGGACAAAGCGACAACTTCGCCTTTAAGCTGCGCAACCGCACGTTCACGTTCGCGAATAATATCTTCTTGAGCTGCTTTGCGCATCTGCTCAAGTTCTTTTTTCGTTTCTAAAACACTTGCATCGCGTTCTTCTTGCGCGCGCTTCATTGCTTTATCCACGATTTCCTGTGCCTTGATTCTAGCGCCGGCAAGCTGGTCTTGGTATTCGACTAAAGCCGATTTTGCCTTTGCTTCATCATCTTCAGCAGCTTTAATGCTTTGGGCAATTTTATCTTCACGCTCTTTTAACATCTTCACGATTGGCTTGTAAGCTACTGCTTTCAAAAGCACAACCAAAATGAGGAAGTTTATCACTTGCGCGACGAGCGTCATATTGATCTCAATCAATTTGCTACCTCCTTACATCGCGTATCGAACTAAAGGCGACTGCAGTACTGCTGTCGCCAAAAAAGCTAAATTATTTAATCAACGGATTTGCATATAACATGATGAGAGCCACAACTGTTGCGATGATAGCCATTGATTCGATCAAACCAACGGAAATCAAAGTGTTTGTGAAAAGAGCATCTTTTGCTTCTGGCTGACGAGTCAGACCTTCGATAAATTTAGATGTTACAAGACCATCACCGATACCAGCACCAATTGCTGCCAATCCCATTGTAAGACCTGCTCCGATTAATGCTGCTGCTACCATAATTGCATTTTCCATGAATAAAATCCCCCTTAATAATTGTTTAATTTTGTTTTGTCGTTAATGTTCGTCTTCTTTGACGCCATTGGACAGATAGGCCATAGACAACATCGTGAAGATGAAAGCTTGGACCCCGCCAACGAAGATACTGAAAGCCAGCCAGATAACGCTTGGTATTGGCATCCATACCGGCATCAAGAGCAAGAGAATCGTAATGAGTATTTCCCCTGCAAGGATGTTACCGAATAGACGAAAAGCGAGCGTGATTGGTTTGGCAACTTCTTCGATGGCATTGATGATGACGAATACAGGTACTGGCTGAAAGAAATGCTTGATATAATGCATTCCCTTGAAATAGACACCAAATACATGTACCATAGCGATGACCAGCAAAGCCAATCCGAGTGTCGTGTTCAAGTCATTGGTCGGTGAAGACAGGGTTGGAACGAGGCCCAGCCAGTTTCCCACGAGCAAAAACAAGAACAGCGCAATGATCAGCGGTGCGAGAAGCGATCTACCACGTGCGCCCATCGTCGCATCGATCTGCCCGTGCAGTGCGGTAACAACCATCTCGATGGCATTTTGCCAGCCTGTTGGCACGAGCTTCAAGCTGCGCGTCGCCAAAAAGCCGATGACGAGAATGATTGCCATGGTAAGCCATGTCATGTACAAGGTTTCCACGTTAAAGGTAAACCCCGCAACATGTGCGACTTCACGAACACCGATTTCATGCATACTTATCACTCCTAAATTATGGTTTATTTTTTACCAACACTACCACTGCAGGCAAAAGCAATGATATTGACCATTAAGAGTATCGTGAGCATAAAAAAGCCGCCAACTACAGACCAAAAGACTTCAAGCGAAATATGAATTGCCGTCCAAAGGACTACAAATACCGTAAAAAGGCGCAGAGCCAATCCTAACTGCATCTGCTGCTTCGCTTTTGCCACACTGTTTTGCCGCGAGCTTTTCCATGTTCGATAAATTAATACCCAAAAGCAGGTCGCTGCTAGTAAATAACCACCTATAAACGCGGGGAAAAGGTCTATTCTGCCGCCGATATACAACCACAATAAAACCATGGCCGTACATATAGCTAGTTGTACCATAGCGCGTCTGCCGCATGCTGATAAAAGTTTGTTCATATTCCCCCTCCGATGGCGTCGCCATCTTTGCAATGAATATTTGCCTAAATTCAAACCTGATTCAAAGCCAAATTATGAAGAGCATTCAATAATAGCTTTTACTGTCTGCTTCCACACAAAAACCATTTTTCCTCCTATGATCGAGCAGAAAGTTACATTTTCTCCATGTAAATATCAATTTCGACCTTACGATATCTGCATAGGTTATATTATATTGCTTTCGAATCCGTTTGTTGTGATAATTTCCCATAGCTTTGTCTAATGATTACATAACCATTATTTATTTTTATGATTCGCAATCATTTTATAAAGCAAGTTTATCATCGTTTTTTATTATACAGCTATTTTTCATAAATTTTCAAGCCCAAATCAAAAATTTCCCATTATTTTTTTATAAACGGAATAAAAACCAATAGGAAATCCAATAACTATGCCGAAAATCGTCCCATACGGACCGGTGTTCCAAATCCCGTCCGCTGACTTACCTAAAAATATGCAAATCCCTATTATTACCACAAAATGTATACCAATTCCACTGACAAACGCCATTGCCTCGAGTTGGCTTCTCTTTTTCACTTGTTTTTTATTGTTCGTAATCTTTTTATCCATGCGCATTTCTCCCATTCATTTATAGATTTTATCATGAAATAAATTCCATTTAAAATAGGATAGGCAAAAGGAGGCTGTCAAACAGCCCCCTGTAATTATGCTTTCGCTTTAAATATATCTGGTTTGTCCTCTGCCAAGCCGTAACGATACAAGATCGCCTCAATGATACGGCGTGCAGCTTGCCCATCGCCATAAGGGTTGCAGGCACCTGCCATGCGATTGTATTCTTCGGGTTCCGTCAACAAAAGCCGCGCTTCGTCATAAATGCGCTTGCGATCCGTTCCGATGAGTTTGACGGTTCCAGCATCTACTGCTTCCGGACGTTCCGTCGTGTCACGCAGAACAAGAACAGGTTTACCTAGTGCAGGCGCTTCTTCCTGGACTCCGCCAGAATCGGTCAAAATCAAATAAGACCGATGCATAAGATTGGCAAACGGTTCATAATCAAGTGGATCGATCAAATGCACTTTATCATGCCCGCCGAGTTCCTGATCAACGACTTCGCGGACCTTAGGATTTTTGTGGACAGGAAAAACAATCTCCACATCCGAAAACTCATCAACGAGCTGTTTAAGTGCTTTATAGACATGGCGCATAGGTTCGCCAAGATTTTCCCGGCGGTGCGTCGTAACAAGAATGATTCGTTTATTTTTGTAGTCAATCGAACGCAAAAGCTCATTTTCAAAGACATAATCATCACTGACCGTCTTATGCAAAGCATCGATTACTGTATTTCCCGTAACAAAAATATCATCAGCCGGAACATTTTCGCCCGACAAGTTAGCCGCAGCCGTATCGGTCGGGGCAAAATGCAAGTCTGTCAAAGAACCCGTAAGCTTGCGGTTCATCTCTTCCGGGAACGGCGAATACTTATTGCGCGTCCTAAGTCCAGCTTCCACATGTCCGACTGTCGTCTGATGATAAAAAGAAGCCAAAGCTCCGGCAAAAGTCGTCGTCGTATCGCCATGCACGAGTACAATATCCGGTTTTTCTTCCTGCAATACCTTGTCGAGTCCCATCATGGCTTTGCAGGTAATATCAAATAAGGTCTGACCAGCTGCCATGATGTCAAGATCATGGTCTGGCTTGATCCGAAACAGATTGAGCACCTGATCGAGCATATCGCGATGCTGCGCCGTGACCGTAACCACCGGTGTTATAAGTTCCGGATATTTGGCCAGTTCGAGCACTACCGGAGCCATTTTTATGGCCTCTGGACGCGTCCCGAATACTGTCATTACCTTAATTTTCTTCTTCATAAAAATCTCCTTTCACAGCCTTGCTATATCTAAGCTTCTTTATCGCTGCGTTTACTTTGCAAAAGAGGCAGGTTTGCGCCTGCCTTCATTCAATGTGTTTCTATGGATTTTTTCGGATCAAAGATCCCTAATTTTTTAGCACCAAAAAGTACAGCTGCAATCACTGCAATGATGATGAGTATCGCAATCGAACTGCTGACTTCTGTCAGAGCAATCGCACTTAAACCTAGGACACCGCTAATCACATACATCAATAACACTGCCTGTCGCTGCGTGAACCCAAGGTCAAGCAAACGATGATGCAGATGTCCACGGTCCGGTTTAAAAATCGGAACTCCGCCGCGATAGCGACGAACGATAGCAAAGGTCGTATCCAAAATAGGCAAACCAAGTGCTAAAATCGGAACAATCAGAGCGATTGTCGCTGCGCTTTTGACGGCACCGATGATCGAGATGCCCGCCAGCATGAATCCTAAGAACATGCTTCCGGTATCCCCCATAAAAATCTTGGCCGGATTGAAATTGTAATGCAAAAACCCCATAGCTGAACCCGCCAATGCTGCGGTAAGAACCGCCACCAAGACAAATCCCTGTTGCAGCGCCACGAGCAATATCGTAGCAGCCGCTATCATCGATACCCCGGCAGCCAAGCCGTCGAGCCCATCGATCAAATTGACCGTATTGGTCAGTCCGACAATCCAAAACACCGTTGCCGGTACCGCTAAATATTCCAAGTAATAAAAATCACCAAACGGATCGCTGATAAAATCAATTCTTATATCAAATGCCACCAAGATGCAAGCTGCAATGATCTGACCTAACAACTTTACCTTTGCTGGCAAATTTTTGAAATCGTCAACAATTCCCACTACGGCAATCACCGTGCCGCCAATAAGAAGCCCGAGCATTTCTTGTGTAATATCTACCGTAAACAAGACAGCTACCATAAATGCCAGATAAATCCCAATACCACCGAGCCTTGGAATAGGCTTTTTGTGGACTTTGCGCGGATCTGGCGCATCCATAGCTCCCATCTTAATTGCCAAAGAAATAACACCTGGCGTTATGATATACGCAACAATCAACGCAATTAAAAACGCCAAAATATAATTCGGCATGTAAGTAGCACCCCTTTTCTATACAACGAACTAATTGTACATCACTGCGAAATGACTGTCAATGAAATTCTCCCTAGCAATGGCTTTGCTGAGATTAAAAAACGAGAGACTTTCCTGCCATATTCAGCAGGAGCATCTCTCGTTTCAAACCACACAAACGAACAAGAAAACCGTTTTGTTTATGTGGTTTTACTGGATATCTTTTGGCTCACATTCCACTATAGACCCATCTGTTTCCAAGTAGACAGCCTTATCGAGCATGGCATTTCGCAGCATGCGGCGACAAAGAAGACAAGGTTTTCCCGAGGCGAGTGAGCCGTCGGTATTATAGCCAACGATATAAATCGCCGCCCCTTTCATCTTTGCCGGATCGGCGTTGACAATCGCATTTTGCTCAGCATGGACCGCCACACAAAGCTCATAACGCTCACCTTTTGGCACATTGCAGCGCTCTCTTTCACAAACGCCTGTATCGATGCAATTTGCTTCACCACGAGGAGCACCATTATAACCAGTGCTGATGATGATATTGTCTTTAACTATGATTGCCCCATATTGGCGGCGCAAACATGTCGACCGTCGACCAACCGCTTTAGCAATATCCAAAAAATAGTCGGTCCATTCGGGACGGGATTTTATTTCCATAATAGCGTCCTCTTATCTTTTATAGAGTACCGAAAATTCTATCGCCAGCATCGCCAAGGCCTGGCACGATATAGCCTTTTTCATTGAGGCATTCATCTACGCTTGCAACATAAAGCGGCACATCTGGATGCTCTTCATTGACGACTTTGATGCCTTCTGGCGCAGCCACGAGGCACATCAAAATAATCGATTTAGCGCCTTTTTCCTTTAAAAGAGTCAAAGCTGCAGCTGCACTGCCACCAGTAGCGAGCATTGGATCGACAACAATCAATGTGCGTTCACTGACATCGGTAGGAAGCTTGCAATAGTATTCAACCGGTTTGAGTGTCGATGGGTCGCGATACATACCGACATGGCCGACTCTTGCTGCCGGAATCATGTTCACGACGCCATTGAGCATGCCAAGGCCTGCTCTCAAGATTGGCACAACGCCAACTTTTTTACCCGCGAGAACTTTAGATTTGCAAGTTGCAACTGGAGTTTTGATTTCAATTTCTTTGAGCGAAAAATCACGCGTGATTTCATAGGCCATAAGCATGGCGATTTCTTCTAATAATTCGCGAAAATCCTTCGTCCCTGTAGTTTCCTCGCGCATAAGCGTAAGCTTATGCTGAATCAAAGGATGATCAATTACATTTACTTTTAAGTCTGACATTCATTTTTCCACCTTTTAATATAATGGATACTTAGCACACAGAGCCGCTACCATTGTTTTGGCTTTTTCATGTGCCGCCGTATCTTCGGGGTTATCTAAAACAAGCGCAATGATTTCAGCAACCTGTTTCATATCATTTTCTTTGAAACCACGTGTCGTAAGCGCAGGAGAACCTAATCGTACTCCACTTGTCACGAACGGGCTCAATGGTTCATACGGAATCGTATTTTTATTGGCAGTGATACCGATATCATCGAGCAATTTTTCAGCTGCTTTACCGGTAAGGTCTTTGCTGCGAAGGTCGACGAGCATCAAATGGTTGTCTGTACCGCCAGAAACGATGCGGAAGCCTTTTTCCGTCAAAGTATCTGCCAAAGCCGCAGCATTTTTTACAACCTGCTGTTGGTATTCCTTGAATTCTGGTGCCAAGGCTTCCTTAAAAGCCACTGCCTTTGCTGCAATCACATGCATCAGAGGCCCCCCCTGTATTCCAGGGAAAATAGCTTTATTGAACTGCTTGCCAAATTCCTCATCTTTGCACAAGATAAGCCCGCCGCGAGGGCCGCGCAAAGTCTTATGCGTAGTCGATGTCACGACGTCAGCATAAGCAATCGGACTTGGATGCAGGCCTGCGGCAACTAAACCGGCAATATGGGCAATATCAACCATAAGATAAGCTCCCACCGATTTTGCGATTTCACTCAAACGAGGAAAATCAAGTGTGCGTGCATAGGCGCTGGCACCAGCAACGATCATTTTTGGTCGGCATTCTTCAGCTGTTTTCTGCAAGGCATCATAATCGATGCGTTCAGTTTCTTTATCGACACCATACGGCACGATTTTAAAGTATTTTCCAGACATATTGACAGGACTTCCATGTGTCAAATGCCCGCCATCGGTCAGGTTCATGCCCATTACCGTATCCCCCGGCGTCAACAGTGAAAAGAACACCGCCATGTTTGCTTGTGCTCCGGAATGCGGCTGAACATTGGCATAAGATGCGCCAAATAATTCTTTTGCGCGATCAATAGCCAGCTGTTCAACGACATCGACATGTTCACAACCGCCATAATAGCGTTTGCCTGGATAGCCTTCAGCATACTTATTCGTCAGCACACTGCCTTGAGCTTCCATCACTGCCTTGCTGACGATGTTTTCCGAGGCGATAAGTTCAAGCTTGTTGCGTTGGCGGTTAAGCTCATTTCCAAGCTGTTCAGCGATTTCCGGGTCGGTCTTGCTAAGCGTATCTAGTAAACTCATTAAAAATCCTCCTAAATATACAAACAAAATTTATGAACCTGGGGTATGAACTGACGGGTAAAGATTATTTTTCTTCTAGTGCCATGATTTTATCAACACGGCGAGCATGACGTCCGCCAGCAAATTCGGTTTCAATCCAAACTCTGACGATTTCGCCAGCTGGGCCAAAACCAGTCACTCTGCCACCAAGAGCCAAAACATTCGCATTGTTGTGTTCTCTCGACATACGAGCTGAATAGACATCGCCGCAAAGTGCTGCACGTATTCCATGAATCTTGTTGGCAGCAATCGAAATGCCAAGGCCCGTACCACATAAAACGATGCCACGGTCGGCTTTGCCACTGACGACATCGGCACAGACTTTTTCTGCAATATCTGGATAATCGACAGAATCCGTACCAAAAGTACCGACATCGCTCACTTCGATATCCTTAAATTCTGCTAATACGTTTTTCACTTCATCTTTCAAAGCAACTGCGCCATGATCGCAGCCTATTGTGATTTTCATGTTTAAGCCTCCATCATTTGATTTTTTCCCATATATGATCTATATTTTCCTGCAGATCACGCAAGCATGCTAAGTATCGGTTCAAATCACCGCCATAAGGGTCCGTGATTTCTCCAATCGTGCCTGCATATTGCTGCAAAGTAAAAATCTTATTTCTTGCACTCGGTACCACCCGTAAAATAGCATCTCGGTGATCCGCGGTCATCGTCAGAATCAAATTCGCCGCTTCGACTAGATCTAGTGTCAACACATTCGACCTGTGATCTTCCAATGACAGACCCAGCTGTTTCACCGCCAGGCACGCCATGCTCGTTGCCTCGGAATTTTGCTGTGCCGCCAAGCCAGCCGACCCAACTGCCATTTCGTCTTGCAGCCCTGCTTTATAAATCTTTGCCCGTAGCAAAACCTCTGCCATCGGGCTGCGGCAAGTGTTGCCCGTACAGATAAACAGAATTTTTTTCATGCTCCATCCTCCTGCTATTATACCTGAAACATTTTCAAAATCTTATATTATCCCACTAAAACCTTTGAATCCCGCTGCCCATGATAAGCGACAAACTGTATTTCTCAAGACTTCAAGAATTTATGAGACTTTGATTGCAAAATCTCATATTCTTTTATATTTTACCACAAGAATTCTCTATTGAAAAATAATTTTACGTATGAATTGTTCGAAAACCGCTGGCCTTATGCAAACGATTCATGACCGCTAGCCCTATGCCGGTTTCTTCGGTACCTTCGGCCAGCAGCACACTGACGGACTTATCATCAAAAGCCCTGAGCGCTTCATACAAATTGGCAGCAATGGTGTCCAAGTCCCCCTGGCTTCCATAAACAACCGCTGGCGAGTGCTGCAAAACAACATCGACTTCTTGGCTTACAATGATGCCTACGGTTTCTCCAGCTGCTTCAAGATTTTTTATTTCCCGGGAAAAGGCTGCTGCCATTTCCTTTTTTTCCCCTTCCAAAAGCGTAAGGGGTGCTTTTGGTGCGTAATGCGTATATTTCATTCCAGGTGCTTTTGGTATAGAATCTGCACCGACAAGGGCTGGATCCAAACGTACCTCACCTAAGACTTCCTTCAGCATTTCCATCGTAACCGCTCCAGGACGGAGTACCGTCGGCACATCGCCTGTGCAATCGACAATTGTTGATTCGACACCAAAAGAGCAAGGACCGCCATCGAGAATACATTCTACTTTTCCATTGAGATCCCGCGCTACCGATTCTGCTGTCGTCGGGCTAGGGCGCCCGGATATATTTGCACTTGGCGCCGCGATTGGAACTTCTGACAGCCGAATGAGTTCTCTGGCAATATCGTTATCAGGCATGCGGATTCCCACGGTGTCAAGGCCTCCAGTTATAGAAGACGGCACGATTTCTTTCCGTTTCAAAATCATAGTAACGGGACCCGGGCAAAAAGCAGCTATGATTTTTTTAGCTGATTCGGTGATTTCAGCTGCAATCGTTTTAAGCATTGCCATATCCGAAACATGCAAGATCAAAGGATTGTCTGATGGCCGCCCTTTCGCTGCATATATCCCAGCAGAAGCTTTGGCATCGATGCCATTGCCGCCAAGACCATACACCGTCTCGGTCGGAAAAGCCACGAGTCCTCCAGCCTTTATGATTTCAGCCGCCTCAGCAATTGCAGGTGACGGCACTTTTTCAATTTTTAATATTTTGGTTTGCATATCTATTATCTCCGTAATCGGACTTAGCTCCGACATTATTTTGCCGCATTCTTCCAAAGAATCACAACACGGTCAATTCCCGCGTAATCTTTAACGATTTCGGTTTTGCTGAACGCAGGATCAACATTCGCCAAAGCAGCTACCGCTTGTGCTTGATGAATCCCGACTTCAAACGCGATGAACCCACCTGGACGCAAAAGTTCCGCACCCTCATTTACTAGTTTACGGTAAAAATCAAGTCCGTCAACACCTCCAGCCAAGGCCCCATAAGGCTCATATTCACGAACTTCTGGCTCTAGACCTTCAATATCGGCATCGGGTATATAAGGTGGATTTGAAACAATTGCATCAAAAATCCTACCTTGCACTGGCTCATACAAATCCCCTTGAAAAAAATCAACGCGCTCAGCAAGTTCAAGCCGTTCTGCATTCTCCCTGGCAATCGCCAAAGCCTCAGCAGAAATATCTACAGCAGCCGCCTGTGCACTTTCTATATTCTTCAAGATAGAAAGTACGATAGCCCCACTGCCTGTACCGATATCAACGAAAACAGGGTCTGTTTTTTCGCCAAGCTCTTTTATTACCGCTTCCACCAGAATTTCCGTATCTGGTCTCGGAACAAGCACTGCCGGCGATACCTTAAAGGGCAAGCCCATGAATTCACGTTCACCGATAATATATGCCACAGGCACCCGTTTTACTCGTTGCTTGACCATCTCACGAAATCTTGCAAGTTCGGCACCTTCCAAGGGTTCATCGAAATGGACATAGAGGTAAATTCGTTCTTTTTGCAAGATATGGGAAAGCAGCACCTCGGCATCTAGGCGCGGAGACTCCACGCCTTTTGTGCTAAAGTACTGCTGCGTCCATTTGAGCAGACTGCCAATCGTCCAAACTTCATTCGAGTCTGCCATTACTTAACCTTCTTCATTTTTTCCGCTTGATCTGCCGTGATCAAGGCGTTGATGATTTCGTCAAGTTCACCATTAAGGACAAAATCCAATTTGTGGAGCGTGAGTCCAACACGATGGTCCGTCACTCTTCCTTGCGGAAAATTATAGGTCCGAATGCGCTCACTGCGATCGCCTGAACCAACTTGGCTTTTGCGATCTGCTGCAACTTCGCTTTGCTGGGCTTTCAGTGCCTGTTCTTGAACCCTGGCTCTTAACACGCGCATTGCTTTATCTTTGTTTTTCAATTGGGATTTTTCATCCTGGCATTGCACGACGATTCCCGTCGGCAAATGTGTGATGCGCACCGCAGTTTCTGTTCGGTTTACATACTGTCCGCCCGCACCGCTCGCACAATAGGTATCGATACGAAGCTCATTGGCTTTGATATCGACTTCGACTTCTTCCACTTCCGGCAAAACCGCAACGGTTACCGCGGATGTATGGATCCTGCCGCTCGATTCAGTCGCCGGCACGCGCTGCACGCGATGGGTCCCGCTTTCATACTTGAGCTTACTATAAGCCCCTTGTCCATCAATCGAAAAAGAAACTTCCTTGAATCCGCCGATTTCCGTCTGGTTGGCATCAATGATTTCAACCTTCCAGCCTTGTGTTTCCGCATAACGCGAATACATGCGGAAAAGATCACCGGCAAACAGCGCCGCTTCTTCACCGCCAACACCGCCGCGGATTTCAACGATGACGCTTTTATCATCATTAGGATCTTTCGGCAAGAGCAAGATTGGCAGCTCTGCCTCTAAACTTTCTTTGCGAACCTTGAATTCGCTGATTTCCGCCTCTACCATTTTGCGAAAATCGTCTTCAAGCTGCTCGTTGAACATCGCTTTGTCTTCATCGATGGTTTCGCAAACGTGTTTGTATTCGCGGTATTTCTCGACGATTACTGTCAAAGCCGCATGTTCACGGTTGTAGCGCTGCCACCTTTTTATATCGCTGATCACGTCCGGATCACTGATTAAAGACTCCAGCTCTAAATATTTATCTTCTACTGCCTGTAATTTTCTCAGCACCTAAAATTCCACCTCAAACTATCAACTTTCTAACGGCAAGATATTCTCGGCCGGCTCAGTTTCAGCCTTTACAGCAGCCGTAACCTCTTCTTCGACCGTCACTGCCTCCAATGACTTTATCGCGACTTCAACCATGTCGTCTTCTGGCTGATTCGTCGTGATCTTTTGCAGCCACAGCCCTGGCAATATTGCCAAATGCATGATTGGATTCGTCGTCTTTCCGGCATAACGAATGATTTCATAAGAAATCCCTGCGACTACCGGCAACAATACAACACGCGACAATATGCGCACCCAAAGGTCCGGCCAACCCAAAAACGCGAACATGATAATGCTCACGACCATGACAATCAGCAAAAATGCTGTGCCGCAACGCGGATGCAGCGTGGAGAACTTTTGGACATTTTCCACGGTAAGTTCTACCCCAGCTTCGTATGCATGGATGGTTTTATGTTCCGCTCCATGATACTGAAAGACCCGTTTAATGTCTTTAAGACGAGAAATCCCATATATATACACCATAAAAATCGCTAATCGCAATACACCTTCGAGGAGATTCAAGACCATTGGATCTGACGTCGCCGAATGCAGATATTTTGCCGCCGCTGTAGGAATAATCACAAACAGCAGCACTGCCAGTCCTAACGAAAACAAAATCGTCATCGCCAGTTCTTTATCTGAGAGCTGTTCATCTTCTTCGCCTGCCATCTGCGCCGAATAAGACAAAGACTTTAGCCCAAGCACCAGTGATTCTCCGAGAGCCACAACCCCACGAAGCATAGGTTTTTTCAAGATTGGATATTTATCATTGATTGAAGAAACCGGATCCACTTTCACCTTGATTTCTCCGGATGGTTCTCTTACCGCGGTGGCGACAAGCTTCGGACCTCGCATCATCACACCTTCGATGACCGCCTGTCCACCTACTGTTAATTTATCTTTCATTGTAATTCTCCTTTCATAAACAGAATTACCCCAAACAAGCATATAGATATAAATGAAGCAGAGCATTTCTGCTCTGCTGCTCATTTACGCAATTATTTACTTTCGTAACGTTTGTTGAATTTTTCAATTCTGCCGCCGGCAGCAACATCACGCTGACGTCCAGTAAAGAAAGGATGGCATTTCGAACATACGTCGATATGCAGTTCTTCTTTTACCGAGCCAGTCATAAATGTATGACCACAACCACAAACAACTTTTGCTTCTTTGAATTCCGGATGAATTCCCTGTTTCATATCCATGCACCTCACTTTTCCCCAAAATGGGAATGATTACAAGTTCTCTCTGCGAAAACTTGGTTAGACATAGCTCCCCACCTTTGAGGTAAAGCTAGTCGCTCGTATAAGCTATTCGAGCAATAAACAAATTCGTCTATTACCGGATAATTATAGCATAATGCACTAGTTGGTGCAAGATAACGAGAAAATTTGTTTTTCTTTTCTACTATATAAATATATGTTTCCTGTTTTGCTTGAAAAATTACTTGAAATCATCGATAATATATGTACTGTACAATTTTGCGCACTACGTGTGCCTGTACCCGAAAGGACGATCAATTATGGAAAACGAAAAAAATAACGCTGCCCCGATACAGCATCAGTGCAGTTTTTGTAAACGAACGATTACGATTCACGACCAATATGACCTGCCGATTTACGATCCACAAACTGGTTTTGCCATTTGTAATTCGTGTATCCGCAAGATCCATGGCTTCATCACTGAAAATGATGCACAAAAAGTCCAGGCAGCTCAAACTGCTTTTGCTGGCGAGCTCGGGGACATCATCCACAAGAACAAACCACATATCATCAAAGATTATCTCGACGAATACATCATCAACCAAGACCGGGCAAAAAAAATTCTGGCCGTGGCAATCTACAACCACTATAAACGCATGAAATATGGTTTCGCACCGAGCCCTTCAGGCATTGAAATCGAAAAATCGAACGTAATCATGCTCGGACCATCCGGTTGCGGCAAGACAGCCATGCTTCAACATTTGGCAAAATTACTTGATATTCCATTCGCTGTAACGGATTCCTCCAGTCTCACCGAAGCGGGCTTCGTCGGTGCCGATGTAGAAGTCGCTGTACGTAACCTCTATTATGCCGCCGGCCGCGATATTGAAAAAGCCGAACACGGCATCATCTACCTTGATGAATTCGATAAAATCGCCCGCAAATCCGGAGCGAATAATTCCATCACCGCCGACCCAGGCCATGAAGGCGTGCAGCAAGCACTTCTCAAAATGCTCGAGGGCAGTGAGGTCGAATTCACCGAACGCGGCCAGCGCAAACACCCAGAAGCACCGACCATCAAAGTCAACACGACGAATATCTTGTTCATCGTTGGCGGCGCATTTGTCGGCATCGACAAACTCATTGCCAAAAGACTTCAAGCGGACACCAACAACATTGGTTTTGGTGCCAAAGTCACAAGCAAAGACACCAAGCCAAAATTTGATGACCTCATCGGCAAGGTCAGACCAGAAGACCTCATGAAATACGGTATCATTCCAGAAATCATCGGTCGTCTTCCCGTCATCTGCACACTTGAGACCCTTGATGAAGATGCTCTTCTTCGCATCCTGACTGAACCGAAAAATGCACCGGTCAAACAGTATAAAGAGCTGTTGCTCATGGATAATGTTGAACTCATCTTCACAGAAGATGCTTTACGCGCTGTTGCCAAAAAAGCTATACAAAGAAAAACTGGGGCACGCAGCCTTAAAGGAATCATTGAAGACGTCATGCTCGACATCATGTTCGACATTCCTCGCTCTGAAGAAAAACGCCGCGTTACCGTTACAGCTGAATGCATTGAAGGAACGGCGCAGCCAACCGTCGAAATCGTCAACTGATACAATACAAAACAGGAGAAGCAGCTGCTTCTCCTGTTTTTTTATGCCTTTATTGCCTCCTGGATCGTCATTTCCAAAGTTTGAGCAAAGCGCTCATCGGCAGCAGCAGTTCGTTTCCGAGGTCCTTTGGTCCGTCCGCCGCTTCGTCTGAGCTTAGCTTTCACTTCACGTTCTTCGAGCAAAAAATCCATTTTATTCGGATCATAAGCAAACCCCAAGGGATTAAGACAAAAAGATTCTCTGCCTAAAACCATTGCCGCCAGTCCCCAATCCTGGGTCACGACGATATCCTTGGCTTTTGTCATATTGATGATTTTCAAATCCGCTGCTTGTGAATCATTGTCGACAACGACATGAAAAGGATTCTCTATTTCGTGGGCAAAACTCGCCACCGTATAAACTTCAACGCCCCATTTTTTTCCTGCGTGCTGGCAGCATTGCAGAACTGCCTTCGGGCAGGCATCCGCATCAATGATTATTTTCATGAAAACCCCTCCTTCTGCGATGCCAAAACATCAGCTATGAAACGACACCGCCGAAGTCAATGCATCAGCAAACGATGCACCGCTTCCTGTCTTAAGGGATAAATCACTGACAACCACTCGTAAGATATGTTGTTTTTCCCGCTGACCATCCGCATAAAACTCGGTATAACTGCCTAAAGAATGAATCGCGTACGCCGCCCCATCAACTTCGCCCAAATACATCATCACATGTCCGTCCATATGGAGCGTATCTCCCGGCTTGAGGTTTTTATGAATCGAAGCTAAAACACCGCTTTCATCTAGCCCGGCAAAGGAAAAATGCTGGCCGGCAGTGCCTTCTTGTTCATCAGCATTTCTTGGCAAAACTATGCCAACCGTCCGGTAAACATTGCTGATAAGACTTGAACAATCAACACTATTGCCCAGTCCGCCCCAGCCATATGGTTCATCCAAATAGCAAAACGCTTCTTGAATCAGATTGTTCCTCGTATAAGGCAAATATCCCTCATGGACCGCCGCCGTTTTTCTTATTTTTACAAACTTATCCAAAAGTTGTCCTTTGCTGTCGCGCTGTGGTAAAAAGATAGTATAACTGCTTTTATCCTTTTTCACCAAAAGCAGGCGACTGCCCATCTGATAAAAAGTCTCTTGAGCTCCTTGCGCGACAACATACGATTTATCCGTCACAACCAAGAAAGCTTTCGGATCTACATAGTTCAGCCACTTTTTCTTATCCGTGACAATCGCTACATCATTTGCAGCTATCCAACCACGGTAGTTATACATCTGTACATAATAGTATTCGCCGCTCTGGCTCGTATGCAAAATAACAACCGGTTCTGACGGATCTACTGCCGTTTCTTGCAAAACATCGAACATGCTGACTTCTGGCTCTGAAAACAGCGGCTGCGCCGTCGCCAAAGTTCTAAGATTCGTATGCCTTACGACTACGCCTTGACGCACTTTGACGACTTTGGTAAGGCCTGAAAGATTGAAGCTGTCCAAAAACGCAGCTTTTCCCGCCTCCGTCAACGCCTGCCCATTTTCGTCGTAGAGAACTCCACTTATTGTTGATGAGGCTTCAATTGTTTTTCGAAGATCTCGCCCTAGTTTTGTCGAAGGATAGCTTTTCAGATCCGCCATCGAAGGCGATGCCGCCCTTACCTTTTGATTGAATGATTTCTTTGCCACATCATTTAACACTACATCATTATTCGTTGAAGATAGCCCTTGCCAATATGCCGGCGTGCGCAAATCTGCATCGTTCGTGATTCCACTCGCTTGTCCAATAGACAAAAATGAACAAACACTAAAAAAGAAAATTAAAGCAACATATCGCTTCCACAAATCCATACTTAACTCCATAAAGATTTCTCCTTTACCTCAACCTTTTTATCCTTATTCTTCTGTTTTGCATTATATCACACTTGCTTAGAATTCTTACTGAAATGCAAGGTTTTTTAGGGAAACATACTTTAATTCGCCTACTCCAAATGCTATAATAAAATAAGAATCGGGGCGTGGCTCAGCTTGGTAGAGCGCTACCTTGGGGTGGTAGAGGGCGTGGGTTCGAATCCCGCCGCTCCGACCATGATTTTTTAAATATATATCAATTGATAAGCTTCCTGTTTTCGGGAAGCTTTTTTCTTCTGCTCTTCGCCAAAGATTCATCGGTATCGGCTTTTGATGATTTTCTTGCTTTCTTTTTTGTCAGCTCATAGCTCATATCGAGTAAATCAAAGATTTTGTCTTTTGCCAGAGTACTTTCAAGAACAACGGACAACCAATGTTCCCGGTTCATATGATAGGCTGGCAAAATGCCCTCTTGTGACCTAAGCGCAGCATTGCGCTCCGGCTCCCCTTTGACATTCATGATTTCTACACTGCCAACTCCTGTCAGCCCGACTTTATCGCGTGGCACAGTCATGATGAGACCATACCATTTATTTGTTTTTTTATGCCTTAAAACCGCATAATCTGGAGATTTATTCCATGGATAATCCGGTTCACCATCAAATTTTTTCTTGGCATAGGCAAATATTTCTTCTCTACTTATCATGAAAATATGCCTCCTATAAAATTATTTTCACCATAAAAAAGTATATCATAACACTGCTTTTCTCCATAAATATTTATGATAAAAATATACATAAATTCAAGCTTAAAATATCATGCAGAAATAGCAAAAAAATGTATTGGATTTTGATTTATCTTGTGTTATATTTATCTCAACAATACAATGGCGTATTGAAAAGAGGTAAGAAAAATGAAAAGAGTATTTACTGTAATGATCATGCTTGTGGCTCTTCTAAGTACAACCTGCTATGCGGCAGAAAAGAATTATGAACTCATTGAAATAACTTATACCGTACAAGAAGATGACACTTTGCGATCTATTGCCTCTTCCTACATTGAAAAGAACACGTATGGCGCAAGAGAAATCCGTGAATTCACTGCAGGCATAAAAGAGCTCAATCCCTGGTTACTCAACCGTTCTTTAACCGCTGGCGATAAGCTGCGGATAAACTACTGGATAAAAAAATAAAAATAAAGTGGCTGACGTTTTTTGTCAGCCACTTTATTTTTTTGGCTCTTTGTCAAATGTTGTGGTCTAGTCCGGATGAGAAAACTCATCCGG
>CBDTTM010000010.1:0-26645 GCA_965363355.1 uncultured Selenomonadaceae bacterium | reverse complement strand
AATAAATGTTGTAGTTTTGATTTTCATCAAAACCACAACATTTATTATAGAGCCTGAAAAAAAGTATCCGCCGGATTGCTCCAGCGGATACTTTTCTCTATATAAAATCCATATTTTATTTAGTAAGCAGTGCAACCGCTTCTTCATAATGAAGCAGCACTAGCTCTGTTATGCTAGAATCAAGCTTATGGTTTTCTACCATTTTTCCCATGATATTTTGTGTGCGGAGCTTTGGTACCGAATCACTATACGGGCGTTTTTCAGTCAAAGCCGCAAAGACATCCGCCACAGCGACGATTCGTGACCCCAGTGAGAGATCTGGGGCCTCGAGGCGAAACGGATAACCCGTTCCATCGAGACACTCGTGATGAAATGCCGCCCATTCGGCAATCTGCTCAAACCCATCGATCTGTTCCAGGATTCGATACGTATAATACGTATGCTGCCGTACGATCTTGATTTCATTCTTCGTCAATTGGTCTGGTTTTTCCAAAATATGATTTGGGATTGCCAATTTACCGATATCATGCAAAAGTCCGGCAATCTGCATCATCTTGACCTCATTGTCACTGAATCCTTTGAGCTTTCCTAAAAAAGAAGCTACTCTGGCAACGTAGTGTGAGTGCCTTGCCGTAAAACGGCTCATGCTATCGATGATCGTTGCAAAAATCTCAGATATTTCCAGTGCATCTTCTAAAGACATTGCCAGCTTACCATAAAGATCGAGCTTTTGAAACAAGGCCCCTTGATAACTCTGGTTCATCGTATCAAGCCAGAAACTTTCCGCCAATGCGCAAGATTTGAATAACTCTACCAAAGCCGGATCGAATTCCGTGCCACTTCGTTTTTCAACATAGGCTTCGATGCGTTCATTTTGAGCAAAAATGAATTCTCCCGGCTGTATCTGCAGCGCAATCTTATCCGCCAAATGCAGCAGCCGTGAATTGAGCGGAATAGCCTCCCCGGCAAAGCCGCTCGGATTGCCGCCTTCCCAGCGATCATGATGATAGCGAATAGCGGGAGCTAAGTTTCCCAGCTGCGGCGAATCCTTCAAAAGCTCATAGCCGGCTTCTGCATGATGATAAAGTTCCGGTCCAACTGCATCTTCTAGTAAGCGGACACGTTGGCGCTCCTGTGTATTAGACGCCGCGCCGATGTCGTGGAGCAAAGCTGCATACACCAATTTTTGCCGCTCTTCCGGGCTCATGCCAAGAGCCTCAGCAAAATTATCACAAATTACGCCAACGCGCCAATGATGATTTTCTACACCCAAAAGAGCCAGTTCCAAAGACATAGACAGCGCTTTAATCAAATTAATCGGATGAATATTGAATGTACGCATATGCCGCCTCACTTTTCTCCAAGATCAGGCAACTGCCAGTCAATCGGCTCTTGCCCGGTGCGCAAAAGGAATTCATTTGTCCTTGAAAACGGCTTGCTGCCAAAAAAGCCACGATAAGCTGATAGTGGACTTGGATGCGGTGATTCAATGATCAGATGCTGTTTGCCCGTAATCATCGCCTTTTTTGCCCTAGCCGGACTGCCCCAAAGAATAAAGACCAATGGTTTTTCCCTTTCATTGAGCAGCGATATGACCTTATCCGTAAACGTTTCCCAACCAAGGCCGCGATGTGAATTCGCCGCATGCTCTCTGACCGTTAAAACCGTATTAAGTAAAAGTACGCCCTGCTCAGCCCAAGGCTTCAGGCAGCCATTGTCTGGTAACCGGCACCCCAGGTCATCTTCGAGTTCTTTAAAAATATTCACGAGTGACGGAGGAGCCTCTACGCCGGGATTCACCGAAAAGCTCAGACCGTGCGCCTGATTTGGACCATGATAAGGATCCTGCCCCAAAATAACGACCTTTGCTTCATGATAGCTCGTATAATGAAGCGCATTAAAAATATCATACATGCTCGGATGAATTGGACGTGATTGATACTCCGTTTTCAAAAATTCACGCAGCTTCATATAATAAGGTTCTTTTAGCTCCGCTGCCAGATACTCTGCCCAATCGTTCTTAAAAATTTCCATACTGCCGTCCACTCCGTTATCGATGATTTCTCTCTATTATAGCAAAATCTGCTGTCAATATCAGCCTTAATTTCCTAGAGGGTCCTACGCTGATAAAAATAAGCCAGAAACAATGCTTTCTGCACGTTTCTGGCTCACTTTTTATTTTACGGCATCATAGCCGACTTGCAAAGCCTGCATATTGAGTTCGATAGTCGCTGGTGGAACGCGCTTAGCTACAGATGCTCGGACCGTCTCTAACTGCACAACTCCCGTTATCTTCACCAAAGCCCCCAATGCCACGATATTGGCAAAAAGAGCCTTACCGACTTTCTCTACCGCTAAACGCGTAATCGGCACGCGAATGATGTTCGGAAAATCTGGCGCATCCGGAACCAAATCATCATCAAGAACCAAAACGCCCTCGGCACTAAGATCTTTATAATAAGAATCCGCTGCCTTTTGCGTCATCGCTAAGACGACCTGCGGGCAAAGGACTTTTGGATGGTAAATCGGTTGGTCAGATATAATGACCTCTGCCTTAGAAGCCCCACCGCGAGCTTCTGGCCCATAAGACTGGGATTGCACTGCTTCTTTGCCTTCTTGCACTGCCGCTTCGGCTAAGATGATCGCGGCGGTAATGACGCCCTGCCCGCCGGATCCGGATAAACGTAACTGGTTCATGCCTTTGCCCCCTCTGCGATTTCAATGACCTGCTGATAAGCGCTCGAATAATCAAGACTATTCCCTTTATAGAGAACGCCAATCGGGAATTTACCTTCGCGTTTTTCCTCGTCGAGTTTATCCCAAGCGGCCGTCATCACAGCTGTATCGCGCATCCATTTCATCATATCTGCGGGACTTCCCATTTTGTTTTTGCGGCCAAAAGCCGTCGGACATTGCACTACGGCCTCAATAAGCGAAAAGCCTTTATTGTCAAAGCCTTCAGCAATCATATCGATTAGATGTTTTTCGTGAAAAGCCGTGCTGCGAGCCACATAAGTAGCGCCAGCAGCCTGCGCCAAATCACAGGCATCGAAAGGACGATCGACACTGCCATACGGCGCAGTCGTCGCTTTTTTATGCAAAGGAGTCATCGGCGAAGCCTGTCCACCAGTCATCCCATAAATATTGTTATTGAAGAGAACTACGGTGAGATCCACATTGCGGCGAGCTCCATGGATGAAATGATTGCCGCCAATTGCCGTGCAATCGCCATCCCCTGTGATGACAACCACATTGAGATCAGGATTGGCAAGCTTGATTCCCGTCGCAAACGGAATAGCCCGGCCATGTGCGGTATGCAGCGTATCAAAATCCATATAACCAGAAGCTCTTGATGAACAGCCAATTCCTGAAACAATGACGGTATTATCCTGTGTCAGGCCCTTTTTCTCAATGGCCTGCACAATTGCCTTCATTGCCGTTCCATTACCACAGCCAGGACACCACATATGAGGCAAACGGTTTTGACGAAAATATTTTTCATAAGCTCTTTCCATTATGCTTTCCCTCCCGCACAAAGTTTTTCAATCGCAACGACGATTTCCTGTGGAGTGAAAATCTTTGTATTGTATTTCGCCAAAAGTTCTACGTTGCAACGCCCGCCAGCTGCACGCTGTACTTCACCTACGAGCTGTCCATAGTTGAGTTCCGGCACTAATATTCCCTGTACTTTTTCCGCTAGATTTTTAATGACTTTATCGGCAAACGGCCAGATCGTCATCAAACGAACCATACCGATTTTCAAACCTTTTTCTCTTGCTGTGCAAACAGCTTCATAAGCAGTTCTCGCCGTTCCGCCAAAAGCGACAACAGCATATTCAGCATCATCCATAAAGAACTCTTCATAATGAGTGATTTCATCTTGTGCAATTTCAAGCTTTTTATGTAAGCGTTCAATCACATTACCAGTCACTTCTGGGCTGCCCGAAGGAAAACCTGTTTCATCATGGACCAGACCCGTCACATGAATATGGTAACCTGTGCCAAAGTCAGCGACATTCGGAACCAAATCCGCGTCCGCGCGATACGGTTCATAACCTTCCGCTCTGGTTTCTTTGGGTTGGCGCCGTGGATATATCTCAATATCATTATCGTCCGGCAGAACAACTTTTTCCCGCAAATGACCGACGATTTCATCCATCAGCAAAATGACTGGCGTGCGGAAACGTTCGGCATAATTGACTGCCATGACCGACGCGTCAAAAGCCTCACGAACCGTCCATGGAGATAGTGCAATCATCGGATGATCACCATGTGTTCCCCAGCGAGCCTGCATCACATCGCCTTGCGACGGCGACGTCGGCTGCCCTGTAGATGGACCCACTCGCTGTACATTGACGATGACTGCCGGAATTTCAGCAGCTGCCGCATAGCCCACAAGTTCCTGCATCAGAGAAAAGCCCGGACCAGATGTAGCGGTCAGCACTTTTTGTCCAGCCAAAGATGCACCAAGAATAGCTCCCATGCTGGCGATTTCATCTTCCATCTGAATGAATTTGCCACCGACAGCTGGTAAAAGCTGTGCCATGGATTCAGCGATTTCAGTTGAAGGGGTAATCGGATAGCCCCCAAAAAAACGGACACCTGCGGCCAAAGCACCTTCTGCGCAGGCTTCATTACCTTGCATTAACCTTGCTTTTTTCATGATTGCACCTTCTTATCTACAAATATGGCATAATCTGGGCATCTCATCTCACACTGCCCACAAGCGATACACTCGTCTGGTTTGACGACCTGCACGCGTCCTAAGGTATCCAAAGCCAAGACTTGTTTTGGACAAAATTCCACACAAATCCCACAGCCCTTGCATCTTGGCGTTTTAATGGTGATCTCCGAATTCATACACATACCCCTCCATCATTTCCCTAAATGCGGCACTTTAATGCTCTTATCTTTGCTCTTACGTATAATAAAGTCCATTAATAATTGCCATTATTACAATAATAGCAAAGATGAATAAAAAAATCCATTGTTTTGTAATTTTATTTATGAAGTATCCATGTATACAAAACAATTATGTCTTGTTTTTATTTTTTATTTTAATTCAAAAAGTCTCATAAACAGCCAAAAATCAACTTTCCGTCATAAATAAAAACGCCGCTATCCTTTCGGATGCGGCGTTTTTTTAATTACGAAGCATTATAAATGCTTGCATAAATATTCTTTTATATCCTTGCCATCTTCGAGTTCCATGACGGCGTCGAGGACTGCTTTAGCCTGCGCTGATGTAATCGAACGGATCTTTTCTTTGACACGTGGGATCGCCGGAGCGCTCATGCTAAGTTCCGTGATGCCCATTCCTAAAAGAAGAACTGCTGCATACGGATCGCTAGCCATTTCCCCGCACATGCCAGCCCAAATCCCGTTGTCACGGGCAGACTGAATCGTGCGTTGGATCAAGCGCAATACAGCTGGGTTGAAATGATCATAAAGATAGCTTACATTATGGTTTACGCGGTCAACAGCCAAAGTGTACTGAACGAGATCGTTCGTACCGATGCTGAAGAAATCTACATGCTTTGCCAAAATCGGCGTCATGACAGCAGCAGCTGGCGTTTCGACCATGATTCCGACCTGTACGGTATCGGAAAAAGCTTTGCCTTCATGTGCAAGTTCAACTTTAGCCTGTTTGATGATTTCCTTGACCTGTTTTACTTCAGACACATTGATTACCATTGGCAGCATCATTGCCGCTTTACCGAAGACACCAGCGCGCAAAATCGCTTTGACCTGCGGCATGAAAAGATCCGGACGCATCAAGCTGATGCGGATGGCTCTCCAACCGAGGAATGGATTTTCTTCTTTAGGGATATCAAGATACGCAAGCGGTTTATCCCCACCGATATCCATCGTCCGAATTACGCAGAGGTTGCCCTGGCATTTTTCTACAGCTGACTTATACGCCTTGAATTGATCTTCTTCCGTTGGAATATCTTCGCGTCCCATGAACACAAATTCCGAGCGGAACAAGCCCACGCCTTCGCAGCCATACGTGAGCGCTGCATCGACATCCATATGCGTTCCGATATTAGCCATAAGCTCTACGCGTACGCCATCGGTCGTTTCAGCTGGCAGTGGTGCCAGTTCAGCATATCGAGCCTTGAGTTCAAGCTGTTTCTTGAACTTTTCTTTGTAAGTGGCCAAAACCTCAGCCGATGGAGCAATGACGATTTCGCCTGTTTCCCCATCGATAGCAACCTGGTCGCCATCTTTGATCTGATCGATTTTGTCGCCAAGACCGGCAACGGTCGGAATAGCTCTCGCTTTTGCGATGATGACCGCATGGCAAGTCGTACTGCCCTGGCCGAGGATTACTCCACCGATTTTTTCCGTAGGAATATTCGCAATGACGGATGGTTCGATTTCTTGTCCACAAAGGATGACTGCGCCATCGCCAAGCTCAGGTTCTTTTACACCGAGGATGTATTTCGCGATACGTTTACCGACATCACGGATATCTACGGCTCTTTCCTGGAAATACGCATCTTCCATAGCTGAAAACATCGCTGCAGATTCTTCCGCCGCAGCTAGAACCGCACGCGGTGCAGAACCAAGCTCAGCAACTTTTTCACGCATGGAATCACCGAGCATAGGATCCTGAGCCATCATACGATGAGCTTCCATGATCGCTGCTTGTTCCGGCATGTTTTTTTCCTGTAAAGTCTTCACGTTGCCGCATAAAACTTCGGCAACTGCTTTTAGTGCATTTTCAATCTTTGCAATTTCTACTTCTTCGCTTTCAGCTTTATAATCAGCTAAATAGCCGTCGATGCTTTGACCCACAAGAAGGATTTTACCAATTGCAATTCCAGAAATAACACCTTTTCCCCGTAATGCTTCTGGCATATTCTGGATCCTCCTCTAAATTATTCTTCACCGAATTTGGAATTTACTAAATCAACAAGAGCTGTAACTGCTTGCGTAGCATCATCGCCTTCAGCGCTGATTACGATTTCAGTTCCTTGAACAAGGCCCATGCTCATGATCATAAGAATACTTTTAGCATCTACAGTCTTGCCTTTAGCAGTGACTTTGACCTTTGATTTGAATTTAGCTGCAGTCTGTACGAATACCGATGCTGGGCGAGCGTGAATTCCTGTTTTGTTTGAGATAACTACTGTCTTTTCCATAATATAATCTCTCCATTCTTTTTATAAAAAATTAACCATCTGAACATCTAGAACAAAGTCATAAATGGCCGATGTATTTCTGCATTTATCGGCAAAAGCAAATTTCTCAGCGAGCTTACTGCCATTGCCATAAAAATCACAGCTGCTAATAATATAAGCAAGTTCCGTGCCAACTTTTTAAAAGCTTTAAAACATAACATTTTCATTACAATTCAGATATTTTTTTCACTCTTTGATGAAATTTTTGTAAAGTTTTATTAAGTTTTCAGAAATAAGCATCAATTCAATATACTAAGCTAGGTAAAAAGTATCAATATCTTTATTTAATTTGATACTTTTTACTATGCATTGATACTTTTTACCAACCGAATTATACCAAGCCATATTTTCGCGCTTTAGCCGCCACAGTTTTATGCGTCAATTTAAGCATTTTCCCAGCGGCATTGAAGCTTCCACATTTTTTCAAAGCATTGCCAATGATTTGTTTTTCATATTCTTCCCAAGGCAGTATCGCATCGGCAGCAAAGCTTTTTACTTCACGTGCCGCCGTTTCGCCAATCAAATAAGACGGCAAGTTTTCCGGTAAGATATAGTTCGATTCCATCAGCGTAATCACTCGCTCCATGACATTTTCAAGCTCTCGTACATTGCCTGGCCAACGATAATCCATAAGAACCGCCATTGCTTCAGGGCTTATTCCTCTGACGTCCTTATGAGCTTGTTCTCTGAGACGGGCGATAAAATTTTCTGTGAGCAACGGAATATCTTCGAGCCGTTCTCTGAGCGGCGGCAAAAGCAAAGGAATTACATTGAGACGATAATATAAATCATCGCGGAATGTTCCTTGCTCCACCATTTCTTCTAACGGACGATTGGTTGCGGCGATGATGCGCACATCCACATGGATGTTTTCTTCCCCGCCAACACGATAAAATTCACGTTGCTGCAAGACGCGCAACAATTTGACCTGCATGCTTTTATCCATTTCACCGATTTCATCGAGAAATATCGTTCCTTGATCTGCCAATTCGAATTTGCCAAGTTTCCGGCGAATAGCGCCTGTAAAAGCTCCTTTTTCATGCCCGAACAGCTCCGATTCGAGCAAAGTCGACGGAATCGCCCCGCAATTGACACGGATAAATGCCCCTTTACGGCGATTGCTGGCATAATGGATGCCTTCGGCGACAAGTTCTTTGCCCGTACCGCTTTCACCACGAATCAGCACGGTCGCTGCACTTTGGGCCGCTTTTGAGGCCATGGCCAGCACATCGACGACCCTGCCACTGCGGCCGATATAATTTGCAAAAGATTTTCCTGTTTTTTTTGTCCGCAAAAGTTCTTGTTCAAGGTATTCTGCTTTGGCAGAAATCTGGTTCAGTTTTTCCATCAAGGTTTGTATTTCTGTGATGTTCTTGATGACAGAAACGACACCGGCAATCTCCCCATCGACGAAAATCGGATTTACATTTGCGACAATCGTCGTCCCATCTTTCTTGTGGCTGATGCTGCCAATACGAGGAATGCCAGTTTTGAGGACACTGCAACGATTTCCATTGGGAGCCACTTCATATACATTTTCACCGATGATCATCGCTTCCGTTTTGTGCAAAATCCGCAAATACGAAGGATTGACATAGGTCACTTCACCATTTTTGTCAACAACACAAATGCCATCTTGTACTGCCTCCAAAATCAATTGCAGCCGTTCCTGCATCAAAGCGTTTTCATGCAGCAGCCGGTCGACTTCGTGCTTTTCGGTAGGCGTCAGCACTTCAAAGTCGCCCTCTAAAAAGTTAGCCATAGCTATCGCTGCAATAACGCGATTATCGCCTTCTGCTGCAACGAATACCGAGTCATTGCAAGCAATCTTCAAAGAAATAAGCATCATTACATTGCTCATTTCCACTCGCTGGCTATGGGCACTGCGCAAATAAAACTTCGTTTGATATTTTGCCGACAACTCTTGGGCTTTTTGGACAAGCACTGCCGCCACGCGGACATGAATCCCGCTTTCATAACGAATTACCGCTTCTTTTTCAAACAGCATCAGCCATCTTCCTCTTCACTCAAACTTATCATCATATATATACTGCTATTATACTTCATCTAATTACGTCTGACCACACCCGTATGATTTATTTCTATATTGCTTGAATTTTTAAAAATTTACCACAAGATCGTCCTTTTTATTTGACAAACAGGGGACAAACGCTCTAAAGATAGTGTATAATAATCATAGTTTTGATTTAACTTACAATATAAACCATGATTGTAGCAGGATTTTTTTTTAATATGTCGAATTCGGTCTAAAGAATAGATTTTGTAAATTCGGCAAGGGTTTTTATACATAGCCAAATGGCCATGCCAGCTTTTCTTTGCAAATACATTGGGAATTGTGGTGACCCGCATGAATTTTATGATGATAACGTCGGTTGTGATGTTGCTGAGCGTTTCGATAATCTACAAAATCACAAATTTCTTTGGTTTGCGCCTTAAGTTCAAATCATTATTGCTTTGTGCGATTTGCGCTTTTAGCGTTAATTTCATTACGCTTTCTGTATCGGCTTACCTGACAAGATCTCATTTTATCTTGATTTTATCTGCGGTATTCCTTTCAGCCTGTCTCGTGACATATTACAATGAGCGGCTCAATCGTCAGGCCATGCCACTGGCAGAAAGCACGCATTCGGCGATTGCCTTAGAGCCTTTGCCCAAAGCAAACGACCCACCAGTATCTGATGCCGGCTGGGTCTTACCAAAACGCAGACCAGAACAGACAAAACATCCGCCAGCTGCCCTAGATGTCCCAGTGGGCAAAGAGGTGCAGCAGGCCAATCAAACCATTGATACTGTTAAAGACGACCAAAAGGTTTTTCACGCTCCGGCAATTCTTTCAGAGACCATTGCCCAAGTCGTGCAAAAGGACATGGAAAATATCCGACTCAAAAAAGTCCGTGAAACCTTGGCCGATTTAAATTCACTTGACGCCATTCTCGATTATGCTTATGAAGAAAAGGTTCAGTCCAATTTTTCAAATGCCCTTTTAGCCTTTGAAAAAGCTCTTCAAAAATTCGAAAATGATGCATATGCTCCTTTCATTGTGATTGAAATGAGCAATATATACAAAGATATTGGTTTATACGATGAAGCAATCGCCTCATACGAAACGGCACTCAAATTGCCTGCTGTTGCCACTGACCTCTCCATCCGGGAAAATTTCTTGTCAACAGCCGAATATCTTCGTATTGTAAAATATGTCTTAGTCAAGCACGACAGCTTAAAAGTGCCATTTAACCAAATACCGCGGCCTTATATGCTAGAAATTGAATTTAACTTCCAAAGTCAAACAGAAAAAAAACATGTATCTTAAAAACAGGAGGCTCCCTCATGAAAAAAAGTGTAGAAATTTTAAAATTGCCTATTATCAGCATTACTGAAGGCCGCGAACTCGGCGTTAGCAAGTCCTTGCTCATCGACGCTAAAAACGGTTCTGTATCCGCCTTGATCATCGAAGACGAAGAATGGTACCGCGGCGTTAAACTTTTGCCATATGATTCTGTAATCGCCATCGGGGATGATGCCATTACAATCACGAACAGCGAAAACATCTTAAAGCTCGATGAAGCAACTGCTTACGAACCTTTACTCGATGAAAACGTACGCGTCATCGGCACCAAAGCAATCACGAAAGCCGGCAGCATTCAAGGGCTCGTCGATGAAATATTCATCGATGAAAGCGGTAAAATAGCAAAATGTGCCATCACAACAGAAAACAGCTCTGACGCTAAAGAAATTCCGGCAGAAGAAATTTCGATTTTCGGTAAACAAGTAACGATCATCGAAAGCAAAATCCCGGAAAAAAAAACGGCTGATATAGCTGTCAAAGCTCCAATAGAAGAAAAAGTGGAAAAAACTGCTCCTGCAAAAGAAGAAGCAGCCACTCCAGAAAAAGAACCGGAAAAGACTCCGGAACCTGAAGAAAAACCTGAAGCACCAGTTGAAGAACCGGTTAAAGCTGAGCCAGCAAAAACTGAACCAGCTAAGGTCGAAACTAAAGCTCCAGCAACTGAACCACATAAAGCACCAGTCGCTGACCAGGCTAAACAGCTCAACGATAAAGTTACCGAAGAACGCCATCGCCGTTTTCTTCTCGGAAAAAAAGCTGCCCGTCGCATTGCGACAGACAATGGCATCGTCATCGTCGAAGCTGGCGCTGATATCACCGAAGAAGTTCTGCAAAAGGCAAAACTAGCGAATAAATTCATTGAACTATCGATGAACGTACAATAATTCCCAGCTAAAAAAACGATGCCTCCATATCTATGTTGAGGCATCGTTTTTTATGTTGCGTATCAATCTTTTCTATTCCATGCAAAGGAGTTTTTCTCAGTGACTGTCCGTCCTTATCGTTTATTTATTTTATTTTTCATTCTGATTACTGCCTTTTTTTTTATTGCTTTAAGCAGTGCTGATTATGCGCTGCTCAACAACGACCGCATCGCCTATGGCGTCGAATCAAACGGCGTGGTGCTCAGCGGTTTATCCAAGCAAGATGCCCAAGCAAAGCTCGAAACACTCTACCAAGAAAAGCGAAAAAATCCGATACTTCAATTCCAGCACGAAGGAAAAAAATGGGAGATAGCTGCTAATGACATCGACTTACAGGCCGACTCAGAAAAAACAGCAGCAGCCGCCTATAACGTCGGGCGTACCGGAAATCTGTTCATTTCCAGTTGGCAAATCCTCTATGCGGCATGTCAGGGAAAACCGATTGCCCCGATCACCAATTATAACGAGAGTAAATTGCAAAACAGCCTATCTCAGATCGCGCAAAATGTAAATCAACCAAGCGCCAATGCTTACTGCGAGCTCACAAAGGACAATCAAATCCACATCGTGCCCGAAAAAATCGGCAAAAAATTCGATTACATGGATTGGAGCCAAAACATCGCACCAGCTTTACATAAGCTTGATTTTCCGCAAACCATAGACCTTCCTATCGAAGAGGCTATTCCTGATATCAAGAGCAGCGATCTCCAATCCATCGATACCATTTTAAGTTCTTACTCCACGCACTTTGACCCCAGCGACTACAATCGCACCCAAAACATTCGCATCGGGGCAGAAAGTCTTACCCACATTCTCATTGCTCCGCAAAAAATCCTATCCTTCAACGACACGGTAGGCCACCGGGCAAGTGCCGCGGGCTATAAAGACGCTCCTGTCATCATCGATGGCGAAGTTGTCCCCGGCATTGGCGGCGGCATCTGCCAAGTAAGTTCCACCCTTTACAATGCAATTTTATTAGCGGACCTCAAATCGGTAGAACGCGATGATCACTTTTATCCATCATCGTACGTTCCGATCGGCTTTGATGCTACAGTTGCTGATGATTTAATCGATTTCAAATTCCAAAATACCATGAAGAAAAACATCTATCTGCTGACTGCTGTATATGGAGATACTATTACCATATGCATTCTCGGCAATAAAAGCGACCGTCCCAATTATGAAATCCGACTGACTTCCTCCACGGATAAAATTCTGCCACCGCAAACCATTACCCATTATTCCAACGAATTACCCCGCGGAGCGCAGCAAATCGAATCAAGCGGCCGACAAGGCTATATGATTTCTGCCTATCGTGTCCGCTTGCAAAATGGTCAAGAAATCGGTCGTGAGCTCTTACATCAAGATGAATACTCGGCTAAAGACCGTATTTTAGTCATTGGCACAAATTGAAAAAGCCGCGAGACTCTCTTTTATAAAAGAGTCTCGCGGCTTTTTCAATTTCTATGATAATTGTTTCAACGGCTCGGTTAAGGATCTAGCCTCAATTGTTTTCATCTGCGCTGCCAACAATACTGCCAGTTGAAGCATCAATCGATCATATGCATTATCGAGGCGTTTACCGCTTATTTCTTCGATTTTTCGCAACCGATATTCTAAGGTATTCCTATGCACGGTCAACTTCTGTGCCGCCTTGACTGCATTGCCATTTTCCTCAAAATATACAAATAAACTGTTCACTAAATCCATCTTATATTTGACATCACACCTTGACAATGCTCCGATGATCTCATCGCAATACGCCTGCAACTTGGCTTGCGGAATTTCCAAAAGAAGCTTATAAATCCCCAATTCCTCATAATCATACAAACGTTCACCACGGACTGTTTGTGCAAACCACAAGGCTGTTCCTGCCTGTTGATAGCTTTCCTTGATCTGAGAGAATTCTGCACTGCCACCAATACCAGCTACAATGTTAATCCCTGGAAAAACTTGGTGAATCGCTTTGAGCATATCCCTAATCAATAAACCCGTATTTGGTTCTGACACCGAAGCCGGCAGCAAAAGCAGCAATTTATCCATCCACAGAGTCAACAGCAACGGTTGGCATCTTTGCCCGAAAAAGTCCTCCACAAAAGATTCGGCTCGCCGGATCAATTCCAGCTGTTGATTTCCTGCTTTTGCCGCTTCCGGAAAAATAGTGGCTTTCAAAAGCACGACTCGTTGATGCTTTGAAAAATCATAACCCCATAGTTCCGCAATACGAGAAAAATCAATTTTTTCTTCGGCTTCTTTCAATAAAAGCTGTTCCATGAAACTTCCAATAAAATGGCGTTTATTTTGCTGATGCACAATATGAGCAGAAATTTCTTGGCCAAGTTCAGGTAAATCAATCTTTTCCGGCAATTGAACTATAGGAAAATTTTCTTTTTCCGCTAAGGCAACAACCACTGCCGGTAAAAAGAAATCCTCCATGTCAGAGTAGATGAGCAACCCCGCCACAGATTTGCCCAGCACAAAACGCAGCAAGGGAAGCCATCGCTCCCGACCATCACCGCGTCCACTCACTTTTACAACCAAAAGTTCCCCCGGCTGAACCCAGGGAACTGCATCGGCTAGATCACCAAAATGAACCCATCGCACAATACGGCCTAAGCCCTTGCCTCCAGCAATGACCTTCGCCCCATGCATGCTTTGCAAATAGAGAATTTCCTGACAACTGACCATATAAGATGCCTCCACCCATTGCAAAAATGAATTTCATACAAAAAAAGGCCGCTCAAAAAGAGCAGTCTTCTTTGACTTCTTTATATAATATCATAGCAAATATTCTCCAAATGGTCAATCGTCCACATTAAAAGGACTTTTTCCGTCACCTATAAGAAAATCAATGTAAAATGACCATATACAGTGGAATCGTTAACACGGAAAGCAATGTACTCACCGAAACAATCAAGGTCGCATATTCCGTATCGGTTTGATAGAAACTTGATAAAACAACGACTTGTACCATCACTGGCAAAGATGCCATGATAATGAATACCTTGTACATCAAATCGGGTACCGGCAGAAAATATGCAACTAAACTAATGCTCAGAGGGCTGATGACAAAACGGCCCAAAAGGACCCAAAGCAGGTCGCGATTGAATTTCGTCTTGCGTAAATCCATTCCGTATAAAGTTATCCCGATGAAAATCAAGGCAAGCGGTGTCGTCATATTCCCCAAATAATGGGCCGCATTCATAAAAAATTCAGGCAAAGGAATTTCCAGAAGAATCAACAATAATGCCGTCAAAAAACCGATGATCGGTCCAGAGAAAATCCGTTTAAGCGTTCCATAGCTAAAAAGCTTGGTCTTTGATTTACCGGAGTCAAGGCTCATTGAATAATTTCCAATCGTCCAAAAGAACGTCGTATTCGCAAAAAAATAAAGCAATGTGTACGGCAAAGCCTTTTCGCCAAACAACGCCAAGGTAACTGGCAATCCGACAAAAATCGAATTCGAAGTCGTAAAAGAAGCATGAAATATTCCCAAATGCTTCTTATCGATGCGTAAAACTTTTCCTAAAAAAAGACTTAAGACAAAGCACAGCACCATCGCCAAAAAAGGAACGACCGCGCCATAAATCAGATGAACCAAATCATCGCGGTGAAATGCATTCACCAAACTGTACAACAAGAAAAATGGCAATGAAACGTAATTTACCATTTTGGGTAAAAGTGCTTTGGTCTCTGCCGTGAACCAACCACGGCGAGCTAAAATACAACCGACAATTCCCATGAGTATGAGCGTCAATACGCCCTCAATTGCATGCAATAAAACCATTTTCTGCATCTCTCCTCAGGCGGCATGAAAACCGCTAAAAATCGCATCATATAATTTCCCCAAAAATGCCAGCAAATTGAACCCTGGCTCGGCTGCCTCATCCGCAAGCATAGGCACCTTATCGACAACCTTGCCATCGTATAAAATCGCCAAACTGCCGACCTGGTCCCCTGCTTGCACCGGTGCCGTAACATAGGCATTCATTTCCTTACGAACAGAATAGCGGGCTTTGTCCCCAGCAACAACCGGATAATATATATCACGCTGCGGCCTAGCACTGATTTTGTACGATTTCCCGTCATGTACCCGCACATGTGCAACGAGTTCATCTTTACTGTAAGCGCTTTCCATTTTAGCACAAGCGAATCCATAATCCAATAGCTCTGCCGCTTCAGCAAAACGACGATTATCCCCAGCATGCAAAACAACAGCAATAAGTTGGAGCCCATCACGCTGCGCTGCGGCCACCAAGCATTCTCCCGCCGCCTCTGTATAACCAGTTTTGATGCCATTTGCGCCAAAATATGAACCTAATAACTCATTGGTGTTTTCAAACGTAAAGTTTTTTTCCGCTGGACGGATCCAATCTATTTCTTGTTTTTTGACACCTACAATCTGGCGAAATTCAGAATTTTTCCAGCCATACGCTGCAATTTTTGACAAATCTCTTGCCGTTGTATAATGGTCGACTGCTGTTAATCCGTTCGGATTGACAAAGTGTGTATCATGCGCACCCACCCGGGCTGCAAAAGCATTCATTTTATCCACAAAAGCGCCCCGAGAACTTCCCATATAATCAGCCACAGCCACCGCTGCATCATTGCCTGAAGCCAGCATCATTCCCTGCAAAAGCTCCTGCATACGGATCTGATCTCCACCTGCCAGATGAATTACCGATCCATCAACTTCGCCTGCATCCGGTCTAATATCCACGGGAGCATTAAGCCTAGTACCCTCTAACGCCAACAACAAAGTCACCATTTTCGTCGTACTCGCCGGATTTTCTCTCGCATCTGCATTTTTTTCATACAAGACTTTTCCCGTTGAAGCTTCAATCAAGATTGCTGCATCTGCCGTCAAATCTGATTCATGAAATTCCGCTGCCGCTGATGAAATTGGCCCTAAGACTAAGATTACACAAATACAGGCTATACATTTACCCCAAAACACGATTTCTATCCCCTTATCCACAACAAATTCTTATACTTTTACCCTAAAACACGCAAATTGGTAAATAAACGGCATTATTAACCCCTATTTACACAAAAGTGAACAAGTTGTCCACAGCTCTGTTGATAACTTTGTGGATAACTTGTTGAATTTCAAGCATCCAAAAAACGTTCCAGCACAAAAAAAGTTCCTCGTGCCTTTGCCAGCAAATTATTCTCACCATCCATAAGATCGCATTCTGCGACCATGGTTCGCGAGCCATCATGCAAAATCCGTCCAATCGCAAATATTTGCGTCGCTTCAGGTGCCGCCTTGATCATATTCATATTGAAATCAAGCGTAACCACCTTCTTATTGCAACTAAGACAAGCCGCACCCATGGCCGTATCCGCCAAAGACATCAGAACACCGCCATGTGCTATTTTA
Source organism: uncultured Selenomonadaceae bacterium (assembly GCA_965363355.1). Classification (GTDB taxonomy): domain Bacteria; phylum Bacillota; class Negativicutes; order Selenomonadales; family Selenomonadaceae; genus CBDTTM01. The sequence goes on along the minus strand of CBDTTM010000010.1, from coordinate 9,785 downwards.
TACATATTCGTATACTCATGCGCAACGAATAATGATAATTTGACTTCACCACTTTGAATCTCATTTACATCCATGCCTAAGTATTTTACAAAAGGATTCTCTTTATAAAACACTAGGATATGTTGTTTTACCGCCGCATAAATCTTTTTATCTTCCAAGAAACTGACTCCTCATCCAAAACTTTTTGATTCTTATTATAACATATCATTTACCTAGTACTGCCTGCGTCTTAGCTTATTTTCTATGGTATAATACAATAGATAACAATCCCAATCCAGGCTATGTAAGGAGATTCTTATGCAATATAAAATTTATTTATTTGATTTTGATTACACCCTTGCCAATTCCGAAAAAGCTATCGTCACGTGCTTTCAACGCGTACTAAAAAAGAATGACTACCCCGAAACTCCCGATGATACAATAAAACGAACCATTGGCATGCCAATGGAAGATGCGCTAAGCCTTCTGACCGGTGAACACACCTCTAGCCGCATCGCATTTTTACAAGAACAATTCAGCGTTGAGGCGAATATTTTGATGACCGCCAACACCTTTTTCTTTCCCGAAACCATTCCGACACTATCCGCGCTCAAGAATGCCGGCGCCAAAGTCGGCATCATTTCAACAAAAAAACGTTCCCGCATCCGCGAAAAATTACTCGCCGATGATGTCGATAACCTCATTGATATCATCATCGGCCGAGAAGATGTCGATGTGCCAAAACCATCGCCAGAAGGACTGCTGCTCGCCTTAGACCGCCTGCAGGCAAAAAAATCTGAAGTTCTCTACACCGGCGACAGCCTCATTGACGCCCACACGGCTAAAAATGCTCAAGTCGATTTTGCAGCTGTCACAACAGGGATGACAACTGCTGCCGATTTTGCTGTTCTCCCTCATAAAAAAATTCTTAAAAACCTCGCCGGGCTTTTATAACATCATCAAAAAACCGCCAGAGAACTCATTCTCTGGCGGTTTCTCGTATCAACTGAAGCTCTTGACTCGTTGCTCTGCCGGTACTTTCTCAATAGCCTTTGGCATTGCCCCAGGACTGCCAAAAGGCATCTGTGCGACCAGGCTCCATTTTGCTGGCAAACCGAAGCTGGCCTTAACTTCCGCATCGATCAATGGATTGTAGTGCTGCAAATTTGCACCCAGGCCATAGTCCGCTAAAGCTGTCCAAATAGCAAACTGCACCATTCCATTCGCCTGCTGCGCCCAAGCCGGGAAATTATCCTTATATGTCGGGTATTTCTTTGCCATTTCTTCAACAATACTCATATCGTCAAAATAGAGTATCGTGCCATAAGCTTTAGCAAATCCATCCACTTTTTCTTCTGTTAAGGAAAAAGTTTCTGGTGCAACAACCTTTCGCAGCGTTTTTTTGACAATATACCAAAGTTTTTCATGTTGCTCACCAAACAACACAACCACCCGGCTCGACTGCATATTAAAAGCCGAAGGCGCTGCCTGCGTCATACTTTCAATCATCGCCGTAATCCGTTCCGGCGCTATCGAAACATCATCATTCAAAGCATAATTCGTCCGACGATTCAAAACCGCTTCTTGAAAATTCCTCATGGCAAAACCCTCTTTTCTAAACATCTTAATTTTCTCAGCCATTCAAGAGAAGACGTCCTGCTGTAAATATACGATGACGAGCTGCTATTGTCAAGCAGATGCTGGTTTTAAACCTATTTATGTCAACAAAATCCGCCCCGCCTTCCTCACTTATACTATTCTACTAAATAGGCATATCTTTTGCGAAAATCTATACTCGATAGACCAAATATATTTGCCAGCTTCAAATCGTCCAAATCATTTGGCTGCAACCGTATCATAAAATCTTTAGCAAGCTGATAGTGAGTTGATTCGGTATCAACTAGCCGCACCTGCATTCGCCCTTCCCGCTCATCTTGCAGCTGATCAAAGAAAAGCGGTACTGCTTCATTATCCTGCATGGTAATCATTGCCGAATTCCCACCTTCATCGAGAAAACGAACTGCTGCATAACCAAGCGAACGCGTATAATCTATATCATAAGAAATCGGCGGCGCACACCGCAGTGCATAACCTAATTTTTCATCGACAAGTGACATTTTGATTGATGTCTTCGCCAATTCTTTTCTGACTTCTTTGCGCAGCACTTCACCAAAATCAAGCTCAGCATAACGAATGTGTCCATGTTCATCAAGGCAGATATCTCCTAAAGCCGCAAAATCTTCAGGAGCGATTTTATCAATGATTCCTTCCGCAATCACGGCAACACCATAGTTTCGTCCTGTTAAATATCGTTTTACAATGGAACAAGTCAACAAATCGACAACCTGTTGCAAACGTATTTTTTCAGCAGAGAATTCTTCAGGAATAAGCGTGATGATCGCTCCAGCTGACTTACCTATCCCCAGCGCTAAATGCCCTGCCGTTCGCCCCATTGTGATGGCGAAATACCAACGATTATTTGTCGTCCGCGCATCTTCCATCAAATTTTCCAAAAGCATCGTGCCTACCGCCCGGGCCGTTTCAAAACCAAACGTCGGCATGCCAGCTGGTAATGGCAGATCATTATCAATTGTTTTAGGCACGTGCACGACCGCTAGCGAACGACCGCACTTTTTGGCATGTGCAGCTACCGACGTAGCACTAAAACCGGTATCATCGCCACCAATCGTCACCAGGTACGTTACACCCATTTCATTGAGCGTATCTACGACCATCTGCAAATCTTCTTCCCGTTTTGTCGGATTGAAGCGGGACATATGCAAAATGCATCCGCCGGTCAAATGTATACGGCTTACCAGGTCATACGTGAGTTTAATATACTGCTTTTCACCTTTTGCCAAATGAGAAAAGCCCTCATAAATTCCATAGACATCCCAACCGCGCCTTTGTGCTTCCATCGTCACTGCACTGATCACACTGTTGATTCCAGGAGCAGGACCACCGCCACAAACAATTGCCACGATTTTCTTTCTCGTATTGATCATGATCGCTTCACCCTTCTGTTCTTAAAGATAAAATTTGTATGCACTGCCGATTCTATCATAATCAAAAACAATGGCAAGCACTATGGCTTAAAAGAAAACGTTTGCTTTTAATGTTTTTTAGTTTTTTTATCAAATTTTAAGCAAATCGTATTTTTGTCAGTTATTTTGCCTTATTTTTAAGTAAAGTACCATCGTTTCAAAGCCTATTTTTTTCTTAGTACTTAACTTTCCTTATTTTTCATCGTTTGAAAAAAATGCTTATTCCATTCCATTTTGCCTTATTTTATCGTATTTATAGAATATGATTGCTATTTATAAAAATAAATCTCATCTATGATTGAGATCATCTGTTTGATGGAATGTTGCGAATTTTATGTTATAATAATAAACAACAACAGGTTTTGATTTCAGCAATTATGCAGGCTAACAGCCCTGCTTATTTTGAAAGGAAGTGATTTTATTGTTCAACTCTCTATCATTCAAAGGAAAAATTCTTTTACTTATTCTCCCCATAACAATTTGTGGTCTGATTATTTTATCTGGTGTCTCTTACCAATACGTAAACTCTGTACTAGAAAAAGAACTATTAGGCGGTGCCGAAAAAAACACACAGGAAGTGGCCCTGAACATAGATGCCTGGCTTGATGCCCGGCTTTTAGAAACGCAGCTTGCCGCCTCCAATCCTTCTGCACGAAATGCTGTGACCGACCCCGCAGCAGCGAGCAAAAACAGCGAATATCGCTTACAGCTTCTCCAGAAAAAATTCCCGAATGTTTACGATAGCGTAAGTTGGGGCTATTTCGACAATTCCGGTACCCTGCGCGGCTATACCGCTTCTGGTCCAAAAGAAATGGTTGTCGGGGACAAAGCTTGGTATAAAGAAACCATGCAAGGCAAAAAAGATGCATTCATGTCTTCCCCAGTCATTTCTCAAGCAACCGGAAAAATAATCGTCAACTCGATTTCACTGATCAAAGACGAGAGCAATAAGAACGTCGGCATGATTCTCGCAGCAATCTACGTTCAAGCAGTTGCTGACAAAGTACAAAACCTAAAAATCGGTGAAAAGGGCTATGGACTGCTCGTCTCCGGCGACGGAACCTTTGTCGTCCATCCCGATCAAGCTTATATCATGAAGAAAAAAATAACAGAAGATGACGACCCTCAAGTTCAGGCTCTCGGTGAAAAAATGCTGCGCGGCGACAACGGCATGTATCGCTATACCGCAAAATCGGGCGACCACATGATCGCCTTCTTAGAACCAATAAACACGACTGGCTGGAGCGTCGCCACAATCGTTTATGAAGATGAAATTCTTGCGCCAGCGCGCAAAGCATTGATGATTATGGGCGGCATTTCATTGCTCATGCTCATATTGATTTCCATCAGCATATTCATCGCCGCTAACAAGCTCGTCAAACCACTACATGTAATGGTACAAGCAGTCAATGAAATGGCGGGAGGCGACTTCACGGAAAAAGCAGCACAAATCCATACCAAAGATGAATTCGGCCTATTGGCCACGGCAATCCGTGAGATGCGGATAAAGATTCGCTCTTTGATGCGTTCAGTCAGTGAGTCTTCTCAAACACTAGCTGCCGCTTCAGAAGAATTGACCGCAACCTCAGAACAATCCTCGTTGGCTTCTGATCAAATTGCAACGGCCATCACGGCGGTTGCTCAGGGCACAGCAACACAACTTACATCCTCTGGGGAAACAATGACCTCTGTTGAAGCTCTTTCTGAAAACATTCGTGACATCTCCGCCAACGCTGCCTCAACTGCCAGCAAAAGTGCCGAAGCAGCAAAGGTTGCTCAGGGCGGTGGAGCAAAATTGGAAGAAGCCATTGAACAAATGCACCGTATTGAAAAAACAACCGATCATTCCGTACTCGTGGTCAGTCAGTTAGGTGAAAGATCCAAAGAAATTGGTCAAATCGTTGATACAATCTCAGGAATTGCCGGACAGACCAATCTACTGGCTTTAAATGCGGCAATTGAAGCAGCTAGAGCTGGTGAACAGGGCCGTGGCTTTGCCGTCGTAGCCGAAGAAGTCCGCAAACTTGCCGAAGGCTCACAAAGTGCGGCCAAACAGATTTCCGACTTGATCCTAGCAATCCAACAAGATACCCAAAATGCAGTCACCACGATGAACGAGGGTAGCCAGCAGGTTAAGATTGGAACCGAGACCGTAGGGTCAACCGGTGCCGCATTCCGCCAAATCATCGGGTTTGTCCAAGAAGTCTCGAGCCAAGCGCATGACATTTCAACGGCCATCGCGAGCATGGCCGAAAGCAGCCGACAAATTGTCTCCAATGTACGAACAATTGACGGCCTCAGCAAAAACGCTGCCGAACAATCCGAGCATGTATCTGCGGCGACAGAAGAACAATCCGCTTCTATGCAGGAAATCGCCAACGCCAGCCAAAACCTGGCTACAATGGCAGAAAAACTACAAGCAGAAATTCAGCAATTCCGAATTTAAACGCTAAAAAAGTAAAGAGCGAGGCTCCCAAAATCCATTGGGGCCTCGCTCTTTATTTAGTTTCACATTACATCAGAAAGGACGGACTCCCGTAAAATTCCAAACCACCAAGCGCTCTTCGGTCATTTCGCGCACGGCATATTCCGGACCTTCACGTCCAATACCACTTTCTTTTACGCCTCCATAAGGCATATTGTCGGTACGGAAAGTAGCACTATCGTTGATGATGACGCCACCGACGTGAAGCTTTTCTGCACAAAGATGCGCAATTTCCAACGAGCTGGTAAATACGCCAGCCTGCAGCCCATAAACAGAATCATTGACCGCCTCTATCGCTTCGTCGATTGTATTATATGAAATAACAGAAAAAACCGGTGCAAATATCTCCCGACTAACAACTTTCATCGAAGCCTGCACTTCCGTCAATATTGTCGGCTCAAGATATGCCCCGTGACGATGTCCCCCGATCAAAACTCTAGCACCAGACTGCACCGCCTCATGAATCCACTCTTCCGCCCGAGCTGCTTCAGCTTCACTTATCATCGGCCCAAGGTCTGTTTTTTCATCGAGAGGATCTCCGCCAACAATCAGCTTTGTCGCAGCCATAGCTGCCCGGCAAAAACTCTCATAAACATCTTTATGAACAAAAACTCGCTGACAGGAAATGCATACCTGTCCAGCATTGGCAAAAGCAGATTTCGTGCAAAGCGCCGCTGTTTTATCGATATCGGCATCATGATGTACGATATTTGCTGCATTTGAACCAAGTTCCAGGGATATCCGCCGGAGTCCGACCTTTTCGCGCAGCTTCTTACCTACGGCGGCACTGCCAGTAAAACTATAAAAATCAATGCACTTGTCCGCAACCAACAAATCGCCTAATTCTTTGCCCGGGCCCGTCAAAAGGTTCAAGTATCCTCGCGGCAATCCTGCTTCTTCAAAAATTTTACAAACCATAACAGCAGACAAAGAAGTCAATGATGACGGTTTGAACAATACGGCATTCCCAGCTGCCAATGCTGGACCAATCTTATGGCAAGCCAAGTTCAACGGAAAATTAAATGGTGTAATCGCGCAAACGATACCAACCGGAACTCGTTTGGTATAAGCTATTCTCTGTCCGCAAGATGGTGCACCTGCCAGCGGCACCATCTCGCCTTTAATGCGTTTAGCTTCTTCCGCTGACAAGATAAGCGTCTGTATTGCCCGGTGCACTTCAGTGCGGGCTTCACGGATCGGCTTACCAGTCTCCTGTGTCAACGCATGCGATAATTGAGCTTCTTCCCGTTCAAAAAGCCTCGCTGCCGCCATCAAAATCTCATAGCGATGATATGGTTCTACCGGATACGCGAGCGCTGCTTTTGCACCGGCTACAGCTTCAGCGATTTCTTCTTTTTTTGCTACGGAAAACAGCGCCTCAACCTCACCATTCGTTTTATTGACAAACGTTATTTCCTCTTCGGTTTCTACCCATTTTCCATCAATAAAAAGTCCATATTTTCTCATCAAATAAGCTCCCATCCAACCACGTGCCGCAAAAATTCGCCCCAAGGGAACAACACAGCTTTCATCTCCTGGGAAAGCCCTGGTTTAAATTTACAAATTATTCTATATAATCTAATATTCGCCATAACAAAAAGATTTCCTTGTTCAGGATAAAAAATCAGACCCTAAAATGCGTTACGATTGTTTGCAATTTTTCAGCCAATTCAGCAAGTCCCTTGCTAGCTGAAGCAATCTCTTCCATCGAAGCCGACTGCTCCTGAGTCGCTGCTGATACGGTCTGAGATTCATCTACAGCCGATTGGCTAAGTGTTTCAATATGCTCTGCCGAAAGTACGATTTCTTGGCTGCCATCGGCTGCTTGGCGCATGACAGAAGATATTTCTTTTATTTGGTCGGACACATCCAAAATCAAATCCTTTATTTCCTCAAAAGCCTGGCCAGCTGCTGTAACAACCTGCGTTCCGACCTCGACTTCATGGGTTCCTGAATTCATGGCAAGCACCGCTTTTTCTGTATCACCTTGGATTTCTCCGATTAAAGAGGCAATCTTAGCCGCTGCTTCCTGGGACTGTTCCGCCAGTTTGCGGACTTCTTCGGCAACAACCGAAAAACCACGGCCTTGTTCTCCGGCACGAGCGGCTTCAATGGCCGCATTAAGTGCCAGCAGATTGGTCTGCCCTGCAATCCCTGAAATCGTATCGACAATCTGTCCGATTTCCTTTGAGCGTTCGCCCAATTGATTGACAACACTGGCTGACGAACTGACCGTCTTCGTTATATTATGCATTTGATTGACTGCTTTGCTGACCGAAGCACTGCCTGCTCTGGCTTTTTCTGAAGCCTGTTTTGCATTTTCGGCTGCTTGATTGGAATTTTCTGCAGCGCCTTCGATTCCATCTGCCATGCTTTCAATAGAGGCTGTCACTTTATTGACCGATTCCAATTGCGTTCCCGCGCCTTCGGCGACTCCATTGATCGACACCGCAACTTGATGTACAGCCTGCGAGGATTGTTCTGCACTGGCCGTAAGCTCTTCTGAGGCTGCAGCAACCTGCTCGGCTGATTCATTGACCTGCGTGAGCACTGTGCGAAGCTGGGATCTCATATTGGCTAAAGCATCGGCTAGCTGACCGATCTCATCAATTCTTCGAACTTGTCTTGGTTTATCACGAAAATCCCCGTCTTCAAGTTCTTTACAGAACTTCACCATAAGCTGCAAAGGCGTCGTGATTTTTTTGCCAATGAAAATCGCTACTGCACCAAGCAATAGTACACTAAAAAACACAAAAATCAGAGACCCCCTGGTCGTTGCTGCAGCTGAGGCTGCAGCATCGTTTTTCATGGACTCGGCTCTCTTGCTGTAATACTGTGCAAAGTCTCTTAAATCATCTGTGTATTTGGTGGCTAGTGGATCTACTGCCTTGACGTATTGTTCATAAGCTTCTGTATTTTTGTTCTGTAAAGCGAGCTCTATGGCTTTTGTCCGTGCATCAAAATAATCTTGCTGGGATTTCTTGATTTTCTTGATAAAGTCCAGCCCGCTGGCATCGAATTTTTGCTGCTCTATCGATGCCATGTTCGTTTTGACTTTATTCGTCCGATCCTCGATAAGCTGTTTCAAGTCCTGATTCTTTTTATTGTCAGTAGTCAACATCAGCTCCAGCATAGCTCCATTCATTTTATTGACATATGCTCTGTTTTCCACAACAAGCTGCACGGGAACCATGCCTTCATCATACATGTTCGCCAAATCTTCAACTGCACTTTTATGACTGTAATATCCCGCAAACCACATTGCGCCTACAACGATAAATGCCATGCACATCAAAACGCCTAACTTCATGCTTAATTTCATATTATCAAAAAACTTCAATCTCATCGCCCCCCTTTTTTCGCAATTCTCTATATCTTCTTTATATAGTAATCAAATGTTTGTGTCAATGGTTTAAATTTACAATTAAAGTTACGTTTTATATAAAAATTCCGCCCCTTTTTATTAAGTGATTGACGCTATATAATGAAAATGTCGAACTGCTGTTTTTCAACTTTTATTTGAGGAGTGTTTTTATGAAAAAATTAGTTTTTTTATTTTTTTTACTCATCCAAATTCCAAACGTTACTGTATCGGCTCATCCATTCTTACCTTTTACAAAGGGGCTCCTTCAAGACAATGACAACCAAATCACCGCCGTCAATCTCTATGGGCCCGCTTTTTATAGTGGCTTACGCCCTGGCGATTTTTTAATCGATCCGCCATCTGATGAAAATGACCGCAGCCTCTATGCCTTCAATCAAACAATTCGCCGAGAAAGCGTTCTATATAATTGTCTCATCATTCCCGACCAAATAACACTGCCGACACAGCAATCCATTTTTTTATTGAAAAAAGACCAGCTGGCTTTTTCTACTCTTTTGCAAAAGCGCCAAAAAGATCCGTTTCTATCCACGGTGCTTCCCATCAAAAAAATAGATGAGGCTTGGAACCTGCTTTACACCGAAGCGATCGTCTCACAAGAATCAATTGATTACAAACGATACATTCTTGCAGAAAAAGTTCCGGCTAAGCTTCGCATCACAAGCGTCATTTTTTTCACACCGACCGAGCACGGAATCTATCAAATCTTTAATATCGACTGTCATTTTCAAGCGAAAGATGAAAATGGACTTTGGCATGACATTCCCTCTTCAGGAATCTTGCCAAAAGAAATCCTCCAACATCTGTTAACTTAAAAGGGCAGTATCTCTATTTATCAGATAAAGTGGACCCTATGTCAAGGACAATATAAAAAAGGGTGCTAAGCAACTAACAG
>CBDTTM010000009.1:0-29274 GCA_965363355.1 uncultured Selenomonadaceae bacterium | reverse complement strand
ACACCTGAACTATAAAAAAACCTGCAGTATAAATACCGCAGGAAAAAGGGGTCTGTTCTTCTATTATTTGAAGTTCACATTTTCATTTTAACAGCTCTTTGCATAATAGAAGTGATGGAATGATTATTTTTTTGTTAAACTTCCAGGCCTCAAAAAAAGAACCGATCAAAACCGCTAAGCGGCTGACCGGTTCTTTGCATATTATTTGATAAAACTTACATGCTTGCAGATTTCTGCAATGGCTTCTTCTTTTTTCTCATTGAACTTAATTTTATTTTCTTCAAATAAATTTCTGCCGTGCGTATCGATTGAAACAATCAATGGGCCGAATTCCTTTACCTTACAAGTCCAGAGAGTTTCCGGCATGCCTAGGTCCTTCCAATTTGCCGACTCGATTTTTTCAACACAGGTTGCGGCAACTACAGCGCAGCCTGCTGGAAATACCGTATGAATCGCTTTGTGATCGCGGCAGCCTTCCATCGTACCAGCACCCATGCCGCCTTTACCGACAATGAGCTTCACACCGGTTTCTTTGATGAATTCTTTTTCAAATTTTTCCATGCGCATACTTGTCGTCGGTCCAACGGAAACCATTTCATACTTGTCGTCGCCAAGCGCACGAATGATAGGACCGGCATGCATGATTGCTCCGCCATCAATATTAACTGGCAGCTCGCGGCCTTCTTCGATCAAACGACGATGCGCTACATCGCGGCAAGTCGTGATATGCCCAGTCAGATATATAATATCGCCAGCATGGATATCTTCGAGATCTTCTGCTTTGATTGGTGTTGTCAGTATTTTCTTTGCCATTATAATTCCACCCCCGTATGAGAATCAATCGTATAATTCAAATCCTTGTCAAAAATAATATGGCCTCGGCGATGTGACCAGCAGCCTACATTTACCGCCACGCCGATTACCGATGGATGGCGCGCAGTATTTTCAATGTGGACGCCAAGCACAGAGTTCTTGCCGGTAAGGCCTTGCGGGCCCAAGCCGATTTTGTTAATGCCGTCTTCCAATAATTTTTCCATCGAGGCAGCGCGCTCATTTTCATTATGCGAGCCAATTGGGCGCATGAGGGCTTTCTTTGAAAGCAGTGCTGCCGTTTCAACCGATGTACCGATACCAACGCCGACCAAAAGCGGCGGACAGGCGTTAAGGCCATAGCTGGTCATGATATCCATGACAAAACGCGTTACCCCTTCATAGCCTTCACCAGGCATCAAGACCATTGCCTTTCCCGGCAGACTGCAACCACCACCGGCCATATAGGTATGCAGTTCAAGCTCATCATTATCCGGAACGATATCCCAGAAAATAGATGGTACGCCTTTACCGACATTTTTACCGGTATTGTATTCATCAAAGGTCTCTACGCTGTTATGACGAAGCGGTGCTTCCTTCGTTGCCAAGATGACGGCTTCGCGCAAGATATCTTGCAATTGACCAAGATACGGGAAATTGGCCCCGCATGTAACAAAAAACTGCAATGCTCCGGTGTCCTGACAGCTTGGACGGTTGAGTTCAACGGCCAAATCCTGATTCTTGAACATCGCTTCATAAATGATTTTTGCCAAAGGAGTTTCTTCCTGGTCACCGAGTTCTTTGAGCTTCTGCCGAACATCATCTGGCAGGCGTTTTCCTGTATGGGCCACAAATTTTGCAATCGTACTCGTCAAACGAACTGCTGCTTCTTCTTTTGTCATAAATATCAACCTCACTTCAATATATAATTTTTACCATAAACCGAGAAATTTCCACCAAATCGCACCGATTCCAATCCATAGGGCAAAATTCACCACGGAAGAGAGAAAACCGATACGCCACCAATCTTTTTGTTCGATAAAGCCCGTACCGAAATATATCGGAGCAGCCCCTGTCGCATAATGCGTAAGACCTGCCATTAAGTTGGACAAAACGGCTAGCCCCAATGCCGCCAAATAAGGAGGTGCTCCTGCGCCAACCGCTACCGCGAGAAAAGCTGCATACATAGCCGTCGCATGTGCCGACAGACTGGCAAAAGCATAATGGCTGTACAAATAGACAACAAACAAAACAAGCAAGGTCGGAACCCAGGATATCCCCGTCAAAAGGCCAGCCACGCTTTGCCCGAACCAGGGAATGAATCCCTCTTTATTCAACGCATCAGCCAAACCAACAATAGCGCCCATCCATACCATGCCGTCCCAGGCGCCTTGTTCACTGATTACTTCTTTCCAGCTCAGGACCTTCGTGAAAAGCATGATCGTAACACCTAATAGAGCCACGACCGTCGCATCGAGGTGCGTGTACTGCGAAGTGCTCCACAAAAGAAGTGCGCCGATAAATACGCAGCTGATGATTTTTTCAGCTTTGGACATCGGCCCCATCTTCTCGAGCTCGGCTCTTGCGACCGCCTGGCCTTCCGGCGTTTTCTTGATTTTAGGCGGATATATCTTGTAAATAAAATACGGTATGATCAGTATCGACAGCAATCCTGGAACGATTGCCGCCAGAGCCCAGGTTCCCCAGCTCAATTCAACGCCGGCAGTCTGCATTGCCAATGTCGCCATCAGCGGGTTCGGCGCACAGGCTGTCAAAAACATCGCGGCAATCGGAGCATCTGCCTGAAAAGAAGTCACGAGCAGATATGCCCCAATATTTCGGGCAGTCGGTCCTGGCTCTGACTTGAAAGCCGATGCCAAACTGCGGACAATCGGAAAGAGTATTCCACCCGAGCGAGCTGTATTTGACGGCGTTGCCGGGCTGATGATCAAATCACTGATTACCAGTGTATAACCAAGTTTCAGCGTGCTGCTGCCAAAAAGCTCAATGAGCTTATAGGCAATCCTACGACCAAGCCCTGTGGCAATAAAGCCTTTAGCAAATAAAAAAGCGGACACAATGAGCCAAATCGTCGTATTGCTGTAACCAGCCAAAGCAGCTGCCGGTTTAAGCGTCCCCGTCAGCGCGGAAAAAGTTACTCCTGCGAGTGCTACAGCACCCAAAGGCATTGGCTGCAAAACAAAACCACAAATCGTCGCGGCAAAAATAGCAAACAAATGCCAGGCCGTCAGCGTCAACCCTGCTGGAACAGGCAAAAACCAAAGAATGGCCAGCAAAGCTATGACAATGAGCCCTCGACGTAAAGGATTCATAAATTACCCTCCTATGTATATATTTGTTTGTAAATTGCGAAAACTTTGTTTTTGTGTTATCAGCGCGCCAATCCTTTACACGCTTTAAAGTATACGGTATGCTTTATAATAAGTCTAATACGAATAAATTTATGATTGTTATAGTATAAAACCTATAGGAGGCATTCTCATGGAATTTCGTCAATTCAAGTACGTACTAAAAGTCGCTGAAGAAAAAAATTTTTCGCTCGCCGCTAAAAAACTCTATATTTCCCAGCCATCTTTGAGCCAACTCATCTTAAACCTCGAAGAAAAACTTGGTACTACGCTTTTCGATCGCAGTTTTACACCGCTGCGCCTGACCTATGCCGGTGAAATGTATATCAAAATGGCCCAGCAAATCCTCGACCTCAGCGACCAATTCACACAACAAATCGATGACGCTGCTCATCTTCGCCGCGGCCGCCTCACCATTGGCAGTTCGCCTTTTCGCAATACCTATCTTTTGTCGCAAGTCATTCCTCTGTTCACCCAAAAATTTCCTGGCATAGAACTTATATTAAAAGAAGATACGAGCCTAAAGCTTGAAGAACTCGCCCGCGAAGCCCTGACGGACTTTTCAATCTCCTTGCTGCCCATCAATACTGCTATCTTTGACTACGAAGAACTCTTCCAAGAAGAATTGCTGCTCGCCCTGCCACCACAACACCCTATTTCTGTAGCGGCAAACAGCAAGCCCGGAGATTATGACAACTTGCCGCAAATCAATCTTGCTGCACTGGCAGATACACCCTTCATCTTAATGGAACAGGGCCAAAAACTCCATCAGACTCTATTCGACCTTTGTTCAAAAGAAAAATTCAAACCTCGCATCTTGCTCGAAACACAAAGCATGGATGCCGCCCAAGCACTGGTAGGTGCTGGTATGGGAGCCGCACTTTTACCCGATACTTTGATCCGAGCAAACCGCCTTACCAGTAAAAGCCCTTGTTATTTCGCCCTCGACACAAGGCCAAAGCGCAAAGTCATCATCGTCTACCGCAAAGGACGCTACCTGTCAAATGCCGCCCAAGAATTCGTCGACCTACTGCGTAAATTTTTACAGCAATAAAGCGAAACTACGGTATTGAAAAACTAACATACGCCATTGAGCCAACAGCCTCAAAACAATTGCCTTTACTAATTTTCATAATTAATACTTCAAAAAAAGGGTCTTCTATGTATTTTTCTCATAGAAGACCCTTTTTATATTCATTTGTTTTTTACATTGCAGAAATTACAATATGTCTTCAGCCAACTGAAGATCTATCGTTTTTTCCGGAACGCCCAGCAAACGTTCAATCAAGCGAGCAGCCATTTCGCGTTTTACCGAAAGGCGCGTTCGATCTTTTTCGTGAGCATAACCCTCTGCTGTCGTCGTTTCCAGAAGCGTTGCGATAATACCACCGAGAAACCATAAGGTTTCTGGCATAGAATCCACTTTCGTAATCTTTTTTGCATTGCATTCTTCCAGTATCGGTTTTAATACCGGTTCAATCAAATAATTCGCCTGCCGCCAAATCCGATTAATCAGTTCGCCTTGCTTTTCGGCATAGAGTATATCGGTTAAATGAGCTACATTTCCTTCATAGCATATTTGATAGAAGAGCCGGACGATAGCGTTCAAATGAATCAAGGGATCCATGTGTTCCGTTTTTTTTGCTTCTTCCTTTTTGATTAACCGCTCGATTTGTTGAACGATCAAATCCTCCAACAAGGCTTCTTTGGAATTGAAATGGTAATAAAATGTACCATGAGATACGCCGACTGCTGCCACAATATCCTGTATCGTTGTCGCTTGATAACCTTTGGCAAAAAATAATTTTTGTGCTTGTTCTATCAATTCAGCTTGCCGGATAAGTGGGTCTTTGCTGATTCGCGCCATAATGAACACCACCTTATAGGTATATACGATTTTTTACTTTTAAATCTGCCGTTCCATTCCGAAAATAAAGGTTCTTCCCGGCATATGATAAGCCCCTGGCGTAATGTACGCACTTGCCTCGCTGCCACGCACTTCATAGGCGGCATTTGTTATATTCAGTGCTTTGAAAAATAGCTTCGTATCTTTATCAGCCTGGTAGTTCGCAATCAAATCTGCGGTAAAGTAGGACTCACCCGAATAACTCATCAAACTTCTACCACTAACTTTTTTGAGGTTCGTCGAAACATTCCATTTATCTTGCTTGTAAACAAAGCCAAGTAAGTACGCATTCGGCTGGGTATTATCCGGATCATTCGTATAACTTGAAACTGAAGTTTCTTTGTTTTGAATCTTCGTATAAGAATATCCACCTGTCATATCCCATTTTTTAGAAAGCGCATATGTCATGGTGAGATCGAGTCCCTGACGCTTTTGATTGGCTACATTGATTGCTGTACCTCGCGCCCCGCTATAATCATAATCAATAGCATTGTTTACCTTGCTGCTATAGAGATTGGCGGATAACGTTCCCTTTGCCCCAATCTTCATATTGCCGCCTAACGTAATCGTTTCACCTGTTTCCGGTTTTAAATCCGGATTCCCGACAAACCATTGCGTATTGCTGAACATGTCTTCGACAAGTGGCGCCTTTACAAACTGGCCCCATGATAAAAATACATTGCTCGCTGCTGGCAGCTGGCGGTTGATTGTCACCCGTGAAGTTGTATGATTGCCTATGATCGAATGATGATCATAGCGGCTGCCCATCGTGATTGCCCAGTCTTTATCAAGTTTCCAGCGATCTTCAAAGAAGCCAGCCGATGTTTCATATGTATTATTGATTCCCTGTGAACTATAATCAAAAGAAGCCTGATACCAACTAAGACCACTCGTAAGCGTGTGTTTATCACTTAGCTTTGCAGAATGCTGCCAATCTGCCCCATTTGCTTTCCTGTCAACATCATAGGTAGAACCCGCTGAAGAAAAGTTATGATCATCCGATTGATAATGATACAGCCGCACATAGTCTTCCGGTGACCACTGGTATGTCATCGCAACTTGATTATCCTGCCCTTTTGCTGTCCCTAGCGGATAATAATAATATCCATCTGAAGGCATCGTCAAATTATAGCCGCCGGAACGTTCATGATGCGTATAATCAAAAGACAGGCTCCTGCCGTTGCTAAAATCTTTTCCTATGTTAAGATTCAAGTTTTTATCTTCATAATTGCTTCCTGTAAACGTCTTTTCCTGGCCAGTTTTTCCATCTTTATACGAAAAGTCATTCTTCTTTTCTTTCGTGTATTGAAGCGTATAATGAATGCCATTTTCTGTCTTATCCTCTACTCGGATGCTATTTCTATTATACCCACTGGAACCAAACGAACTATATATTGTCGTTTTCTGCTTTGTTGCTTTCTGGGTAATGATATTGATTACGCCACCAGCTGCATCGCTTCCATAAAGTGACGATGCCGGCCCGTGAAGGATTTCTATTTTCTCGATATTATCGGCATTTATATCAGACAAATTCACTCCGTTTTTGCTGCCACTCGTAACGATCTGATCCCAATTGACCCTACGGCCATCAATTAAGACCAATACCCGAGTATCCCCATTGATTACAGGGTATGATCCAGTACTATCCTGTTCAACAGGAATTTGTGTTTTCAATATTTCAGCAGCATTGCTGTAATGACCATTGGCAATCTGCTCTTGCCCAATCACAGTGACATTTGCCGCGATTTCTTCTTTCTCCAAAGGAATTCGATTAGCGGTAACGATATATTCCTGCAATGAAAATTCTGCCTCATCGGCCTCGGCTGCTTTTGCCAAATTAGGAGTTCCCAGTAGTACAATTGAACAACCAACTGCACCGCACAAAATTTGCTGATAACATTTTTTCATAAAAATCTCCTTAAATCATATTTTAAAATAAATAACAGTTGTCTTCCTTGCAGGTTTAATAATTAATGACTGACATTAGTCATTAATTATTAAACCTGCAATTGATTATCTTTCTCATTCATTATAGATACTCATTCTCATTTAGTCAATAGAGAGATTTATTTTTATTCCCAAATCAAAATTACCCAACACGAAAAGGCACTCTCAAAATAAGAGCGCCCACATATAAAATCGCGTGTCTTCTATGTTAAACACATTTTATCAACAGCTATGTCCATTGCCTATAACAATCCATGAGGATTTTTATCGATAGACGCTCTATAATTGTCCAGTAAACATACTTCCAAACAATAAAGCGCTCACCCCAATACCGGATAGGTAAAGAGGAAAAAATGCATGGCATTCAAGATAAAATGCGCCACTATGCTCGCCTCGATTCGGCCCGTGACAAGATACAACCAGCCATAGCCAAGTCCTGCCAAAAGCCCCCAGATACTATACGCTATCCCGCCCGCATAATGAGCAAAGGCAAAGAGCAGCGATGTTATCAGCAGCGCAAGATACGGGCCTTTTTCCCAGCGAGAAAATACGCTCACTAGATTTTTTTGAATAAATCCTCGAAAAAGGGCCTCTTCTGCCATGGAAACAAACAGCAAATTGTTGATTGCCCAAATCCAACTGAAGCTCGGAATTTTAGGATCCCAATGGATTTTCCCGCAAAGTACAGCCAACCCGAGCAAAAAGAAGCCAAAAAGCACGGCAAATAAACTGGTTTTTAAAAGCAGCTTATGCCAATCGGCAGGACGCTCGCGAGAGATCGGCATAAATGCAAGCACAAAAATCCCCGCCAAAGCTTTATCCATATTAAGATACATCGTGAATGGCAGCCCATCTTTGCTGACGTTTACGCCATCGAGAACCAACAGATTATGAAATCCTTTGATTCCATGCACCGCCAATACCGTCAGCAACACCATGGCTATAATACCCCCAAAAAGACGTACACCAAAGGATGCTGGCTGCTTCCTACCGATACCATTCAACGCATAGGCCAATAAAACAATCGGCAAAAAAACATAGGAATCGAGCTGTCCCACAAACAAGGCTGTGAACAGGGCAAGCCCCACGAAAATCCAGGCAAGTTTGCGGCCTCGAACTTTGCCAACCAACAAGACTGCAACTGCTGCATATAAAAAAATATAGGCTGCATAATTCAAATCAAATGACAATATAATGTTCCTCCTTACCAGCTATATTTCTTCATCCATTATAACAAAACAAAACGCAATGGAAAAATCCCCATTGCGTTTTATCTGAACCTGCTTATATCGTTTAGAGCTTAAATTTCGCTATAGCTTCCTGTAATTCCATCGCCAAAACAGCTAGATGATGGCTGCCCGAGGCAATTTCTTCCATGGACGCAGATTGCTCCTGCGTGGCTGCCGAAACGTTCTCGGACTCAGCTGCCGCTGATTTACTAGCGACATCGATTTCTTCGATTGCCGATACGAGCGTTTTATTGCCATCGGCAATATCCTTGATGGATTGTGAGATATTCTGTATCTCACCGGAAAGTTCTAGAACTCCATCGGCAATGCTGCGGAAAGATTCTCCCGTACCGCGAACCAGAGAAATGCCACTTTCCATATTTTCTTTGCCCGCCTGCGTAATTGCAATGACCTGCTTTAAGTTGACTTCATTCTTCTCAACCAAAGAACCAATTTTTTGTGCAGCTTGATTGGATTCTTCCGCAAGCTTGCGCACTTCCTCAGCAACGACCGCAAAGCCTCGGCCGTGTTCACCTGCTCGAGCAGCTTCTATGGCTGCATTCAATGCTAAAAGATTGGTCTGTCCGGAAATCGCGGATATCAAGGATATGATCTCGCGAATTTCTTCGGAGCTGCCACTGAGCTCAGTTATAGCTGCTGCGGTGTCTTCCGTGCCACGGCCGATTTCATTGATCTGTTCAACGGTTTTATTGACTGCCGCCAGCCCTGCCTGCGCTGATTTTGATGTGCTATCGGCAATAACGGAAGCCTCATTCGATTTACTAGAGATCTGTTCTACTTTTCTCGCCATACGCTGGGAAATTCCTGCGATATTATCGGCTGAATTGGATTGCCGTTCAGCT
Source organism: uncultured Selenomonadaceae bacterium (assembly GCA_965363355.1). GTDB lineage: Bacteria > Bacillota > Negativicutes > Selenomonadales > Selenomonadaceae > CBDTTM01. Next base: position 20,150 of record CBDTTM010000009.1, on the reverse strand, counting down.
CCATGGGCAACTTCCGTAATCGAGCCAGCGATCTGATTTGAAGCATCCGCAGATTGCTGGGCACTAGCAGTCAATTCTTCACTCGAAGCTGCCAGCTGTTCAGCCTGGGCATGGACTTGCTGTACAAGAGCTCGCAAATTTTTATTCATCAACATCATATTGTCGGATAACTGACCAAACTCACTTTTATCCGTGATCGTTTTCTTGATTTCTTGCAAATTTCCGGCTGCTGTTTCTTTGAGCAATTCATTGATGCGAATAATCGGCCGCACAAAAGAGTTGCTCAGCCAGAAGACCAAGCCTAAAACGATAATGAGGCACAAGAGTGAAAGCCCCAATAGTATATGTGACAATGACGCAACTTCACTCGTTGCATCGGCCTGGCTCGTCGTCATCAAGAGATACCAAACTTGGCCACCAGGAAGCTCAATCGGACTAATCGAGCCAACGCGTTCGACGCCATCGAGAGACGCATAGCTTACTGGAACGCGGCTATTTTCACTCGTCGCCTGCTGGAACCCTGTTGTCAGACGAGAATCGAGATTTTTACCGCCAAGCGTATTTTTTAAGTCTTCTTTGATTTCACCGGTACTTAAATTCACTTTACCGATGAATTCAGGATGCCTGCCATCCGCAAGATATAAGCCCTGCCGCGAAAGCAACACGCCATAACCTTCTGTCTTGAATTTGATGTCCTCTATGATTGGCATGATTTTATCAAGTGAATATGTACCGAAAATAACGCCTGTCAACTGGCCTTTAACGATGACCGGAACAGCCAGGACTACGGTTTGTTTATTGGTTGTGCGGGAAATCAAGACTTCCGACACATATGGTTTTTTTGTATTTACAACTTTTTGAAAATATTCTCGATCAGCATACTCACCAGCAGCATTCTCTTCGTTGACAGCTTTCCCATCAAGAGAAGCATAAAACAAATGATCCAGACTGCCCATCCTGGTGTGGACTTCCTTCAATGCAGGTACAATGCTTTCTTTGACGCCGCTTTGGACCCTCGCTATCGTCGATAGGTCTTCGAGCTGCAATACATCTTTTTCAAGCTCCACTTTTACATGGGCTGCCCCGCTTGCCGCAGTCGCCTGCTGCGTTTGATCAAGGCTTTCTTTAAGGTATTTTTCTGAAATATAATAACCACTCCCGGATACGATGAACAAGGTACCAACTACAAGCAAAGCAATGATAGACATGAGACGAAACCGAATACTTTGTGTAAATTTCATAAAACCGTCCAACCCCTTTATATAGAATGATTTCTTACCAAATAAATACATCTGCTGCCAGTTTTTACGCAAACGAAAAAGCCAGCAATCATACCTATTATCTTATCATCAAAACAAGCTTGCGACAATGCTTTTGACGATGAAAAGGACTTTAGTTCCACTTTATTATTCACTGGAAAATAAAGGGTTTTAAGGGTTTTTCAACATGTATCGCCTTTAATTATTTCAGTTCAAGGGACGCTCTTTTGTATTGACTTAAACAAAACATCGATTATAATAAAAATACTTATCGTATCTTCTTGATGCAACGCCTGTTTTACCTGCATCATTCCATTTGAAATTCTTTTATAAGCGATATATTTTTTGTCCATGCAATAAAAAGCGCCGACCTGCGTCTTACTAAGTGTCAACAAAATCCAAAGCTATTTAAAGGAGCGATTTTATCATGTTAACCATCGATCAAAAAATACTGGATGCATTCCATTCTATGTGGGAAAGTTTCCCTGAACCAGTAACCCTCGTTCATAAGAGCCGTGAGGTCCTAGCGGTCAACAAAGCCTGTGCCGGAATGCGCACAGTCGGAACAAAGTGTTCCTCACAAGGCGGACCAGAAGCTCATCGCGGCTGCAAAGCCAACAAAGCTCTTTCTTCCGGACAAGCTACTTACAGCAAGCAGGACGTCAATGGGAAACCCATCATAGCCTATTGGCTGCCGGTTGCAAATGAACCCGATATTTTCGTACACTTTGGCGTAGGCATCACCATCGACTATGATGCTGTAGATGCAAATGCGTAATCGGATATCAACATCGAAGACTGCGACTCTCCCCTCATAAAATATGTTCTGCCTTGTCCGAGAATTTTCTTGATCGAGTGCAGGGCCCTTAAGGAATGCTTTTATGCAGGAACAACAAGCTGAATTTAACCGGATTCTTCGCCAAGAACAAAAAAATCTGATTTTATACGTCAAAAGCCGCATGAAGGATATTTCCGCCATGGATGCTGAGGATATCGTGGCGGATGCTGCCTTTAATATATACAATCGGCTTTCAACCGACCAACCGATTGAAAATCTACTGGCGTATTTTTATCAAACCGTAAAAAATAGAATGAAAGATTATTTTCGCCGTTCGCGCCCAGCTATCTCTTTTGATGAACTTACAGACAAAGAAATAGCCTCCGACTTTATCGACCCATCTCTCAGTGCCCAAGAAGAAATAGAACTGCAAGAAACGCTGGCAAAGATCAAAATGGCACTTTTTGCTCTTGAGCCGAAGCAGCGTGCTATCTGGATTGCAACAGAGCTTCACCATTACAGCTTCAAGGAGCTTGCAACAGCCTGGCGCGAACCAATCGGAACCTTATTATCGAGAAAAAGCCGGGCCACCCAAGCGCTCCGCAAAGCTTTGTCGAATCTTCATGAAGAATAGGAGAATTTCCCATGCAATTTAATTGTCATTTTTGCACAAGCAAAACAAAATACATTCTCATGCAAACAGCACTCGGCATTTTTTTAGTCCTCCTTCTAGGGCTTGTTTTTGGGCTGCTGGTCATGCTGCTTTGGAATGCGATCTTACCTGACCTCTTATCATTTCCGATTATTGGGTATTGGCAATCGGTCGGGCTAGTCATTATGCTGCGGCTTTTATTTGGCTCACCGCACCCTTACCATAAAAAGCACGGTGAACCTGCCGCTTGCAAAAAACATTTCAATGTACCGTCCAGCAACGACTCCGAGCTTGAAAACAAACTCTATGAAGATTGGTGGCAAGAAGAAGGTGCCGCCTCGCTTCGCGCCTATCAAGACAAAGGGAAAAAAATACAATAGGAACAAAAAAAAACTGCCGCGAAGTCAATTTCGCGGCAGTTTTTGGACTTTATTCGTTTTTTATCAAATCACATAGTCAAAATAAAAAGTCAAGCGACGATATTGGTTAAAAAAGAACCACTTATTGGAAAACTTTGCTTTCCCCGCAATATCATCTGCGGCCAAGGCAGCATTTTCAGCTAACAAAGCTTTTACATCCGCTTCACTTTGCGCTTTGATGCCAAAGCCCCGGCCATTGATCAAAGGCTTATCTGCATAGTGATAGTCAGCCAGAGGCTTTATCGCCGTAACCTTACGGTCTCGAACGGAAACAGCTGCCAGGTCGCGCAAAATGATGATATCAAAATCATCCGGATAAGCAAAGCTTTCACCCTCTGTCGGTATCGTATCGCCAACCTTATACACATCTTTGTGCTGTGCCACTTTTGTGACTTCATAGGATTCCACATCATAATAGAATTCATCGAAGATATCCCCGCGTGCCTCAATCGTGCCCTCAACGAAGGTCGGCTGCACCGCTTGGGCTGCTGCTGCTTCAGCTGCTACAACGATACCGCCGCCGGCGACATCATACCCATCGACGATGACAAAGCGTCCCGTCGCTTGGTTCTGATCGAATAGATCAAAGGCGATTTCGTCTTTACAGCGCAAGATGACCTCTGCCACATCATTGAGTGCTATTTTTGCTGCCGCTTCGCTGCTGTCGAGGCTGGCTGCATCGATGACTCGCAAAATTGTCTCGACTTCGCATTCGACTTCCTGCGTCGCGAGCTTCAAGCGATATTTTTTGTGCAAGACCAAAGGATTTTTACCGAGCCAGAACAACGATGCCCGCAAACGATTGGAAAGCGACGGCGTATCGCCGATATGTGTGATGATTTCACCGCGTTGGTTGAAAAACTCGTCGCGAACAGTGATCCCGGTGGATTCACCGGCAGAGGCACTGGTTTTGGCGTCGCGCTCGCTCCAGTGCTCAATGGACTCGATACGGGTCTTGCGGCCGCCCGGATAGATAGCAATCTCATCGCCGACAGAAAGTGTCCCCGCTTCGATTCTACCGGCAATGATGCGGCGATCGTCAAATTTATAAACATCCTGTATCGGCAAGCGCAGTGGCTTGCGGTCGATGTTATCTTCGCCCGGGATCAAATCAATGGCATCTAAAATCGGCTCGCCTTTATACCAAGGCATCGAATCGGAATGCTTCGAGATGTTTTCGCCATAAAAACCCGATACTGGAATATACGCCTGCGGATGAACACCAAGGCCCGCGAGAAAATCGCCCATTTCCTTAACTACATTTTTAAATACATCTTCCGAATAATCGACCAGATCCATCTTATTGACGATGACATAGACTTTCTTGATGCCCAGAAGCGATAGCATATAACCATGGCGCTTCGACTGTTCCTGCACGCCCTGCTGGGCGTCGATAACGAGTAACGCCGCGTTGGCATTGGCCGCCCCCGAAATCATATTCTTGAGGAATTCCTTATGGCCCGGGGCATCGATCAAAACGTATTCGCGCTTTTTCGTAAAAAACTGGATCTGCGTCGTATCGATCGTGATTCCTTGCTTCTGCTCTTCCTCAAAGGCATCGAGCAAATAGGCGTATTCAAAAGGTTTACCTGTTTCCTTGGCAATGCGTTTGACCTTGTCTACCGCCCCTTCGGGCAATGATTCTGTATCATATAGAAGTCTGCCGATCACTGTGGATTTACCATGATCGACATGACCTACAATCACTATTTTCAATCCGTCTTTTTCCTGCATGTGTTTGCTCCTTTTCCTCATATTGCCTCTCGGCTTACATATAACCTTCCTTGCGCAGTTTCTGCATCGCATAGGAATCTTCCTGGTCCTGCTTACGTCCTGCACGTTCGCCGGTTTTTGTATGTTTGAGCTCTTCGATGATCTTGTCGAGCGTATCTGCCTGTGAATCGATCTGGCCAGTACACGGCGCACACCCTAGGCTGCGGTAACGTTTGCCATCTTTGGCAAAGTAAAGGTCAATGATAGGAATTTCTTCTCTTCTGATATACTGCCAAATATCGATTTCATTCCAAGCCAAAAGAGGATGGACGCGAATGTGGTTTCCCTTAGGAAAATCTGTTTTGAACTGGTTCCAAAGCTCTGGCGGCTGATTTACATAATCCCAGGCATCGTCTTTGGTTCGTTCACTGAAAACACGTTCTTTCGAGCGTGAGCCTTCTTCATCGCGGCGCACGCCGACGATCAGTCCATCGAATGCATATTTATGGACAACCTGCTGAAGACCTTCGGTTTTAAGAGCCTTGCAGCAAGCCAAACGGCCTTTGTCCGGTCCCATGCCAGCGGCAATAGCGGCTTCATTGGTATGCACGATGAGGTCAAGATCGAGTTCTTTGGCAACGCGGTCACGATATTCGATCATTGCCGGAATCTTGTGCTTCGTGTCCACATGAATGAACGGAAACGGACAGTGCCCGTAAAAAGCTTTTTTGGCGAGCCATAAAAGTACCGTCGAATCTTTGCCGATTGACCATAACATGCCGAGCTTCCCTAATTTTTTATAGGCTTCCCGCAAAATAAAAATACTTTCTGCCTCTAGTTTGTCTAAATGATCCATAGCCATTTTTCTTCCCCCTGCTCAATAATCGTTGGATTTTTCTTTCTGCACGATGATGCTCTGCGTCTTTCCATCTGCTTTTTTTATGACCCATTCAAGCGTTGTTCCTGTGTCCTTGACGTAAAGCAAGCTGCCATTGCCGCCGATGTCCGCACCAAGATAGTATGAAATCGCCTGGGACCTACATGCTTTGACGCAGGCGGTGCAGCCCCAGCAGTCTTCTACCTGACGGATGGAAGCTTTGCCATCTTTGATCTCGATCAAATTCCCCGGGCAAGCTTCTTCACAGCCTCGGCAGCCTATACATTTTTCTTGATCAATTTGAATGCTCATAGCGTTCACCCCGCCCGACCAAATCGCGGAAGATCATCTTGAACTCTCCGTTTTCCAGTCTAGAATTCACATATTTGTCCCAAGCATCATCTTTTGCCGGATAATCGACATTTGCCGCAAAGCTCGGCCAGCGCGTTTCCTTGCGAGCTGCCAGATGGGCAATCAAAGCCTGGCAAACGAGGAGCCGTTCTTGGAGTTCAAAGATCTTGAGCAAATCATACATATCCTTTGCCGCAAGCGACTCCGTGAGCTGGCTGACTTCTTTTATCTTCCGATCCGCGACGACAAGTTCCTTTTCACTATAGCGATACTGTTTCGCTATCCCGCCAGCATATTCGTCCATCGTCTTTTGCATGGCTTCTTCAAGCTGCTGCACCGTATAAAGGCCTGGCGGATTATGCAGGAACTTTTCGACCGCTTGCTGTTTTTGCCTAGCAGCTGCTTCATCGAGCTGCCAGACGAAATCCGCTTTCTCTATATATGCACCCGCAGCTTCAGCCGCGATTTCACCTTCAACCAAAGCTCCAGTTACATATTTTTGTGGACAGCCGCCCGCAACATCGCCCGCTGCGTAAAGTCCAGGAATCGTCGTCTGTCGGTTATTGTCTACCCAATAGCCGCTGGCCGTATGCCCGCCGACTACATAAGGCTCCGTCCCCTCGATTTCAACATTTTCCTTGGCTGGACCTCGCCCTGATTCGATCCATTTGAGCGTTTGTGCCGGTGACATGTTCAGATATGCTCGTAAAAGAGAATCCGCAGCCTTGTCATCGATTCCCTTGGTCTTGAGATAACAGGGACCACGCCCCGCCAAATTCTCGGCGACCGTAGCGTGGACGCGCTCGGCGGTCGTATTGCCGTATTTGTACTGATACGCTTCCCCTGCGGCATTGACCTGCTCGGCGCCGACACCTTGTGCCAACGTCCCCGTAGGCGATATCGTATCTTTGCAACGAAGGGCAATGAAGCGCATCTCCAAGGTCGTCATTTCTGCGCCAGCTCGCAAGCCCATGGCGTAACCCGCTCCGGTATTAAAAGGACTGTACCATATTTTATGACGAGAAAACCCCGGATTATTTGGACGATATAAGCCCGCAGCCCCGCCAGTCGCACAAATCACGGCCTTGGCGGCGATTGCATAGAAGCGGTCTTCTCTTACGGAGATACCATACGCGCCGGCAATCCTTTGCGAATCTTTTATGTAATCGATGATATTGACGTGGTTGAGGACCCGAATATTCTTATAATGAGCCGTTTCCGCCGCCAAAATCGCTTTGATGTTTTCCCCGTTGATCTTGATATTCCTGGCACCTCTGGCGACGTATTCGCCTTGTTCATCTTTTAAAATGACCAATCCCAGCTCTTCCAGCCGTTTCGTCACACGATTGAGACCTTCTGACATCGAGAGCAATAAATCGAACCTGGCAATGCCCGCCGCATCTTTTTCGGCGTATTCGGCATAATCTGCCGGCGTATGGCCCTTGGTTATATAAGCATTCAACGCGTTGACGCCCGCGGCCAAACAGCCGCTGCGCTTGATATTGGCTTTATCGACTAAGATGATCTGACAATCCGGCCGTGCTTTCGCCAAAGTGAACGCCGCATAGCAGCCAGCGGCTCCGCCGCCGACAATCAGTACGTCCGCACTACATTTTTCAATCTGCATACGATTTCTTCCCCCATTAGATGATTACGGACTCCGCCGCTGTCTTGATGCGATTTTCAACAACGTGCGTCTGTCCCTCACGAAAAGCATAGACACGGTGCAGCAGCACCAGTACCTCATCGCCCTCTTTGAGCTGTGATTTCTCCAAAGTTCGATAACCGGTCAAAATCTCTCCTTTGACCTCGACGCTGATCTGGCTGCTATTGCCGCGAAAATAGACGGCATGGACGATGCCGCGCTCAGCGGCAAGCGGTGTCAGTATTTCCGTGCTGTCCGCTGCGATTTCAATGAACTCTGGCCTTAGTACCCCCGGCGCAGCTTCGCCATCTGTTTCAAAGCCTTTGAATATCGTATAATCATCGATGCGGTTTGATTCACCGATGAACTGAGCGACAAATGGTGTCTGCGGCGATTTGTAGATTTCAAGCGGCGTCCCCATCTGCTCAATCTGCCCGCGATTCGTGATGATGATATCATCGGCGACCTCGACCGCCTCTTCCTGATCATGGGTGACAAAAATACTCGTGACGCCAAGGCGCGTAATAGTCTCTCTGAGCCATTGCCTAAGTTCTTTTCTCACCTTGGCATCGATCGCGGCAAATGGCTCATCCAAGAGCAAGAGTTCCGGATTTGGCGCCAAGGCTCTGGCAAAAGCTACCCTTTGGCGCTGCCCGCCTGAAAGTTGTCCGGGATATCTGCTTTCAAACCCCTTGAGACCTATCAGCTCGATGAGTTCATAGACTCTATCAGCTATCTGCGCCTTCGTCCTTTTTTGCAAGGTCAGGCCAAAAGCAATATTATCAAAAACTGTCATATGTCTGAACAATGCGTAGTTTTGAAAGACAAAGCCGATGCCGCGCTCCCCTGGCGATAAATCATTGACGCGGCGGCCACCGATAAAAATATCACCGGAGTCAGGCGACTCCAGCCCGGCGAGCATTCGAAGGATCGTCGTCTTGCCACTGCCGCTGGGCCCGAGAAGACCTACAAGCCTTCCTTGTTCAACGGAAAAATCCACATCATTGGAGGCTTGGAAGCTGCCAAATTTTTTGTAGATATGCTTCAACTCGACATAATTTGCCATAGGCTAAACCTCCCTCTCTCTTTTCGTCCGCCACTCGACGATATTGCGTAAAACCAGTACGACGATGGCCAGAATCACGAGTATCGATGCAACCGCAAACGCCGCGGTAAAATTGTACTCATTATATAAAATTTCGATATGCAGCGGCAGTGTATTTGTCTTGCCGCGAATGTGTCCGGAAACGACCGATACTGCCCCAAACTCGCCCATGGCTCTTGCCGTACACAAAATGACGCCGTATAAAAGACCCCATTTGATATTTGGCAAAGTGATGCGGCGAAAAATCGTCCAAGCACTCGCTCCCATCGTCGTAGCGGCCTCTTCTTCATCGCGGCCTTGTGCATTCATCATTGGAATGATTTCCCGAGCGACAAAAGGAAACGTGACAAAAATCGTCGCCAGGATGATTCCCGGAACGGCAAAGACAATCGCCAGATGCTGCGATTGCAGAAATGGATGCAGATAACTGATGCGCCCAAACGTCATGACAAATACGAGACCGGCAATGACCGGTGAAATCGCAAAGGGTAAATCAATCAGACTGCTCAGGAGATTTTTGCCACGAAAGCTGAATTTGGTCAAAGTCCAGGCTGCGGCCAAGCCAAAAACCGTATTGGCGATGACCGCTGTCAAAGTCGCTTCAAACGTCAGCCACATCGCCTTTTGGGCAAAGGGATCGGTGATTGCAGCAACATAAGTATTCCAACCCTTAGCCAGTGCTTCTGACAAAACGACAATCAACGGCAGGATAAGCATCAATGTCAAAAACAAGACACTCACGCCGATCAATGCATATTGCAATGCTTTATTTCCCTTAACCATTTTCATATCCCCCGGACCCGGTTCAAACGCCACTGCCATAAATTTATGCCAAAAAGAATCACAAAGGACAAGACCAGCATAATCAAGGCAATCGCCGCTGCCGAATAATAATCATATTGTTCAAGCTTGGACATAATCATCAGCGGAGCAATTTCCGTCTTATAAGGCATATTGCCAGCAATGAAGACAACGCTGCCATATTCACCGACCCCCCGAGCAAAAGCCAAACCAAAGCCCGTTAAAAGCGGAGAGAGGAGTTCCGGGAAGATGATACGGCGAAAAATCGTCCAACGCCCCGCGCCGAGAAGCCGCGCTGCTTCCTCATATTGTCCGTCAAGCTCTTCTAATACCGGTTGGATGCTGCGCGCCACAAATGGAATGCCAATAAAAACCAGTGCAATGGTGATACCAACCAGCGAAAATGCCGATTGCACGCCAAGGCTGTACAAGATGTGTCCAATCCAGCCGTTTTCTGAATAAAGCGAAGTGAGTGCGATGCCGGCTACTGCTGTCGGCAAAGCAAACGGCAAATCAATCAATCCATCCATGATTTTCTTGCCAGGAAACTCATAACGCACGAGCACCCAGGCCAAAATCAAACCAAAAAAGCCATTGATGATCGCCGCAGCAAAGGCACAGCCAAAACTGACATAGTAAGAATGCAGCGTACGCGGGTCAAGCGCAGCGGACCAAAACTTTTCCCAGCCCATACCGCTGCCTTTGAGCACCAGACTTGCCATAGGAATCAACACGATCAACGCCAAATAAAACAGCGTCAGTCCCATCGTAAAACGAAATCCCGGAATAATATGTTTGCGCCCTGCCATATGCGGCCTCCTTTGAAAGTCTCTTACTTCTGATAAATCTGATCGAAACTCCCGCCATCGGCAAAATGATCCTTCTGCGCTTTCGCCCAGCCACCAAAATCATTGTCAATCGTCACCAGCTTAAGCTGCGGGAATTTGTCTTTATATTTTTCTGCTATTTCCGGATCACGTGGACGATAGAAGTTCTTCGCCGCTATTTCCTGGCCTTCTTTGGTGTAGAGGTATTCAATATAGGCTTTGGCCAAATCTCTAGTACCTTTGCGATCGACTACATCATCGACGACAGCTACCGGCGGTTCTGCCAATATACTGATGGATGGAATAACGATCTCAAATTTGTCCGGATCATCCTTTAACGATAAAAGTGCTTCATTTTCCCAGGCAATCAGGACATCGCCCTGCTCTCTTTGCACAAAGCTCGTCGTGGCGCCACGTGCACCAGAATCGAGAACCTTGACGTTAGCAAACAGCTTTTTCATAAATCCCTTGATCTGTGCGTCATCGCCCCCAAATTTATCCTTGGCATAAGCCCAGGCCGCCAGGTAATTCCAACGAGCCCCACCGGAAGTTTTCGGATTCGGAGTCACAATCGATACATCATCCCGGACTAAATCATTCCAATCCTTGATTTGCTTGGGATTACCCTTACGCACAAGGAAGACGATAGTCGATGTATACGGCGATGAGTTGTCTTTAAAATCCTTCTGCCAATCTTTCTTGATGAGGCCCGCCTGGCTGATTTCATCGATGTCATAGGCCAGTGCCAACGTCACCACATCGGCTTCAAGGCCTTCGATTACAGAACGCCCTTGCTTACCTGAGCCGCCATGGGATTGATTGAACGTTACCGTCTGACCTGTCTTATTCTTCCAATAATCACCAAAGCTCTTGTTGAATTCCGTATAAAATTCACGGGTCGGATCATACGACACATTCAAAAAATCCGTATTCCCCTTACTTTTTTCGGCGGTATCGCTGCCACAACCGACAAGACCTCCGATCGCCAATAAAACGGTAAGGATGATTCCCAAAACTTTTTTCCGCATAATCTCGCCCCTCTTTTTTCATATTTATTAAGTATGTTTTATATGCTTTTTCATAGTTGAAATTATAACCTTCTATTCCTTCTGTGTCAATATGTTTTATGAATTTTTATTATATATGTCCTTGCTGTTTACTATGTTTTTAGGCAAAAAAAAGACCAGCAAGCAGTCTGCTGATCTTTTTTCATCGTAAAACCCGAAAATTATGCATTTATAGAATTTGTTTTTTTGGCTTCTTTCAAGATATCGAGCAAATCTTTTTGAAAAACAGTAAAGCCTATCCGTTCAATCATCTTAGCCAAACGCTCTTTCTTTTGTCCACGTGTTTCAAAGAGATGGATAGTTCCTTCAATGAGTTCCATCGCCTCCGCCTCTGTATAAAGCCCACGAATCGGCCTGCCAATGCGGATTTCCTTGCCCCAGGTACCACCGACAAAGACGCGGATGCCCGCTTCACATCCTGCATTGACCTTGAACGGGCATTTGTCCGCACAACGGCCACACTGGATACACTTGCGCCGATTCAAATGGCGTTTCCCAGCTTCGTCTTTGGTATAAGCATTGACCGGGCAGATGTCCTCGCAGCCACATTTTTTGCAGCCACGACAATCCGCCGTATGAAAAATCGGTCGCAAGCTCCCGACCAAACCGATATCATTGAGCATTGGTTTGATGCAATTATGCGCGCAGCCACCGACACCGATTTTGAATTTATGCGGCAGTTTGCGTTCGCGTCCACCGATATAAAAGCGTTCATGCGCCGCCTGAGCAATCGCATGCGTATCGATCTTGCCAAATTTGCAAACCGTCCCCTTACAGGCAGTGACCGGACGAACTTTATCACCAGTTCCGCCGACGAGCATGCCATTTTTTTGAATGAATTCAGCAAAAGCGTCCAAATTTCCATAAGGAATCCCCATGACTTCGACCGTTTGGCGAGAAGTCAAAGAAACCTTACCTTCAGCGAATTTCTCTGCCGCCTGTGCCAAGATATTCAATTCTTTTGAACTCAGACAAGTATTGCCAGTGAGAACTCTGGCGGAAAAATTTTCAGTACCTCGATTATTCAAAAAACCGAGTCCTTTGACGCGGGCTATTTCTTCTGCACTTAGATTCAATATACTCTCCTCCATATCGCTTAAAATAAATAGAACTCCTGCCAGTTTAGCATGGAGTTCTATTTATCGTCAACAAGATAACATATATGTTTAATTTTAGGAAGGGCTTATTTAGTCTTTCTTTTGTCCATAATAAGCATTTTTGCCATGTTTGCGCAAATAATGTTTATCGAGCAAAACCTGCTGCATCGGTGAAATTTCGCCAGCAAGCGTCACGGCATGGTAGGCCATGAAAGCAACTTCTTCGAGCACTACTGATTTTTGCACAGCAGCGATCGGATCTTTTGCCCAAGCAAACGGACCATGCGAATACACAATGACGCCCGGTACTTCCATCATATCTTTGCCGGCAAAGGTTTCAATGATGACCTTGCCTGTTTCTTTTTCATATTCTCCTTGGATTTCTGCATCGGTCATTGCCCGTGTGCAAGGAATCGCACCATAAAAATCATCGGCATGCGTCGTGCCAAGTGCCGGAATATCTTTACGAGCCTGTGCCCAAGATGTAGCGTAACGCGAATGGGTATGGACAATACCGCCGATTTCAGGGCAAGCTTTATAAAGCTCGATATGTGTAGCCGTATCGGAAGACGGATTATAATCCCCTTCAACGACCGTCCCCTCCAGGTCAACAACAACCATATCAGATGCCTTCATCTTACTGTAAGGCACGCCGGATGGCTTTATGACGATGAGGCCGCGTTCTCTATCGATACCAGAGACATTGCCCCAGGTAAAGGTTACCATTTTATATTCAGGCAGCATCATATTTGCTTCAAATACTTCTTCTTTGAGCTTTTTCAGCATACTTTCATTCTCCTCTATCCGCATCGAGCAGACACTCCTAAACGCAGCCAATGAACGACTCGCCTGGAGCATCTGTCTCGGTCCAAATTCTTTACTTAGGTATTTCCACGGTATTGAAAATTATTTAAGCTTCCAAGCGATGTCAGCCAACATGAGATTTTGTTTAAAGGCAACGATATTCGTATCTTTATTGATATGAACAAATTCTATACCCATGATTTCTGCCCAGTCCTGTAATTGTTCAGCAGTGACACTGTAACTGATAACGCTATGATGAGCACCGCCAGCAAGGATCCAAGCTTCGGCTGAAGTTTCAAGGTTTGGCAATGGTTTCCACATAACACGAGCTACAGGAAGGTTCGGCATCGGTAAAACTGGTTTTACCGCTTCTACATCATTGACGATCAGACGCATGCGTCCGCCCATATCAATTAAAGTAGCCGTTACAGCCGGGCCTTCTTTGCCTTCAAATACCAAACGCGCCGGAGCATCTTTGCCGCCGATTCCAAGATCATGTACCTGAATAGATGCTTTGCCAGCAGCAACGCTAGGGCAAACTTCAAGCATATGCGCGCCGAGGATCAAGCTATCGCCTTGATCAGCATAATGATAGGTATAATCTTCCATCAAAGCAGTTCCTTTATCGTCACCGCAAGCCATTGCTTTCATCACGCTAGCCAACGCAGCGATCTTCCAGTCACCTTCCGGACCAAAACCATAGCCCTTCGATGTCAGATCCTGTGTAGCAAGACCCGGGAGCTGGTCCATGCCGAAGAGATCTTCAAAGTTATTGACAAAAGCATCGAATTTGCCTTCTTTGAGAAACTTTCCAATCCCGGCTTCCATCTTTGCCTGATAACGTACAGATTTCATATTGTCCGTCGCAATCGTATATTTTCCTTCATATTCTTTTACAACTTCATCGATTTCTGCTTCCGTTACAGCATCGATGTATTTGACAAGATCGCCGACCGGATACGTGTTTACCGACCAGCCCAATTTGATCTGTGCTTCTACTTTATCGCCTTCGGTTACAGCAACATCACGCATGTTATCTGAAAAACGAGCTACTTTGAGGCGACGGCTCGAAGCTACGCCAAAAGCAGTGCGCATCCAGCCGGCGATTTTAGCCTGAACTTTTTCGTCTTCCCAGTATCCGACGATGACTTTACGAGCCAAACGCATGCGAGTACCGATAAAGCCATGTTCTCTGTCCCCATGAGCGGATTGGTTCAGATTCATGAAATCCATATCAATTGCTTCGTTCGGGATTTCTTTATTGAACTGCGTATGCAGGTGCAAATACGGTTTTTGTAATTTTCCCAGACCACGGATCCACATTTTCGAAGGGGAGAATGTGTGCATCCAAGTGATGATACCGGCACATTTTTTATCGTAATTTGCATCTTCCATGACCTGTTCGATCGCGTCAGAAGTCGTAGCTACGAGCTTGAACACGATTTTTGCTGGCAATTTCTTAGATGCATTGAGTTTATCTACCATGATCTTAGAATGCTTTTCTACCTGCTGCAGTGCCGTTTCCCCATATAAATGCTGGCTGCCGGCAATAAACCAAAATTCTACTTCATTTAAACAATTCATCAAAAATTCCTCCAATATTTTAATTTTATCTTTATCGCAAAACAACTATCGTTTTTTACTCCAAGGCAAAATGAATTTTTATTTTTGCGTCTTTACTTCTTTTTTAAGGCTTTTGAGGCGTTTCATCGCATCATTGGCACCCCGGCCAAAATAATCATGCAAGATATCATACTCTTCATAAAGCTTCTGATATACTGCCGCTGCTTTTGGATCTGGTATATAGACATCGTCACGAAGTTTGCCCATATCACGCGTTGCCGCAAAGACATCATCATAACCGCCGCGTTCTTTACCAGCAGCGACTGCGCCGAAGATTGCAGCGCCAAGAGCTGGGCCTTGCAAGGAACCCGCTATTTTCACTGGCAAATTGATGACATTGGCATAAATCTGCATAGCCATCGCATTTTTCTGTGAAATGCCGCCCGATGCGTAGAATTCATGGATCGGCACACCATTTTTCGTAAAGGTTTCAATGATTTTACGCGTGCCATAAGCCGTCGCTTCAATCAACGCCCGATACATTTCTTCCGGTTTGGTCTGCAATGTCATGCCAAGCATCATGCCCGTCAAATCGACATCGACCAATACGGAACGATTGCCGTTCCACCAATCAAGTGCCACCAAGCCAGATTCACCTGGCAAAAGTTCTGCTGCCAAATCGCTCAAATAAACATGGATGTCTTTGCCAGCCTTCTTTGCCGCTTCCTCATAAGCCGCTGGCACGCAGTTTTCAACGAACCAAGCAAAATGATCGCCTACGCAGGATTGACCTGCTTCATAGCCAAAGAAGCCCGGTAAAATACCATCTTCTACGACACCGCACATACCTGGAACGATTTTTTCTTCATCGCCGAGAAGTACATGGCAGGTAGAAGTCCCCATAATGCCGAGAATCTTACCGACGCCATCGATTTTGACAGCCGGAATCGTAACGTGAGCATCGACATTGCCAATGGCTACTGCGGTTCCCGGTAAAAGGCCTGTCAGTTTAGCCGTTTCAGCCGTGATCTCACCAGCTTTTTCACCAAGAGGCGTCACTGGGCAGCTAAGTTTGTCCGCAATGACATTTTCAAGCCGCGGGTCAAGCGCTTTAAAGAACTCTTTTGCTGGGTAGCCTTCGCGTTTGCTCCACATTGCCTTATAACCGGCGGTGCAGGAATTGCGTGATTGCTTGCCTGTAAGCTGCCAGATGATCCAATCGGCCGCTTCGACGAAATGATCCATAGCATCGTATATTTCCGGAGCTTCATCAAGGATCTGCCAAAGCTTAGGGAATTCCCATTCGGATGATATCTTGCCGCCATAACGCTGCAACCATTCCTCGCCCATTTTTTCAGCGGTTTCATTTAAAGCATTTGCCTTATCCTGCGCTGCATGATGCTTCCAAAGCTTTACATATGCATGTGGATTGCTTTTATATTGTGGCAGAAAGCAAAGCGGTGTACCATCTGCCTTGACCGGCAAGACTGTACAAGCAGTGAAATCTGTTCCTATTCCAATGACATCTTCTGCCTTGACAGAAGTTTTTTCTAAAAGTGCAGGAATCGTATGCGAAAGAACATCCAAATAATCCTGTGGATCTTGAAGAGCCCAGTCTACTCCGAGTTTTGTCCCATCTGGTAAAGTTTTGTCCATAACTGCATGTGGGTAATCATATACGCAGCTCCCCATCTCCTTGCCAGTTCCTACTTCTACCAGCACAGCACGGCCGGAAAGCGATCCATAGTCAACCCCAATTGCATACTTTGGCATTGTCATTCCTCCTGATTTTTCAACGTATTTATCTCAGCACTGCATACAAGTAAATAAAGTGTCATACAACCATAGTAAAACATCATACATCTTGTATTTTTAGTATACTATTCCAACTTCAATTTTTCAATAGTATTTTATAAAAAAATACGAATTATTGTATTTTTTATTATATTCTTAAAATTTATGTTTAAAAGCGGCAAAACAGCGACAAGCATATATCGCCTGCCGCCTCTTTATATTTCATTTAAGCTGACGCACTGAATTCCGCTCTTTGATTTCCGGTGGGAACTTAACTTCAGATGGGCAATGTTCTCTGCGAATGATCTTGAGCAGATTTTCGGCTGCTACACGGCCAAGTTCTTCCTTCGGATGAATAAAAGTCGTCAAATCAACTGGGCCAACCGTCGCCAGCGACGAATCATCAAAGGAAATGATCGACACTTCTTCTGGCACGCGAATGCCAATGCGCAGCAAAAGATCGGCAACTTTGAGTGCCACTTGATCATTATAACAAATAATTGCCGAACACCCTTCAATGCGGCGCAGGACTCTTTGTTCAAAACTCCCCAGCACATCGACATCAAGATCTTCTGTTGTAAACCAAACGATGCTGTCTTCTTTGAGTGTCATCTTATTTTTTTTGAGCTCCCCCGCACAACCAGCATAACGCAAATGCCCCTGAATATCATCAGACTTGAAAAGCCCCGCTATGTTTTTGTGGTTTCGCTCCACCAAATAAGCAGCAGCTGCCTGTCCGCAAGCGTAATCATCCATTGCCACTGAAGGAAAATGCATGCCTTGATACGTTGCATGAAAAAATACGCAAGGAATCCCTTGGCGTTTGATTTGACGATAAAGCTCCATGTTGATGTTGGGCAGACCACTTTTGGTCGGCTCGACAATGAGCCCATCTACACCCTTCGCCAGCATCATTTCGAGGATTTTCATCTCATTTTCAACTTTATTGTAGGTAATCGCCAGCTGCATGGAATAACCGTTGCTCGTAAGCACCCGGTCGATGCCCTGAATGACCCTCGGGAACAAATAATCATCCAAATAGGTCGTAATCACACCAATGGTCATCGTAACAGCCCGCTGAACGATGCGCGTAGATGCGACATATGTTCCGCTGCCACGACGACGCTCTAGTACTCCATCATTTTCTAAGATACTGGTTGCCTGCCGAACAGTTTGGCGACTCAAAGAAAAAAATTCGCTGAGCTCATTTTCCGACTGCAACTTATCGCCTACGGTCAACGTCCCGTCAGCGATTTGTTTCTTTATCCAATTTACAATTTTTAAATATTTAGGCTCACACTTCTTTTTTTCCACCAAAATCGCCTCATCCATTTTGCATATTTCTATTTTTATGAAAATTCAAATATTACTTTTTGCACCTATCTGATATGCTCAGACAGTCTATGATTTCCTATAAACT
Source organism: uncultured Selenomonadaceae bacterium (assembly GCA_965363355.1). Lineage (GTDB taxonomy): Bacteria > Bacillota > Negativicutes > Selenomonadales > Selenomonadaceae > CBDTTM01. Next base: position 1,978 of record CBDTTM010000009.1, on the reverse strand, counting down.
AACCTTATCATAAGCCCGCTTTCATTGCAATAAAAATCATACAATTTATCCAAACATGTATTAGTTTTATTGGATTTTTTTATGTCCCAAATGAACAGTTGTACTTTTTATTTAGGAAGAGCCGACAAATAAAACAGCTGGCTGTGAATTTTGTTCACAGCCAGCTTTGATTACCAAGGGATCATCATTCACTAAAAAGCGGTGTAGAAAGATATCTTTCACCAGTATCCGGCAATAGCGCAACAATCGTTTTGCCTTCGTTTTCCGGACGTTTTGCCAACTCTACTGCTGCCGCAAAAGCTGCGCCGGAAGAAATACCTACCAAAACGCCTTCTGCATGCGAAAATTCGCGACCAAACTTGAATGCTGTATCATTTTCTACTGTGATGATTTCATCGTAAATTTTCGTATTCAAAGTTTCTGGCACAAAACCTGCGCCAATTCCTTGAATCTTATGCGGACCAGCTACACCTTGTGAAAGCACCGGTGATGTTGCCGGTTCCACCGCAACGATCTTGACTGCTGGATTCTTGGATTTGAGGAATTCTCCCACACCAGTCAATGTTCCACCCGTACCGACGCCAGCGATGAATATATCGACTTTTCCGTCTGTATCTTCCCAAATTTCAGGTCCCGTCGTCGCTTTATGCGCTGCCGGATTTGCCTGATTGGTAAACTGCGATGGTATATAAGCATGCGGCGTTTCTTTTGCCAGTTCTTCTGCTTTGGCAATTGCGCCCTTCATGCCTTTTGCTCCGTCGGTCAAAACGATTTGTGCACCATAAGCCTTCAATAAATTGCGGCGTTCAATGCTCATCGTTTCCGGCATCGTCAAGATTGCTTTATAGCCGCGAGCTGCTGCTACACTGGCCAAACCAATCCCCGTATTGCCGCTAGTCGGTTCAATGATTACAGATTCTTCGTTAAGGAGCCCTTTTGCTTCGGCTTCATCAAGCATAGCTTTAGCGATTCTGTCTTTAACACTGCCAGCTGGATTGAAATACTCCAATTTGACCAGAATATTAGCTTTGAGATCGTTTTTTGCTGCATAATTCTTAGCTTTAAGAAGCGGCGTGTGTCCAATGAGATCCGTAATGCTTTCGTAAATTTTTGCCATGATTAATTCCCCCTAAATTTAGATTGATAAAATATCAACAAACTCTGTGTTGTTTTATAAACATATATGATTAATATGTTTATATTGTATACTTCGCTCCCCATATTGTCAATAGATTTTCAAAAATTTCCTGGCAAAAGCTCGCTTTATTCGCTTATTGACTTTTTTTCCATTTTCTTATATGATAAGTAAAAACATATATTACAAGTATGAAATGAGTGATTGTTTATGAAGATTTCTGCCAAAGGCCGTTATGGTTTGGCTGCCATGACGTATATCGCCCATAATTACGGTGCGGGCAGTCCGATCACGATTATCAGTATCGCAGAAAAATTGGGGATATCAAAGATTTATCTTGAACAAGTCTTCTCCTTACTCAAGCGTGCCGGGTTGGTAAACTCCATAAAAGGAGCGCAGGGTGGCTATCAATTGGTGCAGGCACCAAAGGATATCACCGTTTATTCCATCCTCGCCGCAATTGAGCTTTCTCTCGTAGAATCGACCGAACAGACGGTAAAAGAACAAGCCCCATCCTTAGACAAGGCCCTGCAGCTTTCTGTTTTTTCCGTAATCGATGCAACGCTTAGAGAGACTTTGGAGAAAATCAGTCTGCAAGATGTCTTAAATGAAACTGAAAAACAAAAGAACGCCGATGAATTCATGTACTTCATTTAAGAAAAAAACCAGTTTTCGACCATATGTCGAAGCTGGTTTTTTCTTTTGTCCAGCTTTTTTTGCTCAACTACCGCTAAATGCAGTTCCCCCTCAAAAAGATATTGTCATACATATTTAATATTAACTTAACAAATGTAAATGGTAATATAAAAGTGAGCCAAAAAGCCGGATAATGGCAACGAAAAA
>CBDTTM010000008.1:0-29708 GCA_965363355.1 uncultured Selenomonadaceae bacterium | reverse complement strand
ATTTAAACAATAAAAAGAAGTCTACCTTTTCGGGCTTACATCGTATTGATCAGCGAGATTATCCAGAGGCCGCTGTAAGAGAGGCGCTGCTCAATTCCTTAGTGCATCGGGAGTATTCATTTAGCAGCAGTACGTTAATCAGCATATTTTCTGATCGTATAGAATTTGTTTCTCTTGGCGGCTTGGTGAGAGGGCTAACATTGAAGGATATTATGTTGGGAGTATCTCAGTGCCGGAATGAAAAGCTGGCTACTGTATTTTATAGGCTGCAACTTATTGAAGCCTATGGAACAGGGATACCTAAAATTATTGAAAGCTATGAGGGCTGCGCCTGTCAGCCGAAAATTGAGTCTTCGGATAATGCATTTAAGATTACGTTGCCAAATCGCAATCATGCCACGGCGCATTTGCCAGAGACAACGGAATCGGAACGATCTGTGCTGACTTTTGTCGGTGAAAAAGGAAAACTGCGGCGAGTTGATGTAGAAGAAAAACTAGGGGTTTCAAGAAGTAGGGCTAACCATATTCTTAAACAGTTGCTTGATAAAGGCATGTTGAAGCCAGTAGGAAATGGACGCAACCGGCAGTATATCATTGGCAAATAAGAGGTTTGCTGCTTGTTGAGTTTATAATGCTTGGCAAGCTGCTGGCAACAAATGAGACGGAAATGTGTTGCCACAGCATGATACAGAACGGTATTTGACAAGAATCATCTGAGGCTAATATGGTCTAAACCGTTGAAAATAAAGGACTGGAAGATATTCGTTGGTATAAGGCTAGTATCGGCTGACACTACTCGAAATCAAGTGTACCGCAAGGTACCGTGGTTTTAAATCCCAACCTCTCTGCCAGTAGTAATCTTAAGGCTTCGCGTGGCTTGCGTGGGGCCTTTTTTATGTCTAAAAATAGGTGACTAGTGAACGGATAATTATTATAATGAAATGGCAATGAGTATAGGTTAGTAGTATTTGAACAAAGATTTGTATTATAAAATAAATCGCTTATACTGATATTAGCATAAAGCTAGGGTGCAATAAGATATGTTATAATTGCTTGAGGATGGGTTCGTTTAATATTTCAATAAATTGATTCGTTCAGAATCGTCGATTTGTGTTGCTACATTGTGTTTTGCATGAGATTTAGGTGTATTAAAACAGAAAAGTTTTTGGTGTTTATTTACATAAATAAGGAGATGAAAACTTTATGATGGATATAAAATCAGAAGAATTCAAAACAGCGATGTCTGTTGTTCGTGAAAAAATAGCTGTTGCAAAACAGCGTGGAACCCATAAGGGCTTTATTGATTATAATGGATGTTTATCCATTTGCCATGAATTTATGGACATTCTTGAAGATGCGGGAAAAGCTGTTGAGCGCGGTGAATGTGCTTATGCCTATTCGGTTACAGCTCTCATTTTAATTAATTGTGCTAAACTTGCCGGGTCAGCCGATGACAGCTCAGGTGGTGTTACGGATACACGAGGTTGGGTTGAGGAGGTTTTGGAGAAAATATCATCTAAAGTGGAGTATGGTTCTGCTGAAGCCGAATTTATATTTCGCCAGTCGTTGAAGGATAGCCGGAATGAAATTTTTAATGAGTGGGAAGAGTTTGCCTATGACTTGCTTTTGGCAGCTGCAAAACTGGCAACAACTAAAAATGTCAACCATTTGTATACGGTACTGGATGAACTTTCGGAAAGGCTATCACAAAAAGCTTATGCTTCTTGGCATATGGAAAGTGATCGTCTTGTGCGTCTTGCTGCGATTACTGCCAGTGATGGAGATGAAGCAGCTGCGCGATTTATTGCATCGAATCTCAAGTATGATAGTATTTTGCGTGTGGCTATTCTCAAAGCTATTGAAAACGAAAAATATATAGAGGGTGAAAAACTATGTCTTGGAAAAATCAGCAGCATGGATCGGGATTATTACTGGACGCAGGAATGGTATGAATTACTGTTTGATATATATATCAAGATGGACAATAAGGGAAAACAAGCGGATCTTGCGGCAGATCTGCTTATTTATAAACATGATACGCAATATTATGATGTGTTAAAAAATTTGCTTAGAGAAAAAGGTGTATGGGAAATAGAATATCCATTGCTTTTGGAACAGCTTGAACAAAATCTTCCTTATCGGTTATATTCTCATATTTTGGATGAGGAGGGAGAAATGGAGCGGTTGCTTAATCTTGTTTCGGTTCATTCGTCAAGTGTATTTGATTATGTAAAACAGCTATCCATGAAGTTTCCAAAAGAAACATATGGGATTTGTCTCGCAGAAATTCGCAAACAAGCGGATCAAGCTGATAATCGAATGAAATACAGGCATATTTGCAGCAATATTGGATCCTTGTTTTCGTATGGAGGAGTGACGGAAACATATGATATTATTGAAGAATTGCAAGGCAAGTATCCTCGTCGGTCAGCAATGCTTGATGAATTGAATCAATTGCTGGCAAGGTTGAAAAAGAAACAAGCGTGATTTTGCATAATGTGTAACATTAAAAAATGACATAGCAGAATATATTTTACCGGAAAACCGTGATTTGACAGTCACGGTTTTTTTTTTGACAGATCAAACCAGTTCTTTTCAAAGCTTGAACTTTTATGACAGGAAAATAAATGCGAATCAATATCATTTATTTTCCGATTCTATTGACAAGGGGTTATAAAGATACTATACTGAAACAAATAACAAAAAGTAACCTTGTTATAAATAGTAACATAAATCAATTTAATATTTGAAGGGAGTTTTTTTACATGTCATATGCAACAACTAACCCATACACAGGAGAAGTAGTAAAGACATTTCCGACGGCAACGGATGATGAAGTCCGGTCGGCAATCACTCTTGCTGATACTACATTTAAGACTTGGAAGGATACCTCCTATGAGAAAAGAGCTGCCGTTTTGTCTAAGGCAGCGAGTATCTTACGCAATAAACATACGGAATATGCTAAAATATTGACGCTTGAGATGGGAAAATTATTGTCTGAAGCGGAAGCGGAAGTGGAACTGAGTGCTAAGATTCTGGATTACTATGCTAAAAATGGTGCTGCACAATTAAAGCCTCGTCCTTTGTCTGTTGAAGGGCTTGCTGATGGAGACGTAAAACTCGTATATCAACCGTTAGGCGTACTTTATATTGTAGAACCATGGAATTTCCCGTATTATCAAATCGTGCGTGTTTCGGCACCGCAATTGATGGCGGGCAATACTATATTGTTGAAACATGCCTCAAATGTGCCGCAGGCGGCAGCTGCTTTTGAAGCTTTGTTCCTGGAAGCTGGCCTTCCAAAGGGTGCGTTTATCAATTTATATGCGGCGCATAGCCATAGTGAATTGATTTTATCGGATCCACGCGTTAGAGGTGTGGCATTGACCGGCAGCGAACCAGCGGGTGCGTCGGTGGCTTCAATCGCTGGTAAGTACTTGAAAAAAAGTACGCTTGAACTAGGTGGTTCAGATGCCTTCATCGTACTAGAAGATGCAGACATAGACAAGGCTGTTGAATGGGCAGTATTTGGCCGTCACTTTAATGCGGGGCAGGTTTGCGTTTCTTCCAAGCGAATTATATTGGTTGACGCTGTTTATGATGAATTCGTCGAGAAGTACACAGCAGCGGTAGCTAAACTGAAGTCGGGAGATCCGCTAGACCCGTCAACTACTTTGGCACCACTTTCTTCACAAGAAGCGCTGGAACTTTTACAAAAACAGGTAGATGCAGCCGTTGCTGCTGGGGCAACAATCAAAACGGTAGGCGAACCAATCCCTGCGAAAGGGGCATTTTACCAGCCGGCAATTTTAGAGAATATCACAAAAGAAAATCCAGCATATCATACGGAAATGTTTGGGCCGGTCAGCCAGATCTATCGTGTAGCAGATGAAGCGGCAGCGATTAAATTGGCCAATGATTCTCCTTTTGGTTTAGGTGGATCGGTATTTACGCGAGACATTGCTCGAGGCCAGCGTGTAGCTGAGCAGATTGATACTGGTATGATGTTTATCAACCATCCAACCAGTGTCAGAGCGGATATACCTTTTGGTGGCGTAAAAAATTCTGGCTATGGCCATGAATTGATTGATCTTGGCATTCATGAATTTGTAAATGCTAAAGTCATTGGGAATATGCCGATTGATGGCAGTTTTTGAGCATGCCGTTGGTTTCGCTGCAGATGACTTTGAAGTATCCTAAAAAATAAAAGAGTTCTGCATGGAAAATGGTCCTTTTGCGCTAGATTTGATTGAATGCAAAAGGACCATTTTTTATTTGTATGATTTTGATGGGGGAAAATGAAGCAACATCGATTCATTTGTGCTTATATTTGCTTACTAAAAATCATCAAAACTTAGCTGCGGGTTTTTATAAGATCTTACGGGGCGTTTTGTTATGTGGTCATTTTCCTCGACATGACCTAGTAAAAGAGGCGATGCTGGGTCGTGTTTTTGGGCGTTTTTTTTGACGCTTTGCAGACTGCGGTTGGCATAACAATACAGGCAGGCGTTTTGGCAATTGTCGTAGGCTCCGATATCTATGCTCGAGCAGCAGCCGCATTCGGGGCGTTGGTTTGTATCTTTTTTGAGGGTAAGTTTGCATTTTGTGAGGCGTTCGAAGCGTTTTTTGTCGATGCAATGGGCGGGCAGTATGCCTAAGTGTTCAAAGGAACCTTGTTCGGCACAGGTGTCGAGCATAAGGCCTGTATTGTAAGCTATTTGTGAAAACCGCTCTAAGAGTTCGGTCTGTTTGGCGATGGTCATTTGTTCAAGGCCGAGTGAAGCTGTATTTTTTCTTGTGTGTGGGTAAAAATCAAGAAAGCTAATGGTACATTTTTGGGTGGATTGACATAATTTAGTAGCTAAGCGTTCAAAATATGTGCAGTGATAATCGACTGTGTATTTTGCATTGAACAATATTGGATCATATCGCCAGATCACGCGTTCCTTGCCTACAAGCGAAGCGAGTTTTTGAAAGGCTGGAATAAGGTGACGGCTTTTTTCGGGGAGCTGAGGTTCGACGTCTTTGCCGTAAGCATTGAGGGTGAATTGAAAATAAAAATCGTAGGGAGCGAGTTCTTTGATTCGGTGCAGCATCGGTAGGGGATTCTTTGTCCAGAGGACAATGCCATCGATGATGCTGGGGGAGAGATCGATTTTACTGATTTGATGAAAATTCATAGGGTTTCTGATGAGGACGAATCCTTCTTTTAGCCGATTAAAAAACCATTCACTATAGTAGGCTGGAATATCGGTTCGTCTACTGGCACTTATGATCAAGGGCAATCACCTTCTTTATAGAAGGTATTGGCGATGAACGGCGATTCCCCTTTTTCTTGTAAATGTAAAAGCGAAAGATTTTCACAGCAAAACACGGCAGAGATACATGTCTCTACCGTGTTTTTTGTATGGTTTATTTTATCTTAGCGGGTTTTGTAGCCTTGGTAGTCTTTGAGTTTGGTGTTTTTTGCCAGCATTTGTGCGATGCTCATTCCGTTGTCGAGATCGTTGATGGCATTTAATGCCCGTTCGGATAAGAAGCTTTTGCTGGTTTTTCCTAAGAACTGTGTATTTTCTTCAGGCCATAGCTGGCCGATGGTTTCGTTTCTGCCCTGAAGAATGTATTTTACGTCATTGTTTTTGTTGGCAGCGAGCAAGGAGATGGATTTTTTTTGTTCGAAAGCGGCAATTGCAGCGCAGAGCGCGGCGTCATCTTTTCTTTGGCGGTTCATGATCAAGACGGCTTTCGTATCTTTGAATTCTGTGCAGAAGTTAAAGTCGCCCTGTGAATCCATGGCACAGAAGATGGGACCTTGTCCATGATACAGTGGCCGGATGACTTTTTCGATGCTGAGGGATTTTCCTACGCCTTGTGTTTGGGCGTGCAGGTCATAGTCGTATTCGTTTATATAGGTGCCGTCTTTGGCGATCTTGTTTGTCATGCCGACTACATTGACGACGTTAGGAATTTCGAAATATTTGACGGCGGCTTTGACCACATCAACTTGTGAGGCAGATACGATCCACGGGTCGATACCATTTGCAGCAAGGCTGCGATATAGTTCTTTGACCTCGGGGGTTACGGTTATTCCTTGTTTAAAGGAGACGTCGACCTTACCTGCAGCGCGTTCTTCGCCATCGGGGGTCGTGTATTTTCCGACCGTCCAGGTTTGGCCTTTTTGGGAGTTGCCGTAATAGCTGTCGCAGGTATAGGCTAAATCAAAGATTTCTTTAGGGGTCATGCCGGTGAACCAGTAAGTAACCCAAGGATAGGAGACCGAGGTATCCATCGTTTCGGATACGGCATCGTAGAGCCAGCGCATTTTAGCTCGGAAGTCTTGATAGGCAAAGGAATTTTTCACATCTGCGGGAATTTCACTGCCGTTTTTTGTGACCAGTCCCTTAGAATATAGTTCCGTATAATCTTTTACGGCATCGTCTATGGCAGCTTGCAGGGTTACTTGTGTTCCGCTGCCATCATTGGCACCATACGTCAGATTCAATTTGTCGGGTGATATACCAGATTGTAAAATTTCGGCAAGCTTATCTGGTTTTATCGCAAAGGCGAGATGGTCGAGCTGCCAAATCATAAGTTGTTCTTCAACGTCCATGATAGAGGTCGTATTGTCAAAATCAAGCGTGGCATAGGGTTTGTTCTTTTTGTCATAGTTAGGAGATTGTTTGCCATACTGCTTGAGAAAATCATTTATGTTGTTTTTGGCGTCGGGGTCCCAATTCGCACTTTGTAGATAAGGTGATGCTGCCGTTTGGTGAGCACTCAAGTGCGACATTGCGGTCGTTGAAGCTGCATTTGCTTGTGCATATGCCGGAATAGGCATCAGGTTCGTGGATAACGCAATCGTCAATGCCGTGCTCAGCATACATAGGGATTTCATTTTTTTCATAAATATACCCATCCTTTCTATTCTTACTATAGTATATTCATCAGAAAAAGGATGGGTGTTATTATTGGATTAAATTTTGGTTAACAAATGAGGTTTTCTGTTTCTTTACGGCGGTCTTTAATGATGAATGCCTGTTGCATAGAGGCTGCCGACTGCGATGATAGAGGTTATGAGTGCTGTCGAATGAAGGATATAGCTGGTTTCGGTTGTGTAGAGAGCCAAGAGCTGCCATTTGATTTTTTGCCACAAGGTAGGCTGGATACCGCGAGGGCGCTGGAGCCGATAGTCAATTAGCTGCCGATAGGTGTAGGAAGCTGCACCTAAAAGCAGACTGCATACCATGATTGGGACGAGGGCAATTGGCCAAGATTCCGGGGGTTGCATCAAAATGAATAGGGGATTGCCGGCCGCTGGTGGATGCATGGTCTTCGTCAGTTGCATGATCATCATGGCCATGCCGACGGAAATGCCATAAACCCACCAGTCAGTTCCGAGCTGAGACTGGCAGATCAAGCCAATAGAGGTCGTCAAAAAATGGCTGCCAATGATACTGAGCGGATTGGCAAAAGAACTTTGCGGCAGAAAGAATATGATGAAGCAGGTGGCCCCGAAAGGCGGGATGAGCAGCAATAAAGAACTGTGCTGCACCAATAGGGCGATGAGGCTGATGGTAATCGTTCCACCGCTCCAAATAATAAGATTGCGCAGCAGTTTTTTAGGGATTCGAAATAGGTTTTTATTTTGAAATAATGGCATTAAGGTCCTCCGCGAAAAATAAGATGTTTTTACAGTATAAGTGAAAAGGTATAAATACACAGTGATTTATATCACTGTGACGAAAAATGTGAAAAATATTACTGTGAGAGGATTTGAGCGGGGCAATGTTTTTTAGGGGGGGAGAATAAAAAAACTGCCCAAGATCGCCTGGGCAGTGAAGAGGTCTTTAGAGTTTTTCTACTTGGAAAATATTGAGGACATCAGCATCTGGACAGGAAAAATAACAGATGTTGTCGCTTTTTCCACCGGGGACAGTTCCACCATAACGAAGAATATCGATAAAAGGAAAGCCGCTATGCATTGCCATGGGACAGAGCTTGCCGCGATCGGTATCAAAATCAAAGGTATCCCCGATTTTATGTCCATGGTGGCACATTGATTCGCCTTTACGGTCAATCAATGTCAATTTTATTTTTGGTCGTTTGCTCATCATATATTTCCTTTCTGAACAGAGATATTCCAGCTACTACACTTGATCTTTGTATCGTTTAGCATTTTATTTTGGCGTTTTTGCGATAGTAGTAATAGTAGGTCAAAACGAGTGTGATTGCCGTATACAGTATCAAAAGGTAAAAAGCAGTATCTACACAATGGAAGTTCGAATATGCCCAGCCGAAGATTTTAGGGATGATGAAGGCACCATAGGCGGCGATTGCTGCGGTGAATCCCGTGATCAAAGAGGATTCTTTGGGATTTTTAAATACGATTGGCATCATGCGGAAGGTCGCTCCATTAACAAGTCCAGTGGCGAGGAAGAGGAGTAAGAAACTGGTAAAGAAAAAGGCGAAATTATGCGCATGGATGAAAAATAGGATGCCAGCAGAGGATAAAAGCATCAAAATCAAAGCGTAAAAAGTGATGTTGGCACCGCTGTCAATCTTATCAGCCCACCAACCGCCAAAGGAACGACAAAGTGCACTGATCAAGGGGCCGATAAAAGCAGCATAAGTGAAGGAAACTTCAGGGAATTCTTTATTGACGAGGAGTGCCAGAGCTACCGAATATCCGATGAAAGAACCGAAGCCGCAAGTATAGATCCAGGTCAGTATCCAGGTATGTTTTTTGCTGAGCAATGCCAATACAGCCTTGGGGCTTTGCGGCGTTGTCGGCAGGTTGTCCATGAAACGGATGATGAGCAGCAAGGTGACAAGGATGGGGAGCACCCATATGTAACAAGCCATTTGAAGATAGATGGCTTTGCCGGTGGAAGTGATTTGCGGACCGCCTAAAAAATCACCGAGGAAAGCTAAACCGGTGGCAATTGGCGTGACCAAATAGATCAAGGAGACACCAAGATTGCCAATGCCGCCATTGATGCCAAGGGCGGTACCTTTGCTGCTGCGAGGGAAAAAGTTTCCGATATTGGCCATGGAGGAGGAGAAGTTAGCTCCGGCAATACCAATCAAAGAGACGAGTATGAGGAGTGTCTGATAAGATGTCGTAGGGTCTTGGATGGCATTCCCTAGGCCAATGACGGGAACGAGCATGATTGCTGTAGAAAAAAGAGTCCAGTTTTTTCCGCCTAAAATGCTAGGCATGTAGGTATAAAACAGTCGGCACGTCGCGCCGACGAGGCCGGGACAGGCTGCTAATGTGAAGATTTGCTGATCAGATAAGGTGAATCCAACGGTGTTCAAGTGGACAGCGAGGGTTGCCCAAAGTGTCCAAACGACAAAGGAGAGCGTGAGTGACCAGGTCGATACATATAAATTTTGCTTGGCGATTTTTTGACCACAGGTATTCCAAAAAGAAGAATCTTCAGGATTCCAGTTCTGAATAATTTCCCGCCGCGCAGGAAGAGTTTTTGGTGAAGTGTGCATAAATAAAACCCTCTTTTAAAATATATTTGAATTATCTTAGTATAAAGAAAAAAATATTTTGTGTATGTGAGAAATATCACAGTGAAATAAATTACAGTGATGTAGAATTTATATAAAGCCAAGGACTACCTATATATTAAGGAAGAAGAAAAATGGAAGGATTGGTCCAACAATTTTTTCAGATACCGGGAGAAAAAATCCATTTAGCACCAGGGGAGTTTTTATTCCGTGAGGGCGGACAAGCAAAATATTTTTATTTTGTGGTATCTGGTCAAATCAGCATCACTAAATATGCGGCTACGGGCAGAGAACTTTCTTTGCGGTTGGCATCGTGCAATAGCATTATTGGAGAGCTGCCACTGTATCAAGATAATCCGACGTATATCTTCAATGCAATAGCCAAGTGTAAAAGTGAGGTGTATGCGATTGATTTTCGGTTGTTAGAACAATATTTGGTAACAAGGCCTTCACTTGCCATTGATTTATTGAAGATTGTCAGTGAGCATATGAGAAAACAGCATTCGAAATATCGGGACCTTTTTCTGTATGGAAAGAAAGGGGCGCTGTATTCGACCTTGATTAGGTTAAGCAACAGTTTTGGCGAGTGGCAAACCGATGGTGTTTTAATTCCCGTGCTCTTCACCAATCAGGATTTAGCCAATTACTCTGCCACGGCTAGGGAAAGTCTCAATCGCTTGATGAGTGAACTTCGTTTGAGTGGAGTTATTGAATATAGGAATAAATGTATTTTTATCAAAGATTTGGAGTATCTTCGTCAGCAGATCAACTGCGAAAATTGTGATAAGCAAATTTGTAACATAGAATAAAATTTCGTAAAAACATTATAAAATTCCTAAGAAATTCTGCAAAGATAAGTTTGTGGAATTTTTTTTTGCGGGAAAAGTGATGTTTCTCACAGTCGAATGAATATTTTGACGGTATGATTGCAATAGTATGTGTAAATTGAGGAGGCTGCGAAAAAATGAAAAAAAGCAGAAGTATTTTTCAGAAAATGAAATATCTGCTTCCCCGGGGAAAAAGTGCGGATGGTCATCAGCAGACAATAGAAGGTGGCCGTGGCTGGGAAGAAATGTATCGTGGCCGCTGGTCTTATGATAAAGTCGTCAGATCGACGCATGGCGTCAATTGTACGGGTTCTTGCAGTTGGAACGTATTTGTCAAAAATGGTATTGTGACTTGGGAAAATCAAAACTACAATTATCCGGAAAACGATGCGGATATGCCAGATTTTGAGCCAAGAGGCTGCCCACGAGGAGCGGCTTTTTCTTGGTACATGTATAGTCCCTTGCGCGTGAAATACCCTTATATGAGGGGGAACTTGGCGGGATTTTGGCGCGAGGCAAAGAAAAATCACGCCAATGCATTAGAGGCTTGGCGTTCTATTGTGGAAGATTCGGAAAAATCGGCAGCTTATAAAGAAGCCCGCGGTATGGGGGGCTTTGTTCGAGTATCTTGGGAAGAAGCTTCTGAGATGGTGGCGGCATCAATGCTCTATACCATTGAGAAGTATGGACCGGATCGCAATTTTGCTTTTTCGCCGATTCCGGCGATGTCGATGCTGAGCTATGCAGCTGGAGCCAGGTTCATGAACCTCATGGGCGGAGCCTGTCTCAGTTTTTATGATTGGTATGCGGATTTACCGCCGGCAAGCCCACAGGTTTGGGGCGATCAGACGGATGTCCCGGAAAGCAGTGATTGGTTCAATGCGGGCTATATCATCACTTGGGGCTCGAATGTTCCTTTGACGAGGACGCCGGATGCTCATTTCTTGACGGAAGTCCGTTATAAAGGGACGAAGGTTATTTCGGTTTCACCGGATTATGCTGAATCGACTACGACGGCGGATACTTGGCTCAATGTGAAGACTGGAACCGATGGCGCGATGGCAATGGCGATGGGCCATGTCATATTGAAAGAGTATTATAAGGATTCGTCCTGCAGCTTTTTTGCCGACTATGCCAAGGCGTATACGGATTTCCCATTCTTTGTGATGTTCGATCAAAAAGACGGTGAAGACGGCATGTATACAGCAGGCCGTTTCTTAAACGCCGCTGACCTTGGCCGCGAGAGCAAGCATGCTGAATTCAAGCCGGTCTTATGGGATGAACAAACAGATGGAATCGTCATTCCCAATGGAACCATGGGCGATCGCTGGGAAAAAGAGAAAAAATGGAATATTAAATTAGAAGACAGCGAATCCGGAGCGAAAATCGTGCCAGCGCTGTCTGTCATAGACAAAAAAGATGCCGTAATTGCCGTACAGATGCCGTACTTTGGTGGAGATCGTGAAGGCATCGTGACAAGAGCTTTGCCGGTCAAACGCATACAGACAAAAGACGGTGAAAAGTATGTCGCAACGGTGTATGATTTGACTTTGGCAAACTATGGAATTGATCGGGGTATAGGCGGTGAATGTGCGAGAAGTTATGAAGACGATACGCCATTTACACCAGCTTGGCAGGAAAAAATAACTGGCGTCAAAGCGGAGCTCGTCATCCAAACGGCACGGGAGTTTGCCGATAATTCAATAAAGACTAAGGGTCGTTCGATGATCATCATGGGCTGTGGCATAAATCACTGGTACCATGCGGACATCACGTATCGTGCGGTGCTCAACATCATCATGTTTACTGCGACGCAGGGCGTCAATGGCGGTGGTTGGGCCCATTACGTCGGACAGGAGAAGCTTCGTCCGGCAGAGGGCTGGGCAGCGATCATGTCAGGTGGTGATTGGGGCGCAGGCGCGAAACTGCAAAATGGGACGTCATTTTTCTATTTTGCGACGGAACAGTGGCGCTCGGATGAAATCGATACGAAGGATTTGGTTTCGCCGCTAGTTAAAAAGCCGCGTTACCGCCATTCCGCGGACTATAATGTTTTGGCCGCGCGCCTTGGCTGGCTGCCATCTTATCCTGCGTTCAATAAGAGCGGTGGCAAGATTGCGGAAGAAGCCGCGAAAGAAGGCTACCAGACGAATGAGGAAATTCAAGCCTTTGTCGCAAGGCAACTAAAAAATAAAGACTTGAAATTCGCCATTGAAGATCCCGCGGCAGAAGAGAACTTCCCTAGGAATTTGATTGTTTGGCGCTCTAACCTCATAACTTCTTCATCCAAGGGACATGAATATTTCCTCAAATATTTACTTGGTACGAAAAATGGATTATTTGAAGAAGAAGCGTCCGCAGTGAAACCGGAAGAAGTAAAATGGCGAGATGACAGTGCTTCAGGTAAAGGGAAGCTCGATTTGCTCGTCAATCTAGATTTCCGTATGGCTGGAACGGCACTTTATTCAGATATTGTTTTGCCGGCGGCGACCTGGTATGAAAAAACGGACATGTCTTCAACGGACATGCATCCATTCATCCATCCGTTCCAACCGGCTGTAGATAGTTTATGGGAATCTAAGACGGATTGGGAAATCTTCAAGGTCTTAGGGAAGGCTGTCTCTGATTTGGCAAAAGAAGTGGATATGCCAGAATATCAAGATGTCATGTCTTCACCAATCCAGCATGATTCGGAAGGCGAGACAGCGCAGCCGTTAGGCAAGGTACGTGATTGGTCAAAAGGAGATTGTGAGCCTATACCAGGTAAAACGATGCCGAATATTTCTGTGGTCAAGCGCGATTACAAGAAAATCTATGAAAAACAGATTGGTCTTGGTCCAAATATCAAAAAGAATGGGTTCGGCACGAAAGGCGTGAAATGGAAAGTCGAAGAGGAATATGAAGATCTTCGCCGCATCAATGGAGTGATCCAGGATGAGAAACTGCTTTCTCATGGTCTGCCGGATATATCTACGGCTTATAATGCTTGTCAGGCAGTTTTGCATTTATCTTCGGCATCGAATGGCAGTGTTGCAGTTCGGGCGTGGGAGAAGATGGAGGAAAAAACTGGCGTACCGCTTAAACATCTTGCATCGGGTCGTGAGGCAGAAAAGTTTACCTTCGAACAGATTGTGGCGCAGCCTCGCCAAGCGATTCCGACGCCTTTATTTACAGGAGCCAATAAAGATGGCCGGAGGTATTCACCATTTACGACGAACATTGAAGAAAAGCTTCCATTTCGTACGATCACAGGGCGGCAGTCTTATTATCTCGATCATGAAATGATGCTTGAGTGGGGCGAAAACTTGGCAAATTATAAACCGATTCTCGATTATATGCCGCTCAAGCGTGCGGGTAAGCAAGGCGATGTCAAAGAAATTACCCTAAAATACCTGACGCCCCATAACAAATGGAGCGTTCATAGCATGTATTTTGACAATCAACAAATGTTGACATTGTTCCGTGGGGGGCAATCGGTGTGGTTGAATGTGGAAGATGCAGAACAAATCGGGGTCAAGGATAATGACTGGCTTGAGCTTTACAACCGAAATGGTGTAGTCGCATCAAGGGCGGTCGTTACGCCGAGAATGCCTAGAGGCATGGTTTATATGCATCATGCACAAGATCGCCATATCAATGTACCAGGGTCGAAACTGTCAAAAACACGCGGTGGTACACACAATACGCCGACGCATATCCATGTTAAACCGACGCATATGATCGGTGGATACGGGCAATTGAGTTATGGTTTTAATTATTATGGCCCGACTGGCAATCAGCGCGATGTGCTTGTGGTAGTTCGTAAGATGGAGGAGGTTGACTGGCTTGAAGATTAAAGCACAAATCGCAATGGTCATGAATTTGGACAAATGCATTGGCTGTCATACATGTTCGATTACTTGTAAAAATACATGGACAAACCGTCGCGGGGCGGAATATATGTATTTCAATAATGTAGAGACGAAGCCTGGCATAGGCTATCCGAAAAAGTGGGAGGACCAGGACCACTATAAAGGTGGCTGGGAACTGAAAAATGGTGAGTTGTCGTTAAAATCCGGCTCAAAAGCGGGGCGGATGCTAAAGCTTTTTTATCATCCACAGCAGCCAACCATGCAAGATTATTTTGAACCTTGGACCTATGATTATGAAACCTTGATTCATAGCGGTAAGAAAAACCATCAGCCGATTGCACGGCCTCGTTCTATTTTGACGAATGAAAAAATGGAAATCACTTGGGGACCTAACTGGGAAGATGATTTAGCTGGCGGCAGCGAGCATGCTGTTCGTGACGTCAATCTTACAAAGCTCCAGGAAAAGATTACATTTGATTACGATAGGGTGTTCATGAAATATTTGCCGCGCCTTTGCAACCATTGTTTGAATCCAGCCTGCGTCGCCGCTTGTCCATCGGGCGCTGTGTACAAAAGAGACGAAGATGGCGTTGTCTTAGTTTCGCAAGATGCTTGCCGTGGCTGGCGTCACTGCATACCGGTTTGCCCTTACAAGAAAATCTATTTCAACTGGGAAACCAATAAGGCGGAAAAATGCGTGTTTTGTTATCCGCGCTTAGAAAATGGTGAACCGACGATTTGCTCGGAAACCTGTGTAGGACGCATGCGTTACCTTGGCGTATTGCTTTATGATGCAGATGCCGTTGAAGCTGCGGCTTCGACAACTGTTGAACGTGATATTTATAAATGCCATCAAGATCTGATTTTGGATCCTAATGATGAAACAGTCCAAGAAGAAGCAAGAAAATCGGGGATTTCAGAAAACTGGATCGAGGCAGCCAAGATTTCTCCCGTATATAAAATGATTAAAAAATGGCAAATTGCTTTGCCGCTGCACATGGAGTACAGGACTTTGCCGATGGTTTGGTACATCCCGCCAATGAGTCCGATTCTGAACAATGTTGCCGCCGAAGTATTTCTTCCGAAAGCGGATCAAATGCGTATCCCTGTCGAATATATGGCGCAGCTTTTTGCTGCGGGCGATCAAGATGTCATACGGCAGACATTGAAGAGGCTCTCGGCGGTAAGAATCTATATGAACGCCAAAAACTA
The DNA here is from genome assembly GCA_965363355.1 of uncultured Selenomonadaceae bacterium. GTDB lineage: Bacteria > Bacillota > Negativicutes > Selenomonadales > Selenomonadaceae > CBDTTM01. The sequence goes on along the minus strand of CBDTTM010000008.1, from coordinate 14,299 downwards.
TGGCGAAACAGCTGCAGTGGCAGAAGACACCGGCCTATCGGCAGAGGATATCGAAGCGATGTTCCACTTGCTCGCGGTCGCAAAGATTCGTGACCGGTTCGTGGTTCCGGCAGGCTGTGAGAAAGATCAGCAAGAACTCTACAAAGAACGAGGCACCTGCGGCTTTGGCCCGCATGAAGTTTAGGAGGTTAAGCTATGGAAGAAGAACTTCGTAAAATCTTTGCGGCGGCATCTTTTTTGCTGCAATATCCTGATGGGACATGGCAGGCGGATTGGGATAGCTGGAAAGAAGAAATGGAAACGATAAAAAATGAGCAGATCCGGTCGGCTTTTACCGATCTTTTTGCTCATTTAGATACGCTTGGCATAAATGAACTTACGGAATCTTATGTGCGACTGTTTGATTTCAGTAAGAATACGAATCTGTATCTGACTTCGTATCAATATGGCGATCAACGAGAAAGAAGTCAGGAGATGCTGCGGTACAAAGAAGTGTTTCTAGCAGGGGGCTTTGATATTCGTGGTGAATTGCCAGATTATCTGCCGGCGATCCTTGAGTTTTGTTCTGTGGCAGAGGTGAATTTTGTGCGAAAAATATTAGCAATCAGCCAGAAAAACATAGAAGATCTACGACAAAAATTAATTGAAGCAGAGGCTGCCTATGTCATTGTGTTTGATGTTATTTTAACAGCGGCAAATCTGCTGCCAGGAGATGAATGAATTGCAGATGGAACTCATACTATGGAATGTGCTGCCTTATATTGCCGGGACGATTTTTATAGCAGCAACGATTTGGCGTTATGTAGAGCATGAACAGAGCTGGACCAGCAAGTCCAGCCAGTTTTTAGAAAAGAAACAGTTGAAATTTGCGGGCCCGCTATTTCATTTAGGTTTGGCTGCTGTTATTGGCGGACATTTTGGCGGCGTAATCGTCCCGAAGGCACTGACCGAAGCTTTTGGTGTCAGTGAAGAGATGTACCATATGGGAGCTATGTCGGCGGGCATCCCGGCTGGGATTTTGCTATGTGCATCATTTGTTTGGCTGATGATAAGACGTTTTACGAACCGTAAGCTTCTTTGCGTCAACACAAGCAAGATGGACATTTGGCTGTATTTGTTTTTGGCTTTAGCTATATTTTCGGGAATGGCTGCAACTTTGACGAATGACCCTAGCAGCGGTTTTAATTATCGAGATACGATATCACCTTGGTTCAGAAGCTTGTTTATGCTTCAGCCAGAAGGAACTTTGTTATTTGATGTGCCTGTCTTATTTAAAATCCATATGGTTTCTTGGATGCTTGTAGCTGTGATTTTCCCTTTCACGCGACTAGTGCATTGTTTGAGTTTACCATTGGAATACTTATGGCGCAGACCTATTATTTACCGAAAACGGTGACGTGAAAAGAACAGGCTGTAGAATGTGATAAAAGTCACATCCTACAGCCTGTTTTTCCTTTGGATAGAGAATAGATTGTTTTTGATTATCTTAACATAAATAAAAAGAATTTAAAATATTATTTATGATGAAGATTTCTTGTTTGTTTTAGCGTGAATTAAATATTTTATATTTTTATAGAGGATAGAATACCATTCTATTTAGCTAGTATGACTAGAAAATGGGTAAAAAAGTAAAAATTACTGTCAGAAAATCCTCCACTTATGTATCGGTTCACATCGGATTAAGAAAGGCGTATCGGAGAGATGGACCTCAATTATGCAGGGAAAAGAGATTTAGAAAGAAAAAGGGAAAAACTATATTTTCTAGGTAAGTACTTGGATTTTCGCCAGTTGAAGTCAAAAATATTATATAAATAAAATATATGGTTAAATAACATTAAACTATTAAAATACTATAGATTAACATATACAACGCTGTAAGGAGGTATCTTACAGAAAAATAAGACAACTCCCTACATCTTTTTACAGGGTCTGCCCGATTTACTAATTGGCAGATTAGTGCGAAAATTAATATAAATAAAAGATTAAGATAAGGGGTATTGATTATGGATAAATTAAATCTGGAAGAATTCAAACGTATTGTTGGCGAAGAAAATGTTCTGACTGAAAAGGAAGAACTATATTGTTATTCTTATGATGCCACACCTGGTTATGCACATTTGCCGGAGGCGGTTATTATTCCAGAAAATGTTAATCAAGTATCCGATATCATGAAAATAGCGAATGAACATAAAATCCCCGTCTATCCAAGGGGATCAGGGACGAATTTAAGTGCAGGATGTGTACCTTTGAAAGGCGGAATCGTGCTTTTGATGAACCGGTTCAATCGCATTATTGATGTCGATTTAGAAAATTTAGTAGCGATAACAGAACCAGGTGTTGTTGTGGCTGATTTAAACAGCAAAGTTGGCGAACAAGGACTCATTTATCCACCAGATCCTGGAACGGTCGCAACGGCCACACTTGGCGGAACTATCGCAGAAAATGCGGGTGGACTCAGAGGCTTAAAATACGGCGTGTCCAAGCATTATGTGATGGGGCTGGAAGTTGTACTAGCCAACGGTGATATTTTGCATACCGGCGGGAAAAACGTCAAAGATGTTTCAGGTTATGATCTGACAAAATTATTTACCGGTTCAGAAGGAACATTAGGGGTCATCACAAAGGCTATTTTGAAGCTGGTTCCAGCACCTGAGTGTAAAAAGAGTATTTTGGCAGTATTTAAGAATTTGGATTATGCTGGGCGTGCTGTTGCCGGGATCATTGCTGCTAAAATCATTCCAGCGACACTTGAAATCATGGATAATGCTACGATTCGTACAGTGGAGGATTATGCACATGTCGGGCTGCCAATCGATGCAGAAGCTGTTTTGTTGATTGAGGTTGATGGCATTGCTGAAGTAGTGGCTAAGGAAGCCGAAGAAGTCTTGCGCGTACTTAAGGAAAATAAGGCGGATGATGTTCAGCTCGCTAAAAATGATGCAGAACGTGATCAGATTTGGGCAGCACGCCGGGCTGCTTTGCCAGCATTGGCTAAGCTTCGTCCAACTACGTATGTGGAGGATGCAACCGTTCCTCGCAGCAAAGTGCCAGAATTCTTACGCGTGGTAAATAAGATTTCGAAAGAATATAATGTGACGATTGGAACCTTTGGTCATGCAGGCGATGGTAACATGCATCCGACGATTGTCTGTGATAATCGTGATGAGCAGGAAATGATTCGCGTGAAAAAGGCAATGAATGCTGTTTTTTCTGCAGCTATCGAATTGGGTGGTACGCTAAGTGGCGAGCATGGCATCGGTCTTGGGAAATTGCCATGGATGGAACAGCAGCATGGCAGCAAGGCAATGGCAGCAATGCGCAACATTAAACGGGCTATGGATCCACATCTTATTTTGAACCCTGGTAAATTGGTAGGTGAATGTTAACATGGATACAGTTGCAGCAAAAGATATACAAGCAAACGATCCAACACTTCTAGATGACATACGCGATGCTTTGGCAAGCTGCATGCGGTGTGGCAATTGCATGGCGGTGTGTCCGATTTATAAAGAGACAAAGAATGAAGCTTCTGTTGCCAGAGGTAAACTGGCTTTGATGGAAGGCATGCTCAGCGGCAAGGTCGAAATGTCGGCAGGCTTTGATCATGTTTTAGGCAAGTGTTTGTGCTGTAAGGCCTGTGCGGCCAATTGTCCTTGCGGCGTAAAAGCAGATGAGTTGATTGTAAGAGGCCGACAAGCTGCGGTGCAAGCAAGAGGTTTGCATCCGATAAAGAACCTTGTGTTTAAGTTGCTCTCAAACCGTAGATTATTTGATGCTGCACTTAGGACGGCAGGGATGTTTGGACCGTTGAGCTTTAAAAAAGTACCGGGGAAAGTCGGTGCTATTGCTAGATTTCCAATGCCGGGCATCGACCGCAAAAGGGTAACAGCTCCTTTTGCGGCAACCCCGCTAAGAAGCAAATATCCAGAAGTCATAAAGGCAGATCATGCCAAGTGCAAAGTAGCATTTTTCACTGGCTGTACAATCAATTATATGTATACAGATGTTGGAGATTCCGTAATAAATGTACTTCATCATAATGATATCGAGGTGGTAATGCCGCCAGAACAGCATTGCTGCGGAACACCGGTTTATGTTTCTGGAGATAAGGCGCTAGCTGAAACTTTTGCGAAACATATCATCGATGTATTTGGGGATTGCAATGTCGATTATGTGGTAGCTGCCTGCGGCTCTTGCGCGGAAGCATTGAAACTCGAATATCCTCGTATGTTCAAAAATGATCCAGTCATGTATAAAAAGGCACAGGCATTAGCGGCAAAAACCTATGAAATCAGTGAATTTTTGGTGGATGTCATGCCAATGCGCCGCGAAGATTTAGGCGAAGTCAAAAAAACAGTTACGATGCATGACCCATGCCATATGGCAAGAGGCATCAAAGTGACGGAGCAGCCAAGAGAGATTTTGCGAGCGATTCCGGGACTTACCTTTATTGAAATGAAAGATGCAGATCGTTGCTGCGGTTCGGGTGGCTCTTTCAGTTTGGCCAATTATCCGCTTTCGCGCAGGATCAACGATAGAAAAGTGAAAAATATAGAAGCTTCGGCAGCAGAAATCGTAGCTACCAGCTGTGGAACATGCCGTATGCATCTAACGGATGGGTTAGAACAAAATAGCGTAGATGCTTCTGTTGTCCATGTCATTCAGCTTTTGGACGCATCCTACAAAGCTGGCGAACAGTAAGGTTTGCGCTAAAAAATGGAAACTGTTTTAGTGAGGCTGTTCAAAAACCCCTTATATAAATTAAAGGGCAGAATACGAAAAAATCGTATTCTGCCCTTCTTTTTTATATAAAAATTAAGAAGACGTGGTTTCTTGCTATGGGGGATTGGAAAATTGAGCAAAAATGTCTATGGATCGATGATATAAGTCCATAGACATTTCTTTATATAGATAACGACTGTTTTTAGAACCTTGTTTTTTGGTAGTCCCGTGACCTTTAGTCCATTTCCGCTGGGGAAATCGGTACTTCGATTTGCAGGCAAGTTCCCTCGCCAATGGTCGATTGGATAGAAAATTCACCGTTTATACCGGCTATGCGCTCACGCATACCATAAAGTCCTAAGCAAGCATGTTTATGATGCTTGTGTATCTTGCTGCTGTGGAAGCCGACACCGTTATCGGCGATAGAAAACTGTAAGGTGGACTTTTTCTTTGCCAGTTTGATTTGCACTTGACTTGCGTGGGCATGCTTGATGATATTAGTCAATGATTCCTGCAAGATACGATAAAGCGAGATTTCAATTTCTGGCGAGAATCGTTTGCCGGATAAATCAGCGGCGATATCTACCGTCGCATCGATTTTATATTTTTGGGCGTAGTCTTCGATATATTTCTTCGTAGCGCTGACCAGACCGAGATTATCAAGCAATACAGGGCGCAATTGGACGGCCAGACGATGGACGGCATCAAGGCTGTTGGCGGCTAGGTCGCGCATCTGCAAAAGCTTGTTTTTATTTTCATCATCAGAAGTTTCCGCGAGAACGCGCAGACCAAAAATGATAGAGGTCAGTGCTTGACTTGTTTCATCATGCAGTTCGCGTGATATTTTACGCCGTTCTTCTTCTTGGATATTGATGATTTTTTTTACATAGTGCTGGTGCAGTGTCTGTTTGTCTTGGAGGGCCTTTACGAGCTTTTCCTGCCTGATATTAGCATTGAGCGCAGCTTCGACAAAGTGGGCGGCCAAACGAGCATAAGGCGCGGCTTCTTCTGATTTTCCCGTGACGCCGATGAGACCGACACATTCGTTTTCAAGCCAAATCGGAACGTTGAAGCCTGTGCGCACACCAAGAAATTGTAATTGATCATTTTCTGAGACTGGAAATTCGTGGATTTTTTCGGATTGCAATATCCGGATGCCCACTTCGTGCAAGTGACCGATGCGGTCCTTACTGAAAGAGGCGATGATAATGCCGTCCTTATCAACGATATTGACGTTTTTATTTAATTCTGCAGAAATAATATCTACGAGCGATTGTGCAAACTTGGGATCTAGATGTTGTATATTCATAGGGAAGCACCTCCGTGTTATAAAAAGCCTATTACTATTATTTTACGGCAACTCCAGCTATAATTAAAGAGTAAAAATAATACTGTTTTGTTTATTTTTGTATTTATTTTTAATTTGTGATAAATTGCACAAGAAGCTCTTTACGTTGAATTTTTCTTGTGCTACAGTTAACGGTAGATGGTTTCAGGAAAGTAGGTTAATTATGAATAAAATTCGTATTATAATTGCAGACGATCATGCGGTACTACGATCCGGCCTAAAGGCCTTATTGCATTGTTATTCAGAATTTGAAGTCATTGGTGAAGCGGGGAATGGACGTGAAGCAGTAGATCTTGTCTGTGAGAAAGAACCAGATATTTTACTTTTGGACCTTTCAATGCCGGATATGAGCGGTGTTGAATGCATCAAAGAAATCCGTTCAAGGAAACTAGCTTGTGCCATTTTGGTTTTGACGATGTATGACGACGAAGAATTCATCAAAGAAGTGATGTGTTCAGGTGCTAATGGATATGTGCTGAAGCGTTCTGCTGATACAGAGCTTATGGAGGCAATCAAACGTATATCAGAAGGTAAGAAGTACTTGAATGAAAGTATTTCACAAACACTCATTGATACCTTGCTGAAGGCGACAAATAAAAGCAATGATTCAGATGATCCTTATAAGATGTTCAGTGGCCGGGAACGCGAAGTCCTGCGTTATCTAGCACAAGGACATACGAACACAGAGATTGCGGCAAAACTTTTTATCAGTCCAAAGACAGTTGATACATATCGTTCAAGAATCATGAAAAAATTGAATGTCAGTAAAAAATCAGAATTAGTGAATTATGCAATTCGCCACAAAATGATGGGCTTGTAAAATTCAATAATACTCATCGATTTTCGAATAGAAAAGGTGTGGACAAGAGATTCTCTTGCCCACACCTTTTTAGGTCAATGGTTTTTTGATGCAGCGTTTGTTTTCGTACATATTTTGGTCAGCAATCTTCAATAAATCATAAATCGTTTTGGCACGTGGATCATTTGATGTTGAAAATCCAGCGGCAAAGCTTATTTCGACAAATTCATTTTGCTGATTGAATACATCGACGATTTGCTTTAGCTCGGCGATGTATTTTTCCGTGTTTTCTAAGCTGAAATTTTCAAAGATTGCCAGAAACTCATCACCACCGTTGCGACCGACAAAACCGTGGATATAGCCTGTTTCTTGCAAGGTTTTGCCAAAGCTGCAGATCAGTTGGTCGCCAAAATGATGGCCGTGGATGTCATTGGTTTGTTTTAGGTTGTTTAAATCAAAATAGATGCAGACCAAATTAGGCTTTAGGGGAGCGTTTTCATATTTTTTGATGATTCGGTCACATTGATTGCGATTTGGCAATCCGGTCTGCTTGTCGAAAAAGGCAATATCTTCTAATTTTAGGGTGCGCTTTTTCAAAAACACTAATTTGCAAAATAAGTGCAGGCAAACCATGGCCAAGATGAGAATAGTCATCAGAAAAAATAATTTGGACATTTCAAGTTGCTTGAATTTTGTTTTGGAATCGAGCTCAGCATCGGCGATTGTCCGTTCTAATAAAGTTGCATACTGCTTTGTCGTGATGTTGAGGTCGGCGCTTGGAACGCCAGTGCGAAGCAAGTAGATTTCATTTTTTAAGTTTGCCCAAGACGTATCGATTTCCTGGAGTTGTTTTGAACGGTCGGAGTCCTCAAATTCAATGGGAAAGGAATCATTTTGCCGGTCGACCAGATTAGAGACGATATCGTCGATCGTTTGCAGCATTTCGTCGTTGGGTTGGTTCGCTGTTTCGGATTTCATCAATCGTTGTGTTGTAGTGTTGGCCAAGGCGGCATAATTGATGATACGGTTATTTTCTTGCAGCCGATCGATGGTAAGAAAAGAAAATACGTTGATGGATATGATGACTAGAAATAATACCATCAATAGTATTTTTAAAAACAGTTTTAATTTCATTTTTGAATCTCCAATGTCATAAAATTAATGGCTAAAAAGCGATATGGCTCTGTTCAGTACACCGCTGATGACAAAGCAAGGTGTCGTTTTGACGGTTGCTTTGCCGTCGTATTTTGCGAGTAGAGGCAAAAATAACGAGAGATAGAATCCCTCGTTATTTTTTACCATGGGAAATTTTTTCATGGCAACACTAAAGAATGTGAAACTTATTGATTTTTTGAGGTATCTTCCTGACAGCAAGCATCGATTCGTGCCGTTTGTAGTGCAGCGGCAGTTTTTTTCTTGTGCCAAAGGTGGATCCCATAAGCCGATAGGGCTACTAAAACCAATATGGTAAGGCGCATACTGTGTTCATGGTACGATGCAAGATCATGACCAATCGAGACTTCAATGAAGGCTGACGGCAGTTTGCCGAGCAGTGTAGCAAATATATAATCTCGTTTGCGAATCTCGCTTACAGCTCCGAGTGCGGTGATGATTCCAGAAGGGACAAAAGGGATGCTGCGGGCAATGATCATGATTTTGAAGCCGTTCTTACCGCTGTATTCATCGACTTTCGTCAATAGATTATTACGTTTTATCAGAGCTGTTGTACAGTCGCGACCAAAATAACGCATCAAAGCAAAGCTGATGATGACACCGGTCGATTCTGCCAACCAAGATAAAATCGTTCCCGGGATGATGCCAAAGAGTATTCCGTTAGCAGCCAAAAAGAAAATATTAGGCAGCACCGCTACGATGTTGATCAAAACAATCATGAGGAAGCTGATTAACATTGCGTATGGGCCAAACGAACGGATATAATCGATGATATTTGTCAAGTCGCCTGACAACAAAAGTGCAAATATTTTTTGCCAGGGGCCTGGGTTCATGTAATAGGATAGAAATAAAAGAAGCAGGAGCAGGAGAAGTGTCAAAAGCTTATATGATTTACCTCCGGGTTGCTTCTTTTCCTCATTTGTTTGTACTGGCATCGATAAAACCACCAATCTTTAAGAAAATTACACGGCTTCTATCTTTTTTTAGGAAGTAAAGAGATGGAAACAGTATTCTTGCCTATTATCATAACAGATTGTCTTCGATACAACAAATGATATATTTATGGTTTTTATTATATAAATTTTAGGGGACGTAAAGAACACGTTTTAACGGCTGATTTTGTGATTGTTTAAACTTTTTTTGTGTAAAATGATAAGAATCATAGAAGAAATTCAAAAAATCAGATATCTATAAGACGCCGGATTGTGTTATAATAAAAGTGAACTTTTGTAAGATTTTTGCGGGGGTAAAAACATTAAACATAGAGGCAATTTGATACAGGGGAGGCTGAAACATGACGCGGAAATTAAAGATTCTTATTACAGATGATTCCAGTTTGCTTCGTAAAAAACTGCGGGCTGAACTTGAAGGCTTAGACTGTGAGGTCATTGAAGCTAAAAATGGCAAAGAGGCTGTTATGGAATGTTTGAAGGAACAACCGGATGGAATTATATTAGATATTGTTATGCCTGAAATTGATGGAGTAGAAGCACTGCGCGCTATTCGGGAGCTTCGTCCAGACATGCAGGTAATCATGTTATCTTCTACAGGGTCAGCAGCCAATTTGATAGAAACGCTGAAGCTGGGAGCTATGGATTTCATTCAAAAACCTTATACCAGTGAACAAATCCAGATGGTTGTAAAGCGTTTGCGGAAGAAGGTGTCTCTCGATGCTTAAACAGTACTTTGCACAATCTTTGCTTAATGAAGGGTTTATTTCTGCTGATCAAATACGGTTTTTGTTGGAGAACCTTGAAGAACACCCGGCTGGAATCGAAGTCAGAGGCCTTTGGTCACAAGTGCTGACTGGCGAGCAGATCGAAACGATAAAAGCACAGCAAAAACCAGGGGACGATTTTGGTACCTTGGCTGTTAATGCTGAGTATATGACAGAATCAGAATACAGAAGCTTATCGGAAATGATACCAACTACGAATATGAGTTTTGCCCAAGGCCTTCTTAGTGAAAATATGGTTGAGAGCTATGTAGAACTGGAAAGACTCATGCATGATTATAAAAAAAGAGAAACTTTGACAATTGGAACAGCAGTTAATCAGGTCGCGATGAAACGCGTCAACTTTGAAGAACTAGAAGAAGAATATGTACTCTATAGTGAATATACGGATGTTTTTTTAAGGGCGTTGTCACGCTTTTTAAATACAGAAGCAGTCATCAATTTAGAGCCGGAACCTTTTAGTGGCGATAAAAGCATGATTACGATTTCTCAGCGGTTGACAGGTGATGTCATGCTGATTACGGGAATCATGGCAGAAGAAGATGTCATATTGGCATTGGCTCGCCGCTACAGCCAGGAAAATATTGAAGAAATCGGTGAGCTGGCGGTTGACAGTGTTGCTGAATTCTTAAATGTGACAAATGGGCTGTATATCGTCAATCTATCAAATCGCCATCTTAATGTAGACCTTGATCCTTATCGTTCTGCTGATAACGTATTGCCTGCTGGTAACAGACAGCTGGTTATTCGTATCGATACGATTTGTGGCAGTTTTGATCTGATTTTGGCGACAGATGAGATTATTTTTTGACGTTCTCGAGGAAGATTTTCTGGCGAAATACAGTTGTTTTGAATAAAATATGTATAAGTGTTGACAAAACCCTAAATAAATGATAATCTATATATCGTTGCAGATGAAATATAATATTTTGTTCAAGCACTGGAGAGTTGTCCGAGCGGTTGAAGGAGCACGCCTGGAAAGCGTGTGTACGGGAAACTGTACCGAGGGTTCGAATCCCTCACTCTCCGCCATTATAATTTAAGACACAGATCCTTTTTAAGGTCGGACCGCGGCGCTTTGGTCTTACGCAATGAAGACCCGTGAACCCCGTCAGGTCCGGAAGGAAGCAGCGGTAAGTGGTTATCTTCATGTGCCGTGAGGTTGCCTGAGGGCCGTGGCCCGACGTTGAAAAGGGAATACATAATAAAGCAGCCCCGGTAGGGCTGTTTTTTTGTTATAATCAAGAGAAATGAGAAATATTGAAGGCGGGAGAATATCATGGCGTATGTTGCTTTATATCGGAAGTGGCGTCCTAAAGATTTTTCGGACTTAATTGGGCAGGACCATATTAGTCGGACGCTGTCAAATGCAATTACTACGGGAAAAATCGGACATGCTTATTTATTTTCAGGACCTCGCGGTACAGGCAAGACTAGTACAGCCAAGATTTTTGCCAAAGCGCTCAACTGTGAAAACGGGCCGACACCAGAACCTTGTAATATCTGTGCGAATTGTCAAAAAATCAATGAAGGTTCCTCGATGGATGTTTTTGAAATTGATGCTGCATCCAATCGAGGCATTGATGAAATCCGGGATTTGAGGGAAACGGTCAAATTCGCACCAGCAGACGGAAGATACAAAGTATATATCATTGATGAAGTGCATATGCTGACCGCAGAAGCGTTCAATGCTTTGCTTAAAACGCTGGAAGAACCACCGGCGCATGTCGTATTTATCCTGGCGACTACAGAAGCGCATAAAGTACCGGCCACGATACAATCGCGTTGCCAGCGATATGATTTTAAACGCATAACAGTAGATGAAATACAAAAACGCCTGGCATTGGTTGCAAGCGAGAGCAATCTTGCCGCAGAACCAGAGGCTTTGCGGATCATAGCAATCCATGCAGATGGTGGGATGCGTGATGCCTTGAGTATTCTGGATCAATGCTCAGCGCTGGCGGAAGACGGCGTGAAAGCGGAAAAGGTCCGCCATATCCTTGGCTTAGTCGGACATGAGTGGATATGGAAACTCACCGAAGCTTTGGCTGGAAAAAATGGAGGAGCGATTCTTTCGCTACTCGATACACTTTTGGCTAGTGGTAAAGATGTCAAACAGATTTTAGCCGAAATGACGCTACATATGCGCAGCATTATGATTTATAAGGCGGCAGGAATGGTTGCCGGCATTGAGCTTTATAATGACCAAGAGGATGTTTTAAAGCAGCACGCTGAAAATTTCAGCCATGAGGAAATCGTAGAGATCATTCAAAAACTACATGCAGCGATGAATGAAATCAAATGGTCACCGCAGCCACGTATTGCAATCGAAGTGGCGTTGCTATCACTATGCCACCCTGAAGCAATTGCTTCAAACGGTCAAAACACTTCTGTATCAGATGAACGGATTGTACAGCTCGAGGCAAAGGTCAATCGACTGACTGCTGCGCTTAAAAAAATAGCTGCTATGCCAGGGCAAACTGCTGGAACGCCTAGCTCGATAAAATCGAACATTTCTTCTCAGCAGCCTAAAAACAATATGGTGCAGGCAAGTCAGCAAAAAATGCAAGGTGAAAGCCAGAATGCGGTGGAACAGGCAACGATGCCGTCAACGGTGGCAGGCAATGCCGAGGCACAAAACATTTGGCAAAAATTGCTGGAAACCTTGAAGAAACAGGGGAAGATGCCAGTTTACGCTTGTGTAAAAGCCGGTGAAGTGCGTGGAATAAATGATACACAATTTTTTATTGCTTTTAAGAGCAGCTTTATGATGGCGAGGACGGAAAGAGAAGACTATCGGTTGTTACTAGAAGAAATCTTGCAGGATCTGTCCGGTCGATCGCTTCGTATTATTTGCAATCTAGAAGCTGCTCCCAAGGTTCAAAAGCCGCTGCCACCAGTGAAGAAGAATATACCAAAGCCCGCGCCGGTACAGGAAAAGGTTGAAGTTAACTATGATGCTTTGAACGTAGAAGAGCGGCATACGCTTGAAACTGCTGTGGAAATATTCGGTGACAATTTTGTCCGTAAGGAAGATTTGAAATAAGCAATTGACGATGCCAATGTATTTTGGTAGTCTAGGGTATAGTACATATAGAAGGGGGCATATACTATGTTTGGTGGAATGGGTAACATGGGCAATATGGGCGGCATGATGAAAAAAGTCCAGAAATTGCAAGCAGATATGGCTAAATTACAGGAAGAATTAAAAACAAGAACAGTAGATGTATCCGCAGGCGGCGGAGCAGTTAAGGTAGTAATGAATGGAGAAAAACAAATCCAGTCGTTAATTATCGATCCTTCAGCTGTAGATCCAGAAGACGTAGAAATGCTGCAGGATTTAATTTCTGCTGCTGTGAATGAATCTGTAAAAAAAGTTGAAGATTTAATGGCAACTGAAATGGGCAAGCTGACCGGTGGCCTTAATTTACCGCCAGGAATGCTTTAATAATGCAATATATAGAACCTTTGGCGAAGCTTATCGAGCATTTTCGGTCATTGCCTGGGATTGGAGCCAAGACGGCAGTCCGTTTGGCCTATCATATTCTTGATATGGATGTTGATAAAGCCAAGGCTTTAGCCAATGCGATTGTTGAAGCAAAAGAAAAAATCGGTTTTTGCAATACATGCTTTAACTTGAGTGATACGAATCCATGCAAGATATGTTCTTCAAATGGGAGAGATCATTCGTTGATCTGTGTAGTGGAACAACCACGAGATGTAGCAGCTTTAGAACGCATGCGAGATTATAAGGGTGTGTACCATGTTCTTCATGGGGCATTATCACCACTTGAAGGCGTTGGACCGGAGAACCTTCGGATCAAAGAGCTGCTAGGGAGGCTCTACGACTCAGAAGTCAAAGAGATTATTATGGCAACCAACCCGAATGTAGAGGGCGAAGCTACAGCGATGTACATCGCAAAACTGCTTAAGCCGGTTGGCATAAAAGTGACGCGCATCGCCCATGGCTTGCCGATTGGCGGGGATTTAGAATATGCAGATGAGGTCACCTTGTCAAAGGCTCTTGAAAACCGCCGGGAAATTTAAAAAAAGAAACCGGGATATCATATCCCGGTTTTGTGCATTGATTGAGAGGGATTTGTTATGGAAGCGAATATTGTTCTTGCATTTGTTGTGGGGATTGTTGTTCTTTGTTTAATTGGGAAAGTTGTTTCACTGCCAATGCGGATTTTGTGGAAACTTGTTTCTAATAGCATCGTTGGTGCAGTTATGCTTTGGATTGTTAATTTATTTGGTGTAGGCATAAAAATCACCTTTCTAAAAGCTTTGATTGCTGGAGTTTTCGGTATTCCGGGCGTATTAGGATTAGTTATTTATCAATTTTTATAAAAGTGTTGACAAACATGCCGGCATCTTGTAGAATAATACAAGTCGCCGGTGATACGGCAGACATTATGTTTTAAAATTTGTTTCAACAACCTTGAAAAAAGATGTTGACAAAAGATGAAATATAAGTTACTATATAAAAGCTGACTCAAGCAGTTAGCACGGTGTTCTTTGA